>NZ_JBBOPX010000002.1:0-50707 GCF_038003845.1 Anoxybacillus sp. FSL W8-0382 | reverse complement strand
GTTTGAGTCAAGACTTTGTGGGAGATTTTTTTCTCGACCGATTTTTTTGGTTATATATGGTTTTATAAAATCGTTATATGTAAGCGCTTTTACTTACTCTCATCCTGTAGGTATGTGCGTTTTCTCTCGTTTTAAAAACCTTTCAATGCTTGCAATGCCTCGTAAATCGGTGTCCCTGAAGATTGGCGAAGGTATGGGATGTTATCTCGTACCACTTCTGTCATTTGCGTTTGCACGCGCTTCAGTGCCTTTTTCACGATCGTTTCTCGTTTCGTTTCTTCTCGTTCTTCCACGCCATACATCACTCCATCGCGTGTCCGAATGAGTAACGTATCTTTTATCGCGACGATCGCTCGCAACATCGCTTCAATCCCTGCATCCCTCCAACTTCGACCGTTTTTACTTCGTTTCGCAAACACATGCATCGTTCCTTCCGCACTCCCCATCGCCCTCATGTTTGTCGTGTCAATCCCTTTTTCCTTCAACCATACGCGATAGTCACGTAAACATCCTGGTATCTCCTCGATTCGACGAACAAGCGCCTCGAGTTGCTTTTCCTTCTCCTCATGTTCTAACGTACCGATGGCACTTGTGAGTTCTCGTAACACACCTTCTTCATCCCATGATGCTAACTTCTTTCGAATCACCCGATATCTCGCATGACCTCGGAACAATTGACGAATCTCTCTTGCCACATGGAACCGATCAAGCTGAAAGTACCCCCTGTCCCCGAAATATTCTCGACACGCTGTAATCCATGGGGCTCCATCTCCATTGATGACCACCCAATCCTCAAACGGATCATAGCTGTATTCCTTCATCAGAAAATTCTCTACAGCTTCCCAAATCGGTTCATTCGTTTGATGAACCATATACCGTCGATTCACTAAGGATACGCGTTTCCCGTTTTTCTCCCATCCTTGGTGAATCGTGATGATCTTTTCTTCTTTTCCTTTGATGCGGCTTCGTTGACGTTTCACGTACAACCCGTCTGCTTCGATAAAAAACACGCGCCCTTTTTTCTCCATCGCACGGTGCCCTTCCACCTCTGCCTCGATGATGGACTGGCGAATCGTTTCGTGACTCATACATGCATACCCCACCAGCTTTTCAAGCGACTGCGCAGCCTGTCGATACGAAGAACCCGTCACGGCGAGATGAATCGCTGTCTCCTCTAATAGCGGACTCACTCCATGCGCCCCATCGAACTGGAGAAAGACATCGAGTAAAGACGTATACACCTTTTTTTCACGGTCAAAGTAGTAGTTTCGCTTCACTTCCACCTCTCCAAATAGCGTTTGGAGTCGGATCGTCCGCTTATCTTTGAGCGCATATCGTTTCTTGTCCCGCTGTTCTGCCAATGTGCGGTCGATCTCCTCCAACACCTGTTGAAGGAGATGACCATATTGTTTTTGCATATGTCTAAATAAAGACTGTTCGATCTCTTTTAATGTCAAGCCGTTTGTGATATAATCCTGCATGGGCTCCACTCCTTTCTTTGGTTGTATTTTTTTCGCACTTACTACCTTACCAGGAGGAGAGCCCGTTTTTCATCTATTTTGCTTACATATCTGACAGGTTCCTTATTATACCAAATCAGGAACCTGTCTTTTTTTCTCCCACAAACATTTTACTCATACTAGACTTCCAACAAAACAAAACATTGGCAGAATCAACTACCAATGGAGTAGACCTCTATCTTTTTGAAGTATTCCGAGAAAATGAATATGTGTTCATGGGACAAGTTGAGCTAGCTGATCAACCGTACCAAGATCAACAATTAGATATAGAAAATAACCTAAGCCTGAATCCGTGATGGTTGGAAATCAACTTTGATTTTGGTGTTAGTTCTATGGATATATGATCCATACATCCCTTTTTTTGATGATTCCCTGCACCACTTTCATGTTTGAAAACGAGATAAATCCTCTTTTATGGAGATACAAACCAAAAAAGAGACAAAAAAAGTACAGGGGGGAGTGATGGATATGAGTACACGAACATCTGTTTGTTATCTTGCCTCTTTCCATTTTTGATACACATTCAGTAGGAGTATACTGTACCCACTCCTTCGCGTCAGTTTCATCCAGATCTGTCGTGATCGGCGGACGAGTCGACCTGCCATCGTGATCACCGTCTGAATGATCGTCTTGATGCGGCGGCGTTTCACTTTATGATGTAATGGATGTCTCGGATCGCTTAATAGATCTTGTCCAATCAGGCGAAGAAGGTTGTACACGAATGCTCCCATGACTAACACGAGCGCATTCGTTTTCATCTTCCCTGATGGAAGTCGCTCTAAATCTAAGTCGCTTTTCAGTTCGCTATGAAACTGTTCGCATGTCGCATGATCATGATACAATGCGAGCACATCACTCATTCGAACATGCTCGTATCCTTCGAGGCGCACCCAGTAGCTTTCGACTTCGTAATCAGGAACGAGCATCAGCTGTCCATTTCGTTCCATCGTTCGTTCCGTCACTTGGGTGACTTGAACGTACGTATACGTGTGTCCATCGATTGCTGCGGTCTGTGGAAGGCATAACTCATACGTTTGTACTCCTTCTGTTTGTCCATCATCGACGCGTCTGCCCTTTTGCGAAGCGATCTGGAACCAAAGCGCTTTCGATTCTCGGCGTAAGTTTCGCTTGATGACAAAGTCCACGTCTTCCTTTAGACATACGTGCACATTCGCTTCCGCATCGTTTCCTGCATCCATGCGGACAAGCAGACGAGACGAGGTCAGCGGACGAGCTCGACGGATGGCGGTAGTTAAAAACGAAGGCATGTTGTCTTGTACATGTTGTTTCCCTGGACGCAGCTCGGCATGAACGATATACCCTTCCTTCCCTGCGTACGCAAACAACGGCGTAAAACCGTCAAATCCTTTATACGTTCGACTCACTCCTTCTTTCTTCGTATCGGAGTTGTCAAATGGGGAAGCATCTATATCAAGGGGAAGCCATGTCGTTTTCCCTTTGGTCCAACAAGGAGACAAGGTAGCGTGTTGTCGAACCAACAGACGCATCGATTCCTCCCAAATGATGGTTTCGGTCATCGGAAGACAAGCGAGCTGATCGAGACGCTGTCGCAACGTTGGGGAGGAAGGTACGTGCCGAATGCCCATTGATGTCGAAAAGATATCGTCCTGACGATACGCTTCGATATGATCAAAATCCGTTTTTCCTGTGGCAAGCAAGCCGATCATCGAGCGAATGACGTCGCTATGGGAAATGTGCACTTCTCGACGAACCGTTGGAAGCCGAAGTGCGTTTACCCGTTTATCCAGTTTCGTTCGATGGAGTAAGTAGCCCACGAGAGCAAGCCCAGCACTTGGAGTAATCGCTTCATCTGTCAATACAAACCGAATCGGGAAATCTTTCATCACATTCACCTACTTGATGAAGAATCGTCAACGTCGTTTTCCCTTATCGTATCAACGGTTTGCATCCATTGTAAAGATGTTTTGTCACGGATTCAGGAAAGAAATGAGAGCAGCAAGAATTGACGTTAGCTCTCATTTCTTCTTTTAATGTTACACTTTATTTAAACTTTACTTATACAAAAATGTATACACTTTTCCATAACCAGTGGCAAATACTTCTTCTTTTAGAAAGATATCATCTGCTTCCTTACACCAAATATTTAAATTCGTTTGACCTGGCCGCGATGTATAACTAAATTTTTCACAGTAGATGAAATCATACGTAAGAGAATTATCAGGGACAGTACAATTCTTTAATGACACTGTTTCTCCTTCCCAGGAAGGTGAAACTTGACAAAATACAATATCCCCATTTTCTGAGATAATAAGTATCATCTCTATATCTGTAACAGAAATTAGTCTCGATGATAAGACACTCATAGAAATTTCCCATTTTTTTGAAAAAAACGATATATTACTTACAAAATCGGATTGAATCCTTTTTAACTGCTTTTCTTCAATCGATCCCGTAGGTAATAACAAACGATGCGCAAAATCGTTTGCATCCCTTTCCCATTGCAGATTAACATATTGATTCCACGGTGTATATTGATTAGAAAGCAACTCTTCTACACGTTCATCCACTAAAACATTAGTTCCATTTGGAAAGGAGTGTTTTAGAAGATGACCGATCTCATGTGCTAACGTAAACTTTTGCCTATTTGTTTCTCGAAAATTACAATTCAGTACAATCATTCCCTTATCAGCCGATTCACTTTTGATAGTAAATGCTTCTATGTTATGAGGTAATTCTACTGTCTTAACCAATATATTTAATTGATCGCATAATTCAAACGGATCAATAGGTGATTGTACTTTTGTTTCTCTTAACAGTGATCTGACAATCATATCATTTGTAAATCCTTCTGGATATTGAAGTTTCTTTATACTGTGATTACTTTTTATTTCAGTATGAAAGGCATGAAGAATTTCCTTCCATGCCTCAGGCTTGATTTGGCTGTAGTCTTCATTCATATAACGGTTTGATCGTGCTACCAACTTTAAAGGAATTGGAATATCCTCTGCCAAATCACTTATTTCTTTTGCTGTATTATATAATAAAGCTCCAAGGGGAGACGGAGCATCTACAGAAGAACTAAAAAAACTCTGGCAATGTGTGATGGTTCAACTCGTTCTTTTATTTTTTTCATTGTCAATAGTTGAAAAGCTAACATACGTGTAGTTAATTTCAAATTACTGTTTGGAATTGCTGACAGCAATTCATTGATAAAATGATTACTAATTTCCTCGCTATTGTTCACTAAACCGATTATCTGTTTGGTAAGAAGGTTCAAAGATCGATCCAGTTCAGGTTTGAGAAAGTAATCTATCTGCTCTATTTTACATGTCTGTACTCCTTTTATCATGGTCAAACAAAGATGTAAGATAGTTTCTAAAGATGAATCTCCCCATTTTAATTGTATATCACCTTTGAATCGTCCATAATCAGTTAATATTTTTATCCATTCTTTACGATTTTGAGGGAAACGATTAAATACATAAGCCAGTACTTTATCGTCCTTAAAATCTCGTTGACACCAGATAGTCAATGCCCGTTGAGCGAATCCAATTGGTACAGGAGGATATTTTTCTTTTATTTCTGCCAATAATAAAAAAGCCCCAATTGAAGTTTCTTCTGCATTTGCTGATCGGAAAAGTTCCCACAACAAATCCTCATAAGATACTCCTCTTTCATCTTTTGCAAACCAGCTTGCAAATGGGATTATTCCATAATATATATATGTATATTTACATATATTGGATAATATCTTCTTTTTATCAATAGGATTCTTTTTATTAAAGAAATCATCAATAATTCCTTTTCCTGTTATCATTATTTTCTCCCCTCCTTTCTTACCAGTCTAAGTAAAGCTGAAACAAAACCCCATCATCTACACTTACCATTTTTTTATCACCTATTGTTTGTACTGTATGCTTGCAAGAACGCACAACCCCTCCGGTTTTATATATTTTTCGAAATACACTTTCATCAAGACAAACATATGTAGCGCGGTGTTTTCTATAAGAAATTCCGTGACTTTTTTTCACCTCTTCATGGGTAGCATTATCAAACAATTGCTTGTGTTGGGTCAAATATACACCATCGCCATAATGTGGTTCATCAGTTTGTAAAGTTTCCAACAAACATGATTCACATAAGTTCTTGAATTTTGCTTTAGGTGCGCTCCCGTCATCTATAAATTTTAAAGTATCTTCTTCGTAATAGTAGTACAGCTCTATACCCTTATACAACTCTGTTGCTTCTGCTTTATAGCTTATAGGATCAAGCATATTCAGATCACTTACTTTACCTGTTAATTCTATTTGTTCTTGATCAAAATCTATAGGTGCTGTATGTCCACATGCACAAATTTTTGTTTGCTTTGCCAATCTTACTCCCCTCTCTATCTAACAAGTTAATTTCTTTATAATTATTACATTATTTCATCGACTTCTCCCCTATCTCCTTCACAGAAAGGAGAAAAATCTATTGAGGCGTCGGCTTATGATTCAGTAAATGACGAGTTTGGGTCATTCACCAGATTCCCTAAATGAAACACCGTTTTTCGCTGTTTATTCCTTTTCATCAAGCTTCTCCGCAATCATGAATAGCTCTTTTTTCAGCTGCCGATTGAGCTCCACAGGAACGTGGAGCACGGTGTTGGGACCTAGCGTGAAAGAAAAAGGCTCGTTTTCATCGATCAATCGTGCCAAGGAACGCAAGCCGGCGGCCTTGAAGCGACCTTCTAACGGAAATCCAGCCACGCTGCGCATATAAAACTCCTTATTGCTAAAATACCCGTCAATGATTTGCAATGAATCCATCATCGATTGGTTTTCTCCCTTCTGAAACAAATTTGCTTAGGTTAGAACTTCGGCAGCGCCTCGACTGCATCAGCCAAATCACTATAGCTGTCTTTTAAGTATCGTGATGTCGTGGCGATATTGCTGTGACCAGCAAGCCTCCGCACTTTCTCGATATCGTTGTTCGTCGCCTTTAACATCCACTTACAAAACGTATGCCGGAACATATGGGGCGTAAGCTTTTTGTTCGGAAGGCTGTAGCTTTCAATCATTCGCTGGATGCCACGTACTGAAAACTTTGGTGAGCGCTGGCTGTAAAAGACATATGGCGATGCGGCCACATGCGGTTTCTTTTTCGCCATTTCCGCGCGAAACTCCAGCCAATCCTCCAGTTCCGCCAGTAAAATATTCGAGATCGGCACTGTCCGCACCTTCATCCCTTTTCCTACAATCCGAATTCGTTTCATTTCTAAATCTAAGTCCGTTAGTTTTAAATTTGATAACTCTTCCACCCGCAATCCTGCATAGGTAAGCAAGTACACCACCGCGCGGTCCCGCCGATATTTCTCCTCGGGATCGACCCCTCGGCTTTGCACCGGTTTTTTCCGCATCCGATGCAATAAGTCCTCAAATTCTTCTTCTGTGAGCCACATAATTTTTTCGTTCTCTTCATCGGCTGATTTTAAATCCTGGATGTCTTTCATTGGGTTCTGTTCGATCTTATGATGTTCGACCGCCCACGCATAAAAGCTTCGCAGCGAATTGAGCCGGCGATTGATCGTGGAGATGGCCAACGGTTTCCCTTCCACCGGATTCAACATTTGCTGGATCCATTTGCGAATGTCGGCCGGCGTGACATAATCACCCGGACGGATATGTAAATCGTTGAAAAAGATATTCAAGTCATTGGTATAAGAGATGATCGTGTTTGGGGAAGCGCCTTTTTCCTGAAGGTATGTAACATACTCATTCAACATCTTTTTCACCCCTTCACTTATACGACGAGTTTAAAATGATTCGAAGAGCAAATAATTACTTCGAAAAATAACATTATATGACGAGTATATCATAAAAAAGACGAGATTGTTAGACATATAATGTGAATTATACGACCAGTTTAATCACACATATAAGACGAAGAAACACCTCGTCTTGTTTTGTCGAATATCGTTGAATGCAACATATTTTATGTTATGTTGAAAAATAAACTCACCTTTTTTTAGAGTGAGTAACCTTATTTAGTGTTCTTTATTGAATTTTTAACCATTTAAACATCGCTTTCAGGTTAAGTGAATTTTAATTTCTTCTTTCACAGACCTTTATTCCAACCACAGTAATTTGCTCATAAAAAAAATAAAAAAATGCCTTATCACGATATTTTTTTCGTTCCAGCTATTCGTGTACTATGCTGACTGAATATACGTATTGTTATCAGTTATAGTTTATCTTATAGTTTAGACGAAATATTTCGCAATAAAATTAGCGTTTTAAAACATCGTTTTTCTTAAAACAAAGAAACTAAACGCATTTGATTCTACATATAATTTCGTGGTAACTTTAAATCACAAAAATAATCGAAGGGATGAAAATTATGGCAAAGAAACGATTTAACATCATACCGTCTATCACCGCTGAAGATGATACAGACTTGGCTTTAAAAGAGTATTACAGTTCCTGGCGGAAAACAAATAGCGAAAATAATTCATCTTTTATTGCTTTATATAGTTCCTTTAAGGAAAAACATCTTGCTGACCTAGAAGCTGGTCCTTTACGTTTGTACTTATATTTTTGCTTTGCCGCTAACAACAGCTATGGTCACAGTTGGCATAGTATTCAAAAAATTGCCGATTTTTTTGGCACACAAACACGCACAATTGATAACTGGATTAAGGTTCTGGTTGAAAAAAATCTTATTTACCGCGAACAGAAAGGTAAAAAATCTCATACTACATATCTCATTCCATACTCCAATACTTTAGTAAAACAAAAATTGCCTAAAAAAATAAAAGAAGATAATCAACAGGTATTGGATTCGCTTATAAAAGTAATCCAGCAACGTAAGTTCCTTTATGGAGATATCATAAAGGTATTTCACATTTTCCAATGGGGGAAAAACAAAAGCGAAAAACCCGTTAAGTCCAAAAATGAACAGCTGCTATTCATTATCACAAAACGAGAGGATGGTATATTAACCGGTCACCAGTATTTTTTAAGAAATTCGGGCCATTTAGGCATCAATACGTTAGAAGTGGGAGATGCTGCAATATTCAAAAGTCCTTTCCTGTTTAATAATGAACATGTAACAGGGCTAGCATTACCGCATTCTATTAGATTTAAAGATTCTAATACAGATGCTATTCTAGACCTACTAGAAAAATTGGCTTATGCCGAAGATTGGCAATTAAGTGAGCACCCAGAAGTGGAGTACGGGGAGATATCGGATTTACTTCAAGACGAAGAACTTTCAGATGAAGAGTTAAGCAGTGATGGTCATGAAGAATAGGGGGAATTACTTATGAAACCGGAACAAGTTGGTGTAATAAATCAGCAAGTAATCAAAAAATTAGGTTTAAGTATAAAAGAAAATACACCCATTATGCTGGGTGAAACGAATATCGAGCATATGAAAAGTGAACATCCTGATGATTTTGAAAAGTATTTTAATCAGTTAAAGAACATATTATCTGCTCCTGACTATATAGCAAAACATCCGAAAAAACCATCAATTGAATACATAAAAGTATTCTATGATGAAGATAAAAAGGACCATGTTTTGGTGGCGGTCAGGGCTAGTAATCGCGGTGTTTTCTATGCACGTTCTCTTTTCATAATGTCCGATGAAAAAGTGGAAAAGTATAGAAAAAAAGGAGCATTAATCGAATATGAAAAAGAATAAAAAGCCATAGCATATATTACGCTATGGCTCCATCCGATCGGCAAAGCTTTAGGCGGGGTGGCACTCCCGCATCTCCAGCAAGGGCGATGGCTGCCTGTTCCATCCTCTGAAAGCTTTGCCTGAATTAATTATACGCAACTTTATTCGCTTTTATTATACATAAGCTTCTTTGGTTTTTCAACTGTCACAGATCTGGAAATATTTTTATATCCTGAATCCGTGATGGATTGACATCGACTTTGACTTTTTTGCTGGTTTTATGGATGTGTGATCCACCATTCCCTTTTTATGTTTAAAACAGATGTCATCTTCACTCTCAGAAATGAAATAAATATCTTTTTTAGGTATATAAACCAAAGAAAAAACAAAAAAGGACAGAGGGTTAGGATGAGTACAGAATTGCGAACAATCGTTCGTTATGCTCCTTCTCTCCATTTTATGTAAATGTTCAGAAGGGGTTCGCTATAGCCACTCCTTCGCGTCAGTTTCATCCAGATCTGTCGTGATCGGCGGACGAGTCGACCTGCCATCGTGATCACCGTCTGAATGATCGTCTTGATGCGGCGGCGTTTCACTTTATGATGTAATGGATGTCTCGGATCGCTTAATAGATCTTGTCCAATCAGGCGAAGAAGGTTGTACACGAATGCTCCCATGACTAACACGAGCGCATTCGTTTTCATCTTCCCTGATGGAAGTCGCTCTAAATCTAAGTCGCTTTTCAGTTCGCTATGAAACTGTTCGCATGTCGCATGATCGTGATACAATGCGAGCACATCACTCATTCGAACATGCTCGTATCCTTCGAGGCGCACCCAGTAGCTTTCGACTTCGTAATCAGGAACGAGCATCAGCTGTCCATTTCGTTCCATCGTTCGTTCCGTCACTTGGGTGACTTGAACGTACGTATACGTGTGTCCATCGATTGCTGCGGTCTGTGGAAGGCATAACTCATACGTTTGTACTCCTTCTGTTTGTCCATCATCGACGCGTCTGCCCTTTTGCGAAGCGATCTGGAACCAAAGCGCTTTCGATTCTCGGCGTAAGTTTCGCTTGATGACAAAGTCCACGTCTTCCTTTAGACATACGTGCACATTCGCTTCCGCATCGTTTCCTGCATCCATGCGGACAAGCAGACGAGACGAGGTCAGCGGACGAGCTCGACGGATAGCGGTAGTTAAAAACGAAGGCATGTTGTCTTGTACATGTTGTTTCCCTGGACGCAGCTCGGCATGAACGATATACCCTTCCTTCCCTGCGTACGCAAACAACGGCGTAAAACCGTCAAATCCTTTATACGTTCGACTCACTCCTTCTTTCTTCGTATCGGAGTTGTCAAATGGGGAAGCATCTATATCAAGGGGAAGCCATGTCGTTTTCCCTTTGGTCCAACAAGGGGACAAGGTAGCGTGTTGTCGAACCAACAGACGCATCGATTCCTCCCAAATGATTGCTTCGGTCATCGGAAGACAAGCGAGCTGATCGAGACGCTGTCGCAACGTTGGGGAGGAAGGCACGTGCTGAATCCCCATCGATGCCGAAAAGATATCGTCCTGACGATACGCTTCGATATGATCGAAATCCGTTTTTCCTGTGGCAAGCAAGCCAATCATCGAGCGAATGACATCGCTATGGGAAATGTGCACATCTCGACGAACCGTTGGAAGCCGAAGTGCGTTTACCCGTTTATCCAGTTTCGTTCGATGGAGTAAGTAGCCCACGAGAGCAAGCCCAGCACTTGGAGTAATCGCTTCATCTGTCAATACAAACCGAATCGGGAAATCTTTCATCACATTCACCTACTTGATGAAGAGTCGTCAACGTCGTTTTCCCTTATCGTATCAACGGTTTGCGACCATTGTAAAGATGTTTTGTCACGGATTCAGGATTAAAAATAAAAATTGAAAAAGTTTGTCTTGGCGCATTTTTAGGCCGTTGCATTTAAAAAATGCAACAGGCCAAAAATGCGTTTTATTTATTATCTCCTTCCCAAGTAAACTCCTCCCTTTACCTCGCCCCATTGTAATTTTTGCTTGCTAGGCGCGTAAAGGGTCTGCGCTCTTCGGACGGCTTGGGGAAGCCAAGTCGGCTAACCAACCCTAAAAAACATAGCTTTTAAGGCTTGCTGAGATGCAGTGTACGTTACTGAAAACTTAGGAATTCCTATAATCTTGATTATGTTGCATTCCAAGATTGAAAAAGTTTGTCTTGGCGCATTTTTAGGCCGTTGCATTTAAAAAATGCAACAGGCTAAAAATGCGTTTTATTTTTTACCTCCTTCCCAAGTACGCTCCTTCCTTTGCCTCTCCCCATTATAATTTTTGCTTGTTAGGCGCGTAAAGGGTCTGCGCTCTTCGGACGGCTTGGGGAAGCCAAGTCGGCTAACCAAGCCTAAAAAGCATCGCTTTTAAGGCTTGCTAAGTCATTGGGCTTCCCACAAGCCGTCAACGAATCGCTTGATACTTCGTATGCTCCACTTCGTTCCGCACCCTTCTACCCACCTTCGCGCAAAAATTCCCCCACCGGCAAACAAAGAAAGGAGTGTTCAACCATGGAAAAAATCTACGAAATCCAACGCATCAAACAAATCGTTCAGGAGGTGGAAGAGCGACACAAAATCCGTTGTCCGGAGGATGCAGCAAAAGTGGCAGCACACTTCATCGGCGACGACGACAGAGAAGTGTTCTTAGTCATGTGCCTCAATACCAAAAACGAAGTCGTTGCCGTTCATCGCTGCCATATCGGTTCACTCAACTCATCCATCGTTCACCCAAGAGAAGTCTTTAAGGCAGCAATCCTCAATAACTCAGCTAGCATCATCGTCGCACATCAGCATCCAAGTGGTGACGTCACTCCATCGAGAGAGGATGTTGAAATGACAAAACGGCTAGCAGAAGCCGGAAGGATACTAGGGATTGAAGTTCTCGATCACCTAGTCATCAACTACAAAGCAGAATACACTTCCCTCAAAGAAAGAGGATTCTTTTCCTGAAGGAAGGTTTTCCTCCTTCCTTCTTCTTTTTCTTTCTTCCCCTTTCTCCATTTTTGAATAGCATCGAGCTTTTCAAAAATGGGCTGTTTTAAAGCGTTGCAATAAAACAGCCATTTATTTTAGGAGAAATGTTGTGATATACAACATTTTATGCTATTATTGTAGTAACTTACAACAAAGAGGTGGATTAAATGAAAAATACTACACAAAAGATCATCAATCAATTTCCTCAATTAAAACCTTTACTGGATGAATCCAATAAAGAAGTATTGAAAACTTCCTCAACATTAAGTGAGTTAGAAAAGACATTTTTGCAATTGGCTCGATTCTTTGAAAAACCGAATGAGGAAGCATTCTCGCTCCAATTACTATATCAGCACCTTGAAGATGAATGGCTGGAATTTGCGTTGCAACTAATCGTGGAGTTTTTCAGAAACGAAACGTATTTGATTAAAAACCCTAACTTCTCGATCATTAGAGACTCCCAAGACTACTACACCCAAAGTGATTTTGCGCGCTATCTAGAGGATAAAGGAATTCATTTCCCCCAAAACAAGATTGCTGTCTATCGCAAAAGAGGAAAGTTCCCAAAGGAAGACTTAGTAGTAGCCGGAACGCCATACTGGTCAAAATATACCGTTGAAAGCTTTGCCAAGCATTTATTGGAGCAACAGAAGAAATGATCAGGGAAAAAATATAGCAAAATTTTGATTGAACAAAAGGGGATACGTTTTAAAAAGCCATAAATGCCCTATAGAGACGCTTTTTCTCTTCCGAATATAAAACCATTACTTTGCAATTGAAGACGCGTTATACGCCAATCTGAGAAGCCGTTTTTTTAAGGTATTAACCAACAACAAACACTAACAGAGTCTTATTTTATTGCCTCCTTCCCAAGTATGATCCTTCCTTTGCCTCACCCCATTATAATTTTTGTTTGTGAGGTGCGTAAAGGGTCTGCGCTCTTCGGACGGCTTGGGGAAGCCAAGTCGTCAACGAATCGCTTGATACTTCGTATGCTCCACTTCGTTCCGCACCCTTCTACCCACCTTCGCACAAAAATTCCCTCCTTCTCAAACAAAGGAAGGAGGTATAGCAGATGAAAGAAGTCGTTGTCCTCACTTTTATCCTAATCGCAGCAGCCATTTTCCTCTTTTGGATGTCCCAGTTCATCCCGAAAACACTTCAACCATTCAATAAAGTCATCTACGGAAGCATCATAGCAATACTAGTAATCTACTTCATCGTCGAAATCATCAGATTCAACTTCTGATGAGGAGGTTCTCTCCTCTTTTTTTGCAAGAACTCTCCCTGTTTAAATATTGATTAATTAAAAATATGTTCATTTGGAAAACAAAAAAGATGTTGTAACTTACAACAATAGATGTTATAATAATTGTAGTAAGTTACAACAATATAGAGAGGGAGTCAGTATGAAAACTTGCCCGTACTGTGGAAGTGGGGTACAAAATCACCAACATCGTTATTATTGCGGCTTTTGCAAAATGAAGCTTGATCGAAACGAAGTTCAGGAGAACGGGAAAAGAAAAAATCTCCTTCCTCAACAGCACCCGACGATCGAAGACGCTAAAAAACCCACTCCTGAACTGATGAAACTCTCCACTGTCGAATTGCTTTACCTTCTTAAATTAGCTCGAAAAGAACGATCAGATACGTATAACAACCGGTACATTTTCATTCAGGCGATGAAGCAAGGAGCGAAGGAATTTTCCGATGCAGAACAATACACGTATAAGGAGTATGAGTACTGGACGAGAAAATGCTTTGTCATCGAAAACATCCTTCGCGAACGAATCGGATTCATCCCTAAAAAAATCAATAAAGAATTCATTCAAAACATGGTGGAAAGGATGCAGCAACCCGTGAAAGACATGAACATCCAGCCTCCCAAAAAAGAAGTGGAGAAGGTGAAATGATCGCCCCTCTCCACTTCTTTTTTAGATGTTGTTGATCGCTGCTTCCAGCTGCTTGATCTGTTCATTCAATTTTTTCACTTGTTCATCACGTTTTTTCACGTCTTTTTCATTTTTTTGCACCTGTTGCACCTGCATTTTCAAATCCTCGACTTGTTTTTTCTTCATCTCGAAATCCTGGACTTTCTGGCTCAATTCAGGAGATTCCGCAGCCAATTTTTTAGCTTCATCCATTCTCCCCAAATGAAGATATGCGCTTAATAATTGGTTTTCCCGTCTCTCGGTCATTTTCACTTTGTCTTTTAATTGAACTACATCTTCCCATTTCTTATCTAGGTAAGCAACCTCATAATTAACAACTGGATTATCAACTTTACTTTGCAGCGTTCGTAGATCATCGTACTTTTGATTACTAACTAAGTCGTTCACGACTTTTTCTGCATATTCCGGCTTCAGCTTAATGGCTTTTTCGGGCTGTCCTGTCTCTTCATATAGACTCAACATCACTTTTTGGTCTTTCTTGCTCAGATTATCAAATCCCAATCGCTCCAATTGATCTAACGCTTTTTGTTTGTCTCCCGTAATTGCCTGCCGGTAAATACCGATGAGCTTGTTAGATGGAATGATTTCTGTCTGTTCTTGTTTAGCTTTTGCTTCTTCAGGCTTGGAAAAATCAAATGCCCCTGTTGAGTTTCCAATGAGAATGACCAAAGCGAGTGCCGAAGCAGAAAGATACACGTATTTATTATCCCAAATCGACTTTTTCTTTTCATATGGTGCCGAAAGATTCGATTTTTTCTTGGAGAAACGCCAGACTGGCTGTTCAACAGTAGCAGCCGTTTCTTTTTTCGTGTTCCATTTTTCCTTAAAGGCCACAAAGACGCTTGGTTTCGGCTGCTCTTTTTTCTCCTGTTCTAACTGACGTTCAATTTCCAAAATCGTATCTTCTACAACTCTCCCGATTTCACTAACGGATTTTCCGTGCAAAATGTTTTCCGCAAAACGGATGACGATCTCCCGTTGATCGATGAAATTAATCCGTCTTGGTTTTCCCAACACACGATGAAGGGTGGTTAATGCCAGGATAATCGTTTCTTTTAGTCCGTCCACTGCATCTTGCGATACATGAATCGGATGTTTGTCAAATCCAAAGATGAACGTTTTGATTTTCCCATCCGTCAAGTCCACAAGAAGGCTATTTTTATCCCATAAAATCGGCGTCTGTTCAATATTTTTCGCCATTTCCACCAGCGAACGAAGATAGTATAACTGTTCCTCAAACGGGAACTGCCGAATATAATGAAAAGCTTTCATTTCCTCTAACTGGAACGTGAAACAGAAGCGATTTCGTACTACTTCGAGGTTGCTCGCAAAGAGATAGTAAGGGGAATCCATTAATTCTTTTCCTTTTTTTCTGTAAGATTCCTCTAATTCTCCTAAATCACTGGCTTCCGTATAGGCGATAGGGATAAAATACCGAAGCTCATTATTTTGTACCTCAACTTCGCCATATTTGTTCAGAGGAAATTGCATAAGTATCACCTCTCTTTATTGGATGTTCAGTTCTTCTTTTACTTCTTGCTGGATTTCTTTCCGATTGTATTCATCGTAATAAGCGTCCTCATCTTTTTTCTCCAAGTCTACGCTGTTCAACATTGGCGCGTCCAAAATATAAATTTCTCCGTCTGTTGTTTTAACGAAGCGAATAAACGACTCTAACTCAACATCTTCCGAAGACGTATCAGACTTAACAGTATATTTAATTGGTAATCTTAACTCATGAACATCAATGTATTTATAGTAAATTTCTTCAAATTCATCGCCTAACTGAAAACGATCTCGACGAAGAATTAATTTGCTGTCTTCTTTCGTACGTTCAACAAATGATGTATATTGCGGGTTTGCAAAAGCAGATTCTGAGTGGATTAATTTTTGTTTACGAGCTTTTTGGCTCAACTCTTTATGAACTTTATTGTTATCTTCATCGCTAAAAATAGAACGCCCGTGAAACTCAGTGAGAAGAACAACAAATTTTTCAGCTTTTTCCTTTGCGATCTGACGATCTTTTCGAGTAAAGACGCTTTTTGCTTTTTCTTTCGAATTGTCTTCTTTCGCCTTTGTTTTTTCCTCTACCTTCGTACTTTGTACTTCTTTTTGATCGTTCTGACATCCAAACAGGAACATCAATGAAACAGCTGTGCCGATTATCATCCATTTTTTCATGTCTATCATCCTCCTTATCGTCTCATCGCTACCCTGGCGATGGTTTTCGCTCCTGACATTACAGAACGTGCTGAACCGGTGCTCAATCCCCATTGACCTAAAAGGGATGGCAACGTCACAGCGAGAATGAAAAAGGCTGTTCCGATAAATAGATTGGTCGTATCGCCGAAATACTGCGGTCTCTCAAAAAAGCGTTGCAGTCCAATGGCCGTAGCGATCAATTGTAACGCTAGCGTGAGAAACGCGCTGATGAATTGTTTGAACCAGAAATCAAAGAAGTTAAAAGTATCATTAATTTTTGTAACGATGGCGATTGGACCGACAATATACAAAATCGCAACGAGAGCGATTCGATAGAAAAACTGTAGCGCTAGAACCACCAGAATGATTCCGATGACTAAAACAGCGATGAAAGCAAATACCCCAGGAGAAAGCAATATATTGGAGATCATATTTGCTACCATATCCTGAGTTTGAATTGTATCGATAATTTCGGTCATAAGTTTTTCTTGAAAGTTCAAAATCCAATGAACGATGGATTCATACAAGAACAGGAACACACAGATCACAAAGATGCTTACGAGCTTTTCGTTCATGACAATCGGGCCGTCATCCGCATCCGCCATGCGAAGGCTCATAATTTTTGTCATGTTAAATACAATGAAGATCGCCAATACCGTTTTTGATAATGCGAACAGTCCATCTTGGTATCTTTCATACAACGGATTCTGAATGATGTCTGTAGGGGAAATAATCGTCTTTTTCATGATTTCCTTAATGAATTCCATCGCTGAAACTCCCGTTTCAAAGATGAATTTATAGATATGGCAAGTAACCTGAAATTTTCCGCACTCAATCGTTTGACTGTTTTGATCGTAGTTTTTCAGAATCTCGATATAAGCGCTCATAGATTCATTCTCGTCATCTGAGTTTTCCGGTTCTTCAAAGAACATTTTGTTTTTTTCATAAAAATCTCCTGTTTTCGCCAAACTTGCCGTTGGAAAGATCACCAAGGACAACAGAAGCGCAACGACCAGGACTCGAACAAATTTAGCCAAAGATTCTCCCCCCGATCTCTAGCAAAAGCAAAATGAAGATAAATAAGATAACCGTCCACCCTACCGTCAATCGATATTGATACTCCCGAATTTCTTCCTCCGTCATTTCTGTGCGATACGTGAGGAAAAACTCTCTTTTCTTTCGCTCCACCGGCTTTTCATACAGCTTAAGTACAAAAGAGAAAAAACGATCGTAGACAGCGAGTATTTTTTTTGTAATCTGATATATCTGTCTACGCCGTTCCGGCGTTAGTTTCACTTTCCCTCTCCCCCTTTTCTTTAACTGGCTTGACCGGCTTTCCGTAGCGCTTCTTCAGCTTGTTTCCGCAACATTTCATCCCGGCTGTCCTTCAGTAAAGACATTTCTAAATGATCGACTTTCCATTCCCCGGCGTCTTTCACCCAATGAGAGTTGACCGTTAATGTATGAATATAGTCATCCCCGTATTGATTAGGGTCACCTGTTTCATATCGGACCTGTACGATGGCATACGATTCAGCTTCGTTATCCTTATTCTTAATTTTTTTCGTGAATAGTTGCTGAATCTTCATTTCATTGACTTCTGCCATGTTTTTTTCAGTTGGTGTACCATATTCCTTTTCACCAGTTTCATATTTCTCCAACTGCTCTCCAGTCAGATACTTTTTATGTTTGCCATAGATCAATGCTCGAATAAAATCTTCTGATCGTTGATTAAGCTTTTCAATGTCTTGATACTTTTCAATTGTTGCTTTGGCTTCCTGAAGGTCCGTATACAAGAGGAAGCTAAAGCTTCCTGCAATCAATAGAAGAGCGACTAGCACAAGGTTAGTAACGGTGATTCTCATTCATCTTCCTCCTTCTTTGCTGGCTGGAAGTACGTCATTGGGTCTACTCTTTCACCATAGATGCCGCCTAGCTGAACCTCAAAATGCAAGTGGTATCCCGTTGAGGAACCGGTTGTTCCGCAAGTACCGATCTTCTGTCCTTTCTGCACCGTGTCTCCTACGTCTACATCCACATGTTCCATGTGGCCGTACAAGGTGAATTTATCGCCGTGATCGATAATGACATGATGACCGTATCCGCCACCATATCCGGACTTCACGGACACTACAATTTGCCCCCCGTCAGCTGCATAAATTGCATCACCTCGCGAACAAGCGAAGTCTGTTCCCTTATGAAATTCCGTTTCACCTCCGAACGGATCACTCCGATACCCAAAATTAGACGTGATGCTCATCGAACCGGTAGGCAGCGCGAATTCTCCTGTCCCCATAACTTCGCAATTCATCGAGAGGCCGCCTAGTTCATTTGCGATATTGGTGACTACTGGCACCCAATTCGCGTTTAAGTTCGAGGGGTCATTATTCGCTCCAATTGGAGCGTACTTTGCCCCGATCTGTTGAATCGTTACTAATCCTTGAGATATATAGACCCGATACAGGTTTCCTGCCATAAAATCGATGCCGTCTTCCAGGCTATCAAATACTTTTAACTTTCCAGTGTTCGGGTCCATAATGCCACCAGGATTGTTTTTGGTTTTGACCGCATTGGATGTTCCGTATCCTGTTTCATGCAACGCAATGGCGATGAGTAGCACGGGATCAATACCGTATTTTTCAGCTGCACTCATGAACACATCTTTTTTTCCAGCAAAAACTCCGGCGTTAGATAGCACTTCTTCAATTCTTGCTTCATCCACTTTTCCCTTCGTACACATTGCTACTCCGCCTGAGATATTGGAGAAGCTCTCTTCTTCCCCGAAAATCGCATTACTGACAGCGCCGATCAGTACAACCACACTTAGTATGCCTATCCCCATCCATACAAGTGGTTTGCGAAGAAGAAACCAGTAAACAACATCTCTCATAAGACCAACTCGCTTAATTTCTTCCGTTCAAACCATAGTTGTTTTTCAACATCCGTTAGCTGCACTTCCAATTTGATTTTTTTCGAGCCGACAAAATAGATGCCCTTACCTGCTTGTTCGTCTTTTCGCCCCTCAACGACCGTTAATGTCGTTCGTTCCTCTTCAGAAAATTGATGTCCAAGTTCTTTCTCCAAGAAGTTGATTTCTACTTCTTGCATCGGGAGATATAAACGTTGAATAGCTTGTGAAATGACAGCTTCCCCATAGTTTCGTTTATCGTCTTTCGCGGACAGAAAGTCTTTAATCGACTGGGTAGCCGGTGTCACTCCGCAGTTAAACGATCGTAAGACTTTCATCATGAAATACACGTATTCCATCGCCAGAGGCACTTTTGGGTCAGCGATGATATGCGCCTCGTCAATATACACTTGTGTTGGATGACGGTCACCGTTCAAGATGTCATAGTTGATATGAGATAATAGGTTGAAGTATACTACTCGTTGTGCTTTTTCCCGGTTTTGGAGGTCAAAAATATCATAAGCGACAAGTGGATTCGACACATCCACGTTGGTATGCCCATTAAACACTTTGGCAAACATGCCTTTCGCATAAGCGTGCAACGTGGTATGGAAGTCCCTTACGTGCTCATACTCTTCAGGGTTTGTTTCCTTGATTTCTTCAAGAAAATGATAGAAGTCTTCCATGATCGGAAAGTCCGTTACTGCTAATGCGTTCACGTCTGTTTCTTCCGTGATGCCAAACTTGCCGTACAACTCAATTAATAACTTCGACAAGACATCTTCCTGTAAATCCGTCATCTGCGGATACATGAGGCGAAACATCGTCAACAAGGTACTGATTTTAGCAATTAGTGGATTTCCTTCTTCATGTTGATTTTTCGGAATATCAAACGGATTGATGATGTTCCCGCCTTTTAGGCTGATTTTCACCCACTCACCGCCAAGTGTACGAAATACCTCCCCGAATTCTCCTTTCGGGTCGATCACGATGATTCTGCGTCCTAACATGTACTTCCGCATCATATCTTGAAAAATGTAAGTGGATTTCCCAGAACCGGAAATTCCAATGACAAATTCATGGCGGTTTAACAACAAATCGTCGTCCACGATTACCACGTTGCCGGTCGTCATGTTGCGACCTTTAATAATGCCTTTTTCATCAAAAATCTCATTTTCATGAAACGGAAAGAAATAAGAAACGGCTTCCGCGTTCATCGGGCGATATGTCAAGTCATATACTTTGTTTTTGCCGATTGGCAAGAAGCTATCAAACGCATCTTTCATTCTGGTTGTCGGGGTTAATGTTTTGGCAAATGGCCCGACGATGGCTTTCACTTGTTGAGTCAGCGCATCCAGCTCTTTCAGGTCGTTTGCAACAATGTGAATCAGCATTTGAAACATGAACATTTTTTCGTTCTTGAAACTTAGCTGATGGAGCAACATTCTAGCACTGTCGATCTGCGCTTGTGCTTCGGCTTTTCCTGCATCATTGACGTATTTGGAATATAGTTTTTGACTGTTTTGCTTAATGCTTTCCGATAAATGTCTCCGCACTTCTGAAGAATCGTACTCCGTTATGTACTGAATGACGCTAATGTTATCACTCAGATCATTTAGACGTTGAACATATTCCTGCACAATAATGGACGAATACTCTACAACCACAAGCGTTCGGGTATAGTTCGTACCCGAACGGACATAACTCTCTTTTTCTTCGATACTGTCAGGAGAAAGCAAATTCAAAATATGTTCATTAGCGTTGTGATACGATTCCTCCAAACTCTCTTCTTTCTTTTTTCGAAAAAAAGGAAGTGTAAGTCTCATCGTCCTTCCCCCTGGCTTAAATGATTTTCTCCGTTACTTCTTTCTCCCATCTCTTTTTCATCTCGATATATGTCTCTTTTCCCAGCGTGATTGGGAATGTACTTGTTTTGATTTCCGCATTGACTTGTGCATTTTCGTAGTCAACGCAGGTGTAGATGAGATGGAATAACTCTTCGTTGTTTAAGATTTCTGCTTTCAGCTGAAAGCGACCGCCGAGCATATTCTCGATTTGAGAAACAAGGATTTTTGCCTGTCGATCAAGTTCCTCCAAGACACTGTCTCTGTTCTGCACCGTGAATGGTTTGGAAATAATGACATATCGGTTTCGAGATACCATGTTTTTAGACTTTTGAATATCATCGATAAAATCAAGATATCCTTTCGCCAACAATTTTTTCGCTATATCTTGTTCTCGGAATGTCTGCTCTTGGATGAACAGGAAGTAGTTTTTCAAATTGACTGGTTGCGCGATCTGGCTGATTTGGATCGTTAGATTTTTTGGAAGGTCGTTGAGGAACGTTTCGTAGGCTTGAAAAATCATGCGTTTCTCTTTGTTATTTAGCAACGAAAGATTAATGCTCGACACTTTGATCACTTTGACTAATCGTTTGTCCGTTGTTTCGTAGCAGTCGGAATAAATGTTAGAAATGCCAAGCTGTTCACGAACATCTTTTTCCTTCTTCTTTCCCATCAGATCACCCTTTGTATATACGAACAATTTTTGACGGTTGTTGTACTTGATGCGCCAAACAATCCGGTGTTCGAAAAACGAAATGTTCTTCCGATCGGGATGTTGAATCGTCAGCAACAGTAAGAACGTTGCCCAGGGCGCAAAGCAGACAATCACGTTTTGCGAATTAATGCCGATTCCCGTTCGATGGATGATATACAGAGCCACAATGCCAGCAATCAATAAAGGAAGGGAGATCAGCACGTCTCGATACCGAATGAAAGAGAGTAAATACTTTCGGGTATCAACGTTTAGAGGTAGCTCTATCTTCCCCTCTTCCCGCAACTGTTCCCTTCGTTCAGCGATCGACTGTGTTTCATATGCCAAATTCATTCACCCCTCCGATTAGAGGTTGCTTTGGAAGTAGTACACGATCGGGCGAGCAAGCAAAAACACAATCAACCCAGAGATGCACAAAAACAACCCCCGTTTGAACTTTGCTTGATTTTCTTCTCCACCAAATGCCGCCAATAGGCCACAAATAAGAATCCCAATGGCGAACAAAGTGATAAATGTAGACGTAATGTCTCTAAACAAAGAATTCAATAGCCCTCGGAGTTGGTCAAACACAATCATCCCTCTCCTTTCCAAATATGGATTATTTTTCTTTTTTTGATTATATGTAAATTATATCATAATCGAAGAAAAATGTAAATAAAAAATAGCGAATTTTTTTCGCTATTTTTTTAAATTTCACAAATTGAAATCCTCACAGATTTGCAAAGCGATTAAATGTAGATAAAATTGCCTAGTTACGTTGATGTCATTACTTTTTTTATCTAGCACCTTTTTTGTGCGTGTATTCATATTTAGATGAAGATATTCTCGTTTCTTTATTTGGAACGGGCGTATCTGCACATTCTTAGCCAAGAGATAATACGAAAACAAGAAACTCATTGCAATAGAGTTAGATTTGCAAAAATCAGTTATTTTTTTTTTTAGCTCCTCGTCCATATTGGTGTTGATATAGTCACGACTTAAATCGTTGTTTTTGGCTTCTATATCTCCGGCTAAGGGGAAATCTTTTTCGTTCTTTTTAAAATAATCAGAAACTAACAGCCCAAAAAAAGTTCTTTTTGATAAACCAAAACGATCGATTTGTTCAATTTTTTGCGCCATTTCCTCCGTCAAAAAAATCGTCGTCTGGGAATCGAGATTGATCTTTTCTCTCAACGCTTCCAGTTGCTCGAAACTATATCCTTTTTGCAGAATTTCTGCCAAGGCAAACGCGATAACGTTCCTCTTGCTTGTTCCCATTTGTTCGGCAATCTTCCCGATTAGCTCATTGATTTCACGATTAATGGAGATCGTCAATCTCATACCAATATACCCAACCCTTCACCTTGATTTTTGATTAACTTTAAACCTAAAGTTAATCTAAGTATACCAGTTTTAAAAACAATATACAATATTTACCTGTCCAAGATAATTGGGAGATCGCTGCGCCAACCTGGTGGAAATGGAGCGCTATGCTCGAAGACACGGGGACAGACATTGTCGCGCTAAAGACGAGAGAATGACGCTTGAAAGCGCGGCGAACAAAGTCGTTAGTGGTGTCCAGAAAACGGAGGACATCGCCCGGGAGTCAGATGTACCTCGCGCTATGACACACTACGGCGACAAGCTAGACCCTTTGTTATAAAGGATTCCATATGGATTGTATCGAATGTATATCGTATGAGGAGGCGAAGACGAATGCGAATGAAGGAATATTCCACAAAAGATATAGCGAATATCGTTGGTATAGCGACTCCAACCGTTCGCAAATATGCTCAAGCGCTCGAAAAGGCAGGTTATACATTCATAAAGAACGATCAAGGATTTCGTATCTTTACCGATAAGGATATTCAAATATTTGAACGTATGAAAGAAATGTCCAATGATACAGGGATGCCAGTAGATCGAATCGCATCAATGCTTGTCAATGAACAAAAAAATGACGCATCTGACCCGATTCGTATCGAATCAGAAGTCGCTACACCACCAGAAAATGAGTTGAAAAATATAGATGAAAGCGATATAGGTCGCATTGAGCATCAATATGAAGCGTTAATGAAAGGAACACAAAAACAAGAGAAGGTCACGTTGGAGACAGCAGCGACAACGGAGGACAAAACAACAGAGGACAAGGAGACAGGGATGGCTGTCGAGAATTTTTGGAAAATAGACCTTGTCGCGACTCGAAGATTAGTAGTACAATAGAGACAACTAAATAAGGACGGAAATGAAAAAGGATTCTCAACGTGTGTAAGTGGTGCGGCAACACCCTTACACCGTTCGCCCTGACGCACCAGGGCAAACACCTGTCGAGAATCCCTTCGTTACTATGCTTATGTCTATATTGTACAGGTTATGCGCTAGTAACGCAAGGGGTTAATTTTGGCACATTTTCGGGACATGTGTTTGCCTTGTTTAACGGCGAACGCGTGTCCTTTTTCGTTTCCGACAACAAAAGGGAGGAAACGAGAGAAAATGGCCAAAAAAGCAATCGAAATCATTTTTAGCGAAGAAACACTCGCAAACTTGCAATCTTTTAAATCGGTCGAAGAACTCAACAAAACAGTTTATCGCTACAAAAAACGAATCAAGCGCTCGGACTATAAAGGTAAACAAAACGCGCTCGCTATCCTTGAATATTTAAAGCGCCATTCATGTAAATTTACCGGCGTGTCGTGGAAAGGCAAACGCAAAATCGCCGCCGACCTCGGCATTAGCGACAAAACGGTGACTCGCGTTTGTCAATGGCTCGAAAAAAACGGATTTATTCGCCAATACGAAATGAAGCGCCCGTCCGACATGCGCCAAACAGCGAACGCGATCGTCATTCAGCCGATTGAGGACGTTGAAGTTGTCGCACAAGTGTCCGACAAGCAACCGGCCGAAGTGTCCGACCAAGAAAACTCATATTCTAAAACCGATAAACAAGACGAAAATATAATTAATAAGACGCTACATACAGCCGAAAAAATTGTTCGTTATGTTGCGATTAAAGTAAACGAAGCGCAAAAACGAAGCCCAATCGGAATTACATACTTGTCGGCATATATCGAAAAAACACTCGACGACCTAATGCAACGTGCAAAAGCGAAGGCCAAAGCCGAAAAAGCCCGCGCCCAACAACGCAAACAAGCCGACTACAAACCGGTCGGATTGATTTGGTACGACTTTACGAAAGAGCCGACGAGTGCCAGCGCCAGCCAGCCGACAAGCCAGCGCAAGCCAGCGTTTGACAGCGAAAACATGTTTGCGCCGTTATTGCAGGCTGTCGCACGAATTAAGGGCATTGAGGTGTGACACACTCGTTTTAAGGCGTCTAACAGGCGCGTAGAGACGTCTTTAAGTCGGGGGAATATTAAATAATTCCACGCCTCCTAAAACGCGATATACGCCGATTATGACGGTCGTTTGCTTACGTACTCGTGCAACTACCTTCGTATATCGTTGATAAACCGAAAAACGCTGGCGGCTCTCGTCCGGTAGAGCTGACGGAAGATGAAATTTTAGGAGGTCTGTAAAATGCGGTTATCACAACGCGACAAAGCGATTATCGCCGATATTAATAGATTCCGAGTCATGGACCGTGATTCGATTGCGGAGTTGCATTTCAGTCATTTAAAACGCCCGATTAACAGCGCAAACACCGTATTAAAACGCCTTGTTACCGACGGGCATATTCGCCGGTCAACGAAATTCGGGGCGCCTTATTTGTACTTAAGCAGAGAAACGGCGTTAAGCGAAGACTCCGCCAAAATCGGCCATTACCTCGCGATATTGGGCGTATATAAAGACATTCTTCGTCACGGAACACTTGACGTCTTCAAGTCGAGCCGAAGTATGGAAGTAAGGGAAATGTTGAGCCAGACATGTTTTGCATATTCCGAAAGCACGGTATAACTGGCCGGACTCCGTTTTTCATCGAGGTGCAAAATACGTTCTATTCGCAAAAAGTCATGACGCAAAAGCTAAAGCGATACGAGGAGATTTACCGGAGTGGATTAATCGCGCAGGAACCGTGGCAGCCGACCGACCGTCCGCCCATTTTTCCGATCGTGCTAATTATATCGGGACAACGGTACGCTATTGACGACAGCTACCCGTTTCGGGTGATACAAGCGCAATCGTTCACGCAATTTATGCAGTCGTTGAAGCCAGCGAAGCCGAAGGAAGAACAACGACCGAAACCAAAGACAGCGTCCCAACTGAAATATAGTGGAGGGATCAAGATTAATTTAGGTGTTAAATAAAAGAGCGTAGTCCTCGTTTTATATGTCGTAGTAGGTGATGTCCCGCATTCTATTTTTTTGTGATAATATAGAAATAAATTTACGTCAGACAAAAAAGGTGATTTCTATGAGAGAAGGACGATGCTATGAACAACATGATTTTCAGGTATTGATCTTATCCCAGTTTGCCCAACGCCGAACGTCTACAGAAAAGGAAAAATGGGAGCTACAAAAAGAATATTCGCGCCTGATTCGTGAGATTCCTCAAATGTGGGAAGAATTCGTGCGGAAAAATCAAAACATTTATAATCGCTTTGGATATTTAGATGTCGTGGTATATGATGATTTAACGTATGAACGGAAAAAGCTAAAACAGGGACGCCCTAAAGAGGAAAATACGCTATCGCATCGTGTAACCGTCCGGTTGGACGATGAGAGTTATCAGTTGTTGAAACAATATTGTCAGACAAAAAATATTACCGAATCAGCAGCGATTCGGGAGTTAATCCAAACTCTGAAATGGAAAATATGGTGAATATAAAACAGGCTGACCTAAAGGTCAAAACCTTGGTCAGCCTGTTTAGAAAAGATTGTTTATATCCACGTTTTTATAGAGATCATTATCATCATCTTGGTTTTCTTTATCTCGGTCTTTTTTCGGGTCTGGATTGTTTAAGGATTTCGCGGCTACTTTCTCTGCCTCTTCATTGTCTGCTTCTTCATTTTGGTTTGAGACTGTTCTGTTCTCTTTGGATGTACCGGAAGAAAACTCTTGATATAGTATTCTTTGTATATCGTAATCCATGATGTCTTTGATTCCGAAACGGTTAATCATGTGTAAAACAATGTTAGTAAGAGAGACTTGAATATTTTGTTGCTTGTCCAGCCATTCATTAATCAAGTCACTTTGGGGGGTGTCAGCCACCCTCCAAGTGACGATTTTTCGTTTTGCCACGATCACTCACCTCGATCAAGCGTGTTGCTTAAATAGAATTTTTTCGTTAATGACATGCAACCCGTTTACATTCATGTCCACGGCATATTTTTCTGGAATCCAAAGGACTTCACAGTGTACGGTATTTGCAAAGTCCAATAGCTCCTCATATAGCTCTTCTTTGAACTGGATGCTGCCTCCACCATACACGGCAATTACATCCACGTTTCCGGCGATGTCGCTGTATTTTTCTTGAATGTCTTCTAGAATACGTTGAGCCTGCGAATACCGTGCTTCTTGCATGAAGCGAACGGCTAAATCGTGAAGATGATGGGATGGATCTCTAAAAATGTCCATAAACTGCTGGCGGTTTAGGTTCAAAAAGCCGCCAACTTCCTCTTTCAGCAATTGAGTAGCTTCTTCCGTGGCATGACCCACTCCTCGTTTTTCCCCTGAACAAACATCTGTCACAGGATTCATTCCAACAGTATAGATATATTCCGTTGTTCCATCGCCAATATCCACGTGGAGAATTCGTTTGTTAGCGAAATCTTTTGGCACAGCTTGTTTTTTATAGTGCTCGTTATAATTCTTCAGAATTTCATTTTCACTTTCCAATAAGGCATATAGAGCTGGAATGCCTTCTTGAGTGACTTTCACAGTCTGAAAATGGAGTGTGACGGTCACAGGAGTTTCTCCGACATATACAATCACCACATGATCGTTGCTAGTGAAACGTCCTTCAAGGTATCTGGCTTGATCGGCACTATATTCTGACGCAGGGATTGCTGTTGTCATTGAGACATCTACTGAAATTGATGGAGGAAGCTCTTGATTTTCTTGATATGCTAATTGAACTGATCGAGCAGCAAGCATCGATAGCGTCATTAAGACTGGAATATCGTGTTTTGATTTATTCCCTAATTTGATATTCATATTTTCTACTTTATCGGCCGTCATATTGGCGCGTTTTCCGATGAAGTATAGGCCACTTCGTTTCATAGCGTTACTTGTTACATGAACAATCAATTCATCCAACAAATTAGCAATGTTTTTTTCCACATTTGTTTCCATCACATTTGGCTTGGATAACAGACGTTTGACCACCGATGGTTGTTTTATGAGCGTATCGTTCACGATCATTTTTGTTTCCGAATTCCCAATATCATTAGCCACCACTAATTTCATTTAAACTCCCCCTAATAATTCATTTTACATTCAAATTAAATTTATAATTAATTCTTATATACATTATAAAGCATTAATGTTATATAATCAATCAAAATGAATTTAAAAAATAAATATTTTTAAATGTATTTTAAATGCAAATTTAATTTATATAAGATTCACTATTATTTTTCATTCATATTTAATTTATTTTAAATTCATTATTCATTTATTAGGGGTATTATCATTCTATATTCATTCAAATTGAATGTTTTATTCATTCATCTGTTTATAAAATAGGTAGGATTATCGGAATGAATGGAAAGCAATAGAAAGAGGATCAGAGAGGTGAACATACAAAAAGACCGATTGATTTCGGTCTTTTTCTGTGGTTTAAAAATCAACATTAAAATTTAACAGAACCAAAAATAAAATACCTAAAAAACGGCTTCTCAGATTGGTGTATAAAAGAAAAAGATCATCGGATTAACTCTAAATCCTTTTCTTTAGTTTTAGCTTTTTCTTGCGTTCGTTTTTCTTCTAACTCTTGTTTTAGTCTTGATTCCAATTCGTTGAAGCGCTGAAGCTCTTCCTTGTATCGTTTAGGATTTTTTTCAATATACATGATGGCTCTTCTTAGGGTTTTTGATCGAGCGTTTTCGATTTTTTGATTCAGCCGTTGTTCTAGTTTCTCCATTCGCTGCAATTCGGCTTTGTATCGCCGAGGATTTTCCTGTAGTTTTGTTTTCAAAATCATTAACCTGTCTTTAGCTTCCACTAAACGAAAAACGGTTCGTTTTGGGTCTTTTTTTAACGCAGTTAAAGCTCTTGCAATTTCCCTTCGTTCTGCTTTTCGAATGCTCACTTCTAGTTTCGATTCTATGCGTTGGAGGCGTTCCAATTCTTTTTTATTCTTTTTCGGGTTTTCCATCAGCTTCTGTTTAAGATCGTTCAGGTTTTCTTTTGCCTTCAGTAGAGTTTTAAGTGATTTTTCGTTTGATTTAGTTTCTTCCAATTCGCTTTTTTCAGGAGAGGGAGGATTTAACTTTCGTGACCGTTTAGCCTTTTCCAAAATCTCTTCAAGTATCTCATACAAACTTTGGTTGATGTGATCTCGGGAGTCCATATTTAACCGTGGCCTCCTTATTCTTTTTTCTTAAATTTATCCGGCTTTTTTTCGTTGATGTAGTTCGCGAAAATCTTAAACAATTCTTCTCGTTCTGGGATTGTCAAGTGTTCCAATTCGAAGTATTTTTCCGCCAGTGCGCCGGTTTGTATTAACCGATGCGCTCTTTTTTTACGTTCACGTTCTTTTGCCAATCTTAATATTTGTCGTTTTCTTTCTTCCAGTTGTTCAATTCGTTTTTGCATATCACTGATCGGACGTTTCTTTTCCATTGGATTCCTCCGTGTTTTGACCACTACCGAAATATTTTTTTGCTTCTTCTTTGAATTTGTCAATCAACAATTTCGCCTGCTCGATATCTTCAATATCCCAC
This sequence comes from Anoxybacillus sp. FSL W8-0382, assembly GCF_038003845.1. Lineage (NCBI taxonomy): Bacteria > Bacillati > Bacillota > Bacilli > Caryophanales > Anoxybacillaceae > Anoxybacillus > Anoxybacillus sp. FSL W8-0382. The sequence continues at coordinate 21,065 of NZ_JBBOPX010000002.1, read as the reverse complement.
GTTTCCATTAGATACTGACCGATTTCTCTTTGAGCTTGCTCGATGTATTTTCGCTGCTTCTCCTGCAATTTTTTGATCTGTTCCTCAATCTCTTGTGCTCTGGACAAAGGGTCTTTTCTTGCCATTTCATTCACCCTTTCTTCTTTGAATATTTCTTAAGAATATTTTACATGATGAGTAATTTTATGTCTATCAAAATAAGAAAATTATGGTATAATAAAGTCACGAATGAAACGAGTGCCCATTTATACCCCTTTCAGGGGTAAATGGGAACTCGCTTCGCTCGATAAAAAGTTTGTCTTCGACAAATGACCCGCAGGGGCTAAAAAAATTAAGAAAGGAGGAATGACGATGGCATACTTTCTATTCCGTACACAAATCATCAATAAAGCAGATCGTTCAGCCGTTGCTTGTGCTGCCTATCGAAGTGGAGAAGCATTGTATTCAGAACGGGATGGATTAACGAAAAAATACGGCCATCGTGACATTCCTCCGGAAACTTATATTCTTGCGCCAAAACATGCTCCAGAGTGGGTCTACAATCGCGAACGTTTATGGAACGAAGTGGAGAAAGTTGAAAAACAACATAACGCTCAATTAGCTAGAGAAATCATCGTCGCTCTTCCAACACAATTAACCAATGAAGAGCAAACGCAATTACTTTTGGACTTTTGTAAAGAGAATTTTGCAGATGAAGGAATGGTAGCAGACATCGCCATTCACCGTGATAAAAAACATAATCCACACGCTCACATCATGTTAACGATGCGCCCGTTTAACGAGGATGGAACGTGGGGACAGAAACGTAAAAAAGTGAACGGAAAATCCGTTCATTTAACAAACTGGAATGATAAAGAAACGCTTCTGAAATGGAGAAAAAATTTCGCCGATCGGATCAACGAAAAATTCAAAGAAAAAGGAATCAATGACCGAGTTTCGCATGAAAGTTATGAGAAACAAGGGATTGATAAAGTACCTCAAATTCGTCTTTCTCGTGAGGCCTATCAATATGAACAACGAATGAAAAGAGAAGCTGAAAAGCAAGGAAAACCGTATGAGCCGGTTACGTATTACGGTAAATTGAATCAAGAAATTCAACGCATCAACCAAGAACTAAAAGCGCTAAAACAAAAAGAAAAAGTTGTATCCATTTCTGAATATCAAGAAGAAAAATCATTGAACGAAACGATCGAATCCATTCGTAAAAATGCCTCTTTAAACGATGTAGAAAAAGCATCGTTACTTTTGGTTGCCAAGCGAGCAAAATCGTATGTTGATTTTGCTGTAGCAAGACGTGTATATCATGATCTCGCTGAAGGCAATTGGAAGAAAAAAATCGACAGCCAGCAGCTGAAGCTGCGAGCGCTTAAGAATGTCATCGATAAGGCGTATCATGTGTATCAGCAAGAACCAAAACAAGTGATTCAGTACGGCTTCCATCCAGGAAAATTTAATGAGCAACTAAGAGAAAAAATCGCTCAACTTAAAGAGATGGAGAAATCCTTTGAAAACGAGTTAACCAAATACGAAGCTGTTCTGAAGAAAGCCGAATTAGCACTGGAAGTGCAAAAGCGGCTAACAGAAGAAGAGTTCCGAGTCTTGTATCCTCATGCCGGAGCTGACTTCCGGATTGAAGAAAAACATCATGCCGTTCAATACTTTAAGGACACAGGGGGTGTGTTGCCGGAGAGTGAAATTCCTGCTTATGCGGCGAAGAAAGAGCAAGAGATTCATCGGATGCCGACCTTCGCGGAGCAAACCCGAAACATGTATCAAAGCCTCTTTGTTTTGAATCGCACGATTCAAAAGCAATCGAGAGAGCGCATGGAGGCGTTGAAGGCAAGAGACTTTGAGCAGGCCTTTGAAGCGAGCCGGAAGATCGAGCAATGCATGTTGAGAAAAGAAAAGATGAGCAAGGAGCTTGAGGAAAACAAAGCCGTCTTGCAAGCCATTTTGAGCGAGCATTACGGCAGAGATGTATCGATCACGAACACGGCAGCCTTGTTGCGGTTGCATGAGTTGGTGGAACGCGGCGAAAGCAGCAAAGACCTTGAAGCAGATTTACGCCGTATCCACGTTAGCGAACAACAAAAACTCGAACGTATGCCAAAACCTGAAACAGAAGCGCAGATCATGGAGTATCAATACCGGCAACATGTGGCTGATGGCTTGTTAGAAGCGATAGAAGAAGCACAACGAGCGAATGATCGCAAGAAATATGAGAAAGACCCAACGAAGAAACGGCAACGCAGAAGATATCGTGGTCAAGAATTTGAACGCTAAGGGGGAGAGGAAATCACGATGAACTTTAAAAAAGATGCCTGGAAGCCAATATTCGCTAGTGTTGTGTTGACCGTTATAGCTGCCTATGTTCTGATGGGATTGTTTTATATGATCGGGAACGGAGGCGACTTAAAAGAAATTTTATTAAGACCGAAAGAGTTAATCACGTTTGTTTACACGGAAGAGAACTTAAAAACGGTTTTCTCATTGGCTCCGTTTGTGATTTTAGCAGCGCTGCTATACACTTTTCGGTCATCCATTATTGTTCCGAAGTTAGAATATGCTAGCGACTTTGGCTTGCATGGAACTTCCCGGTGGGGAACGCCGGATGAAGTCATCGACGGCAAGATGTTCTCGAAAAACAACTCGTATACGACAGACCCTGTTGACGCTTTTCAGATGGAAAAAGGGATTATCGTTGGCAAAGTGCCAAAAAAACGGGAACTTCTCATCATTCCGAGAAACACGACGATCGATAACCGAAATGTCTTGGTCATTGGTTCGTCGGGGTCTGGGAAAGGTCAATCATTCGTCTTTCCTAACATGATTAACCATACGGAAGAAACTATTATTGTGACAGACCCGAAAGGGGAAATATATGAAGCTACCCATCAGATCAAAAGGGACCAAGGATACAAAGTCTATCAGGTGGACTTTATCAATTTCGTCAATTGCGATCGATACAATCCATTAGACTACGTCGAGGATGATGAGGATGCTAGGGCAATTGCGAATACGATCGCTTCTAACTCGGTTGACGAAGGAAAACGCGATTTCTGGAGTGAATCAGCTGTCGCCTTTCTGTCAGCATTCATCCTGTACGTGAAGGAAAAATACAAAGACAAGGCCAATATGCGCCATGTCGTTGAAATGGTGGCGAGAGCAGGAAAAGATGAAGAATATTTGGATGAAATCATTAAAAATATGTCCCCAGACCATCCAGCGTATCATATGTTCACCCTTGCAAACATGAGCAGTGGAAACACTAGAGCTGGCATTATGGCGACCTTGGCGCAACAAATCTCCATTTTCGCGATGCAAAAGATCGCAAAAATGACTGCTAAGAGCGATTTTAAATTTCATGACTTGCAGAAAGAAAAATCCGTTTTGTACATCAAGATTCGCATGGATGAAAACCCGTTTGTTCAATTGACTGCTACGTTCTTTGAACAGTTGATCGCTGTTCTATACGACATTGCTGACAAGAATCACTCGAAGTTACCGATTCCCACTATCTTTCTGTTGGACGAATTCGCCAACATCGGCACGATCAACAAATATCCGCGAGTATTGGCAACCTGTCGAGGACTTGGTATGGCCATGATGACGATTATCCAGGACATCGGACAGCTAGAGGACAAAAAACGATATGGTCCGGAAATGGCTCGTTCGATCATCAATAACCACGATACTCAGTTGTTTCTGCGAACAAAAGACACGAAAACAGCGAAATATTTTAGTGAACTCGCCGGAGAGACTACGGTGAAGCACAAACAGAAAAGTGCTTCCTATGGACGTAAGGAAGGCAGCAAAAGCATTTCAGAGCAATATGTAAAGCGCTCATTGATTACGCCGGGCGAACTTATGAACATGGACAAAAACACTTGTTATTTATTCGTATCTGGGGCTTACCCGATGAAGCTAGAAAAAGCGTGGCAGTTCGATATTTACGGCGATTTATTGAGCAACTATGAAAAATACCGAAGCCGTTTAGGATATACTGCGCCGTTGTGGAATGGAGAATGGGTATGGGATGAAGAAGATTCGGCTGCCCAAGACATCCAAGAAGTCAAGCAAGAGTTAGAAGAGTCGGATGTGGTATTGCTTAACGAAATGATCGATGAGATCAATAAGATTGACGAAGACGAAGAGGACGAAGAGATTACCGAAGAGGAATTGAGGGTATTACTTGGCAACGTTGAGGATGAAAACGAAGATGAAGAAAACGAATCCGAAGAAGTGGGAGAAGCAGAAGAACTACAATCGATTTTAGATGAAATTGAGGAAGAATTAGACGCATTCGATGAAATGGAAGATGAGATCACCGAGGAGGACTTAATGGAGATCATTGAAGAATTCAGCGAATTCAGCGATGACAGCGAAGGAGAGCAAGAAGAAAGCAATCAGAAAATCGCCGACGAGCTGCCAATTTGAAATCGATAGGGGGATGCTTTCATGATCGTCATTCTTGCAGAAAAACCCGACCAGGCACGAAAACTCGCATCACCGTTTCCACATACCAAAGGAAACGGTTTTCTTTCTATTCAGTCGTGTAAAGAATTTCCAAACGGGGCAACAGTGACCTGGGCAATTGGCCATCTAGTCGAGCTAAAAGAGCCAGAGGAATACCGTCCGGAATGGAAAAAATGGGACTTGGCCACTTTGCCGATTATTCCTGGGCAGTTTGAGTATAAAGTGTCGAAGGATAAAGCCAAACAGTTTCAAACCGTTAAGAAGCTGCTTAAAGAGGCTGATGAAATCATTATTGCGACCGATCCAGCCAGGGAAGGAGAAAATATCGCTCGTCTGCTTATCCTCATGGCCGGATGCTCGAAAAAACGGATTAAGCGCTTTTGGACATCATCTCTAACCGAAAATGCCATTCGAAAAGGGTTTGCTGAACTGAAAGACGGGAAAGAAACCATCCATTTGTTTCATGAAGCCCAGGCGAGACAGATCGCCGACTGGCTAGTAGGAATGAATGCTAGTCGGCTCTATACGCTGCTTCTTCAGCAAAAGGGCATCCGGGATGTATTTAGCGTCGGACGGGTGCAGACTCCTGTTTTGAAACTGATTTACGATCGCCAAAAAGAAATTGAACAATTTCGACCGGAACCGTTTTACGAATTAGAGGGACAGTTTACAGTCAAGAACGGAACATACCGGGGGAAACTGAACAAGCGTTTTTCGTCTCCCGATGAATTGTACGAAGCTGTCAGTCCCGACATCACGAAAGAGCAACAGACGTACCAAGCAGTGATTAAGAGCGTACGAATCAGCGAAAAACGAACACCAGCTCCGAAACTGCACAGTTTATCAACGCTGCAAAGCAAGCTCAACCGAACCAAAAAGTTCAGCCCAACGAAAGTATTGGAGCTTGTGCAATCTTTATACGAGAAAGGATATGTATCGTATCCTCGAACCGATTCGCAATATATCACCGAGGAAGAATACACCTACTTACAAAAGTATGTGGACCAATATCAACAGTGTCTAGGCATTCATGTTCCTATTCGTTCGCTTCAGCCTTCTAAACGCTATGTAAATCCAGAGAAAGTGAGCGATCACTACGCCATTATTCCAACAGAAAAAGTCCCTGACACTAAGGCGTTTGAAACTTTTTCGTCTGACGAAAAAGAAGTGTATTACGAAATCTTAAAAAGCGCCCTGGCTATGTTCATGACTGATTATGTTTATGACGAAACCGTCATCATTACTTCTGTTGGAAAACAAGAATTTGTCACTAAAGGACGAACAGAGAAAGAGATGGGATGGAAGGCTCTGTATCAAAACGAAAAAGACGAAGAAAGTGAAGGGGAACAAGTAGCTATTTTACCTGAAGTTAAAGAAGGAGAATCGGCTAAAGCCGATATTTCCGTTAAGCAGGGGATGACTCAACCACCAAAGCCGTATACCCAAGGACAGCTTATCACACTAATGAAAACAGCCGGAAAGTACGTAGAAGATCGGGAGATGAAAGAAGCGCTGAATCAGGTTGAGGGGTTAGGAACCGAAGCCACAAGAGCAGCCATTATTGATACCTTGATTCAACGGCGACTAATCGAAGTAAAGAAAAACCAAGTGTTTGTGACGAAGAAAGGAGAAATCCTTTGCGAAGCAGTCAAAGGAACTATCCTATCCAAACCAGAAATGACAGCGAAATGGGAGCTGTTTTTGCAAGAAATCGGGAAAGGCAACCGATCAAAAGAGGTGTTTATTGAGCAGGCGAAAAAGCTATGTTATGCGCTGATTCAACAGGCTTCTCAGGATGTTGAACGTATCGATGCCAAACAGGCGCTTGAAGAGATCAAGAAGGAAAATACGATCGCCCCATGCCCTCGTTGTCAAAAAGGATACATTGTCGATCGAAAGACATTCTACGGATGTACAGAGTATGCCAACGGGTGTAAGCAGACATTTCCGAAGTCCATTTTAGGAAAAAACATCACTAAGACACACGTTAAGCAGCTTTGTGAAAAAGGAAAAACCAATAAGATCAAGGGATTCAAAGGGAAAAAGACCTTTGACGCCTATTTGACACTCCAAAAAGGGGAAATCCAGTTCACATTCCAATAAACCAAGACCATTTGAAGAAAGGATGATCAATTATGTACGAGTACCATGAAATCCTGGGCAGCGAAAAGCCGATTTATCGCACTAAGCCGCCGGGTCTTAAGACCATTTCTGAGATTCCTTCAGGAGAATTTCTCATTGGTTATGAGATAGTAGGGTATCTGGAATATGAAGAGAACGGGAAAAAACTGTATGAGCCACTGTACGCCATAGTGAGGGATGAATCATGAGTTATTACCAACAATCGAATGAATACAAAGAAAAGCTGAACAAAATCCAAAAAGAAGTTGATCGAGCCATTGAGCGCATTTTCAAGAATGGAGAGTTTCAACGATACCTAGAGGTGGTTGCGAGGTTTCCAAAGTACAGCCTTCACAATGTCATGATGATTGTATCACAGAAACCCAATGCCACGTTGGTTATGGGATATAAAGCATGGCAAGAACTTGGAAGACAAGTTCAGAAAGGCGAAAAGGCCATTAAGATTTTTGCGCCGATCTTCGAGAAGAAGTTGCAACCCAAAATTGACTCTGAAACGAACGAGCCTGTCCGTGATGAAAAGGGACGGACAGTGATGGAAAAGAAAGAAATTCTAAAAGGCTTTCGCTTCGTCAACGTCTTTGATATTAGCCAAACCCAAGGAAAAGAGCTGTTTGATATCCGAAAATTAATTCGTGAAGATTTAAAAGAAAGCGAGCACATTCAGTCGCTTTACAAGCATTTTCTGGCTCATTTGAATAAAAACAGAATTGAGGTGAAAGAAGAGGTATTGGACGACCCGAATACAAAGGGGTACTATGATCGAGCAAAGCACCTTATTCGTATTAATGCGTCTGTTGAAAATACTTCATTGAAATTCAAAACGCTCATTCACGAATACGCCCACGCTCAATTGCATCATAAAGACAGTGACATGCAAAAATTGCCTAGAGGACACAAAGAAGCACAAGCTGAAGCTGTTGCATTTATCGTCTCCAAATATTACGGATTGGACACAGAACCATACAGCGCTGGATATATTGCGACCTGGGCTAAAGACATTCAGTTGGCGAAACAGGCCATGAAAGAGATTCAGCATGTCGCCCAGGGCATTATCCAAGAAATTGACGAGTTGATGAAAGAACGAATCAAAGAATTGCGTCAGATACATGAGTCATCTAAAGATCAAGACAAAAACAATAAAAACGAAAAAGATAAAGAGATGCAGCTGCAACGTTAATAATGAGGTGATGAATATGGAAAAGACAAAACCGTTCTGCAAAATGACCCCAGACGAATATTATGATTTTTTATGGAGTTACACGACCTTTGATAAAACAAGAGAGCAACTGATCGAAGACTTAGAAATTACGGAGGAAGAAGAAAAGTATCTTGACGGGGCCTTGAACTATTTAAAATCAAGGGTGGAAATCCATGAGAAAGAAGGACGTCCGAATCCTTCGTATGCTTTTTACTTAGTTGAGTATTTAGAAGAAGCTGTAGATGAAGGAGTACCAGAAGAAACAGTGAGAGAGATCGAAAAAGCGTTGGACGAAAACGATGAAGAAAAATTAGCCGACGCCATAAAGAAAGCGTGGGGAATCCGTGAATAAGAATGATTGGATGTCCATTCGTACAGGAGATATTGTGTTAGTGAGGGACTATCCCAATCCTCAATATAAAGAAGCACACGCCGCCCCTACGAAAACCCGTTTTGCTGTTGTGATCGGAAATTTCAGGGGCGGATACGCCACTCTTCCTGCCCACGCCATTGTCACTAAAGGAGGAAAAACAGAGCAGCCCTATTATCGATTAAAGGAAAACGAATTAAGAGTACCTGCCAATATTATTAGCGATCGAGCTGATATTGCTTTAAAAGGGGTGATTAAAGCTCATCGTTTTCCCCTTATCCGAAAGGAACAAATGATATTAAAAGTTGGCAGCTTGCCCTTAGAAACGAAGATACAATTAATTGATATTCACGAAACGATCAAGAATCGCCCGATTCATGTTCTTGAAATGGAGAAAGAAAATCCTTATTATGCAAAATTCATGGGTTTTTTCAAAGAAGTCACACTGGCCGAGAAAATGCAGTTTATGCGAGATGATCGCGGGAATCATCAATACGAGTTTGTGAGAAACGAAGAATTTAGAGTGAAGGCGATTCAATTGTTGGAAAAGAGGAATCATTTACATATTCTATCCGTACAGTTAGAAGGAGATAAAGGCACTTTCACGCACACTTTTGCCACAAAGAAATCGTTGCAAGAAATTCGAGAAGATTGGAAAGAACCGAAGAAAGCCAAAGAATGGATTCGGGAGGATGTGAAATTTTATGCTTTATGGAAGAATCCGTTCTTGCAATTAAAACCTGACCCACAACCCCATCCCGATAAATATCAATCGTTAGAGAAATTCCGAGAAAGATCAAGCGTACTAGAACGATAAGAGAGGTTCTTTCGCTATAAAAGCAATATTCTTTAGTCTTGTCCTGGCGCATTTTTAGGCCGTTGCATTAAAAAATGCAACAGGCTAAAAATGCGTTTTATTTTTTTTACCTCCTTCCCAAGTACGCTCCTTCCTTTGCCTCACCCCATTATAATTTTTGCTTGTTAGGAAAGAAAAAAGCGGCCTCCAATGCCGCCGATCCTTCCGGTTTATTGCGATAAATCATTCATTTCACTACATAACCACCGTTTCACAAACTGCGCTGCCGTTTATCCATTGCCTGCGATGCGGTTCATGAATCTCCCCGTAGCACATCTCAATCCATTTTGCATTTTTGAGTTGGTCAATGCAGAACTTGCGGGAATGAAACACAGGAATCTGATGTCCGGAAAGAAGATGGATCGTGGTGCACTGGGGAGATCTTTGCCGGAACTGCTCAATCTCTCTTGACACAAACCACCCTACACGGCTTTGTCGGCCGACCGGCTCGCGAACGTTAAACGGAATGATGGTAAAGCCATACGACAATACGATGGGAACGAGCTGCTTTTTCCCCACCAACTCCCCATACCGATGCGGTTGATCGAAATGCTTGTGCCAAAGAAGGTCAGAAGCCGCTTCAAAAACAGACTCGATTGCACGTCAAGCAGCTTAGTTTCCCCGCTCCTGAAAAAAAGTTTGACCGAATCCCCTTTGTTTTCCACGTTGACAGGGATAAACGCCTGGCCGGCATAGGCGAACCGCTTTACCTCTTCCCAGTCCAACTTTTTTCATCCCCTTCTTCCCCTTAACGCTCGGGGTGAAATTTGTCGAAAATATCACATTTTTAAGTACAATATACCCCTATTTGGCAAAAAAATCAAAATGACAAAACATTATCTTTCAGCTCGAAAACAGCGATTTTTGTTCTGAAAAACGCCGATTCGATTAATTTGTGCTTTGAAAGGCAAAATTGGCACTGGTATCTTAATTTTATGTCAGACGAAAAATGTTGAATTAGTGAAAGTCTGGAGGTATAATAAACACAAATAGTGTCGGACAAAAAATAGAGGTGATGGCGATGATGGAAGGAAGATGCTATGAGCGGCACGATTTTCAGGTTCTCGTCCTTCAGGAATTCGGCAAGCGGCGCCCTCGGTCCCCAGAGGAAACAAAGAGGCTGCAGGAAGAGTACCTCCGGCTTCTTGAAGAAATTCCCCGAATGTGGGAAGAATTCGTAGAGAAACATAAAAACATTTATGAGCGGTTCGGATACCTCGATGTTGTCGTCCATGATGATCTGCGCGTCGAATGCAAAAAGCTCCAACGTGGACGCCCAAAAGAAGAAAAGTCCAAGTCATATCGCATTACCGTGCGCTTGGACGACGAGCTTTACGAACTTCTCCAGAAATACTGTCAGACAAAAAACATGTCGGAGTCGGAGGCGGTGCGGCAACTCATATCGGAATTGAAGTGGAAGCGTTTCTAACGCTCTTATTTTTTGCAATCTTAAGAGGTTGGTCAAGAACTGACGTTCCCGTGAAATGGTTCGTCGCCCTTATATTATGGGCGTCAGCCTGCTTGCTCCCGCGACCATAAAGAAAGAATAAACCAAATTGGTTTTGTTCCAATACCTCATTAGATTGGTGGGGGGAGTCCCGAGGGTTTTGGATCTTGGTGTTGTACTTTGATAGAGATGAAATGAAGAGATAAAGCAGCTGAAAAGGAGGGAAAAGAGGGATTTTATGCTTGTTTTGAAAGACACATCTTATATGACAAAAACAGTGACTGATCGGTATTTTGAAGGTGGATTAGAGAAAGATTTTGCGGAAAGATTGTGTGATTAATTAGCACAATGTTATGAATGCAAAATCAAAAGAAAGAAAAGTTATAAACCGTAGACTTGTTGAAATAGTGGATAAGTAAGCCGAGCGTGAACTACAACTCTATAGACGACGAGGGAGAGACATAGATGTCGCGGTACAATGCACAGCAGTGAAAGAAGAAGATCCATCTGTCCTCCGTACTGTCCACCTCTGCCTACATAACTTCTGTAGGGCGGGCCAGACCGCACCCTTTATTGTCGCAACAAGGGACAACAGACAACGCCAAGACAGGACGACTTTCCCTTGAGAGTGCTTCTCCATTATGCAACAACAAAGCGAGGCGCGACAGGTGTCTTGTTGAGAGACAGCGGGTGGGGTCTCCTGTCCCCCGATACTCGTTTGAGGGAGCCCATGAGGACGCAGAGGGTCGCGGCAGAGAGGAACCACGAAGACAACGTGGAAACTTGCTGTCCCCTGCAAGGACAGTAGACGCCTCGGAATTGTCTGGCATGTCCCTATGAGAGAAAGTGTGTCGCCGCAATCTTCTCCCAAAGGGAGATTTGTTTGACACAATTTTCTCTACATCCCCCTAAGGAAGGACAGTAGACATCATATCATTGTACTCGGAGGAAGGACATAATGTCTCTTGTGAATTAACTGTCAGACGATAAATGTTACATACCCTTGGAGGTGTCGCCATCCTGAAAAAATGGGTATTTAAGCAGCATTTTTTGGAATGTCCCTTGATCTTTGAAGGGAAGAAATTTACGAGTTGTGTAGTATTGATAGTAACATCGTTGATGAATGACTGTATTGATTATGTCCAGAAACACCTTATCTTTGGGATGTACGATTTTTGAACACACGGGACATTTCAGTTTACCGATAATATCGAACATTTTTTCGCCTCCTGTTTGTTTTCTATACTCCCTCTTAGCTCAATTGATGGTATAATCTTCTTGAAAAGTAAAAGGGGGAGTTTTCAATGAGGAAAATCAAGATGCTGATGGTAGCTGTAATTGTATTTATGATAGCAATACTACCGGGAATTGTAACAGACGCAGCCCCAAAAAACATGTATGTACACTTCATCAATGTTGGGCAAGGTGACAGTATTTACATTAAAGCGCCAAATGGAGAGGACATTCTCATTGATGGAGGAAATAAAGATGGCAGTGATGTCGTCGCCTATCTTAAAAAGCAGAAGGTAAAGGACATCGAAATCATGATCGCGACTCATCCAGACGCCGACCATATTGGCGGTCTTGATGAGGTTCTCAAGGCTTTCCCTGTGAAAAGTGTGTATGCTCCAAAAGTCGGTAATACAACGCAAGCATATAAAGATTTCTTGGTCGCTGTGAAAAATAAGAAACTTACCATCAAAGTTGCTAAAGCAGATGTTGTTCTGCCAATCAAAGGTGTGACTGCGAAGTTTGTTGGACCTGTAAAATCGTACAGCACTAGCGATACAAATGACTGGAGCGCTGTTTTGAAAGTAACCTACGGCAAAAAGTCGTTTCTGTTTACAGGCGACGCCGAGACTCGAGCAGAAGCGGATATGGTTAAAGCGAAAAAGGATTTGCGCGCTGATGTGTTGAAAGTAGGTCATCACGGTGCGAAAACATCGACCAGCGCAACGCTTTTAAAAGCTGCAAAACCAACGTATGCGGTAATCTCGGTCGGCAAGAACGCCTATGGTCATCCGACACCGGAAGTTTTAAATCGGTTGAAATCTTATAAAGTCAAGGTATTCCGTACCGACAAACAAGGAACGATTATCGCAACAACCAACGGGACAACACTTACCTTCAACGTAAAACCAATTTATTAGAGGTGGTTAAATGAAATATATCATTGATCGCTTCGAGGGTAAATGGGCAGTTTGTGAGGCGGAGGATGGCAAAATGATCGATATTGAGAAAAGCAAGCTACCCAAAAACGCCCGCGCCGGCGATGTGATTGTACAAGAGAACGGAAAGTTCCGAGTGGATCAAAAAGAAACAGAGAAGCGGTGGAAAGAGATTGAAGAGTTGATGAATGAGGTGTTTGAGGAGTAACACCTCATTTTTTTATATAAACGATTTTCCCAAAACAAGGGAGCGCTGAGGCGTTCTTTGTCTCTGGCATGGGAAACCCCTGTCTGTTAGAGTCATCTTCTGTCCTTCAGTGAGAGGCGTGTGGCGACTAATGATGGGTGGTTGGCGGCTCGTCATTGTAATGATGGAGAAGATCAACCTTCGTGGACTCAATCGTGGACTCAATCAAGGTACGAAGCGAGTGGCCGCTATCGTGGCGACTGCTGGGCGTCTGTTGCCCGTGGTATCCATTCGTCCGATGGCTGAAAGCCGGATCACTGGATAAAAGAAGAACACCGCTAAAAACCGACCTAATGCGCTCATACAGACGTTTTTGGGGAAAGGGAGGCTTTGTAGGATTGGATGATGCAGGGCAGACTCAATCAAGGGACGCGTCGGAGACATAGGATGTCGCGGAAATGCCCCCTTGGCTGTGTGGGCGAGGAAGTGGAAGTGCGCTACAAGCGGTGTGGCGAAGGATACCAAGCCTTCTTCAGCGTTCAGCCGGTCAATCGGGTTGTCATCCCCGCCGAGTAGCAAATCTTCCGGTATGGACAGCGGCTCACACAAGACTTCATCGATGCCCTTGACGGACGACATGTGTCTCGGTTCAGTGAGACGCGATCGAGCGGCAACGGCACCGAATCATCGGATAATGCCAGCGCCCCTTGACGCAACTGTCCGTCTTGTTCCCACAAAACGAGCCGGACGGTAAGCGTCGGGATTAGGGGCGTGATGTCATTGACGTCACGAAACGCCGGATGGGGGGAGAACGAGACACCATGGGTATCCTTCGTGGCGGCGTCTGCCTCCTCCTGAGGACATCCCAGAGTCAACACAGGACATCCACACGACCCCCAGAGTGTGCGGTGACACGGCCAGCCAGGACAAATCGACCTCCGGCTTTTTCGGTGGCGTCGGAGTTAACCGGGGTCAAACCAGTAAACCAACAATGTCACCCTGATATATTGCTGTTTTTTCTCCCTTTTCCACATACAACAATATTAAAACTTTGGCAACACCTCCACCGCATCCGCCAAATCACTGTAGCTGTCCTTTAAGTACCGCGATGTGGTAGCGATATGGCTATGACCGGCTAGCCGGCGCACCTTTTCGATATCGTTGTTCGTCGCTTTTAACATCCACTTACAAAACGTATGCCGGAACATATGGGGCGTGAGCTTTTTATTCGGCAGGATGTAGCTTTCAATCATTCTTCTTCAACACATAGACACGCGTATGTACGAAGGTAAATGATCACATGGACGCATCGGTATTTATGTAGTGGGATTTTGGGGGATAAATCCAGTGAAAAAGTGGATAACTGGTTTGTATAATAGGGGTATCACTTGATATTTTGGGGGACGTGTTTTATGCCTACCTTTCAGTTTGGAACGACAGCGATTGAGTACACATTGCAGCAGGTGAAAGGGAAAGAAGATATTTCTATTGTTGTAGAGTGGATGGAGGGGGTTACAGTGGTAGCTCCCGATCATCTAGTTCTGGAAGAAATAAACCGAGTTTTGCGTAAGAAGGCAACGTGGATTTTAGATAAGTGGAACTCTTTGAATGAGATTAAGCGACCACCGGCTCCGTTAGAATTTGTTAGTGGGGAGAAATTACCGTATTTAGGGCGGTATTATCGAATTAAGGTGAAACAAAATCAAGATATCGATAAGGTAAAAGTGTTATTTCATCAAGGGAAATTTTATATTGAAACACCAACATCAGCCGATGATATAGAGCATGTGCCTATGATTCGTGAAGCATTAAAATCTTGGTATATCCAGCGGGCGCAGATGAAAGCGGAAGAACGGGTGAAACGTTATGCACAGCGTCTAGGGGTAACGCCGGCGAAGCTTGCGGTAAAAGAGCAGAAGTTTCGCTGGGGAACGTGCACACCACAGGGAGCGGTTTATTTGAATTGGCGTCTTTTTCTGGCCCCAATGCGCGTTGTTGATTATGTGATTGTGCATGAATTAGCCCATCTGCGTTACGCGGATCATTCGAAAAATTTCTGGAATCTGGTACGTTCGATTTTGCCGGATTATGAGAAACGGAAAGAATGGCTGCGTGTGAACGGCCCGACGCTAACGATATAGAAAAAAGCACCCATGAAGGGTGCCTTATTTTTTGTAATGGATTTCCGCCAGTTCAACGATTTGCTGAGCAAGCGCCTCGATTTTATCGGACGGGCATTTGCTTGTCCGGAGCTGGCGCTTGATTTTTTTACGCATTTCGCGTTTGACGTCTTCTTTGTTAACCCAGTCGATGACGACGAGGCCTTCGATATGTTCCACAATGATCTGGGTGATTTCTTTTAGCCGTTCTTTCTCTTCTTCTTGATCGGTCCATTCCTTTTGCAGCAATTGAAAAATCGGATAGGATTGCGGCGTCAGCCCTTCTTCTTCAATAGTTTTGGACTGGCCACGCATCTCCTCGATCAATTTTTCCAATTCAAATGCGAGCTGGGCGTCATTGATTCGCTTCTCTTTTCTTGCCTGAATGAGCTGTTCGAGTCGTTCCTTCAGCGATGTGTAATAGACCGGATTTTGCTCGATTTTCACTTTGATTTCGTGACGGATCGCGTGCTCCATTTCCGACGCTTTCGCCTCGTCCGTCGTTAAACTTTTCACATGGGCGTCGAAATTCTTTTCGAGGATGCTGACAGGACGGTGAAGCGCCTTGATATCCGTCGTGTAAATATGGTCGTAAATGAGCTGCTTCACTTTTTCTCCGCAGTCAGAGATGTCCATCTGCTCGTCTCGGAAGCGGTTGCGCGCGTACTGGCGCACTTTCCCTAAAAATTTCAGGTCCTCGTAATACGGTTTTGCCTCTGGATGCGGCATAATCATGTCCATACTTTCGGAGAAGCGTTTAAACGCTCGGTCAAAGGCGTGTCTCACGTCTTCGGGTTCTAGGATTTTCATGCACGCTTCAATGTCGTCGCGATTGACGCCGTCAAAAAAGCGCATGGCGGCGCGATGTCGCGACTGCAGTCGCGGTATCTCTGACTGGATCGACGTCATCGCTCCCTGGATGTCCGTCGGGTTAAAAATGGCTAATGCTTGCTTAAGGAACGCGGACACGCCGTAATAGTCGACGATGAGGCCATATGTCTTCTTGTCGTAGGTCCGATTCGTTCTTGCGATCGCCTGGAGCAAGTTATGTTCCTTTAGCGGCTTATCGAGGTACATTACTTGCTCGATCGGCGCGTCAAACCCGGTCAGCAGCATATCGCACACGATGATAAACGCCAGCTTGTCCTCATGCAGCGGCTTTTTAAAGCGCTCAATGTAGTGCTTTTGCTGCTCTTTGGTTAGATGGTATTTTTTCAATCGGTCGTTGTCATTGTTGTTAGCGGAAATGATGACGACCGACTCCGGACCGTTGAGTTCATCGAGAATTTCTTTATACAGAACTGCGGTCTCGCGGTTGATCGCGACAATTTGCGCTTTGAAACCGTTTGGTGCGATATGTTTCTCGTAGTGTTCGATGATGTCGAGACAGATTCGGCGGATGCGTTGCGGTGCCCCGATAATAGCCTCCTCTGTCGCGTATTTCTTCTTGATCCGTTCCCTGTCCTCTTTCGAATAGTCTTGAAAGACGCGGTCAAAAATCGCGTCCAGCGACTCGCCCTCGACCCGTAACTCCGGCAGGCGGCTTTCGTAATAGATCGGGACTGTCGCTCCGTCCTCGACAGCCTGCTGGATGGTATACGTGTCAATGTACGTCCCGAACGTTTGGACGGTGCTGCGGTCTTCTTTGTCAATTGGCGTCCCCGTGAACCCGATATATACCGCGTTCGGCAGCGACGACCGCATGTTCATCGCCAGTCCCCCGTAATTGGTGCGGTGTGACTCGTCAACGAGGACAAAGATGTTGTCCGCGTCATTTAAGAGCAGGTCACCCCCGTCGTCGACGTGGTCCTGGAACTTTTGAATGGTCGTCATGATGGTCGCGCCTGTCGCCGTCCGCAGCAAGTCACGCAGATCCCGGACACTTTCGGCGCGCCGCGGGTTCGGGAATCCGCAACGACGGAACGTATTCGTGATTTGTTCGTCCAAATCGGTGCGGTCTGTCACGATGACGATGGACGGGTTGCGTAGTTCCTTGAGGCGCCGCAGTTTGACGGAAAGGTAAAGCATCGTCAAGCTTTTACCGGACCCTTGCGTCGCCCAGACGACGCCGCCCCGTTCCTTCGGCGTCTTTCCTGTTAAAATCCGTTCAACTGCTTTGTTCGCGGCGCGGAATTGCTGGTAGCGACACACTTTTTTGATCGTGCGTCCGCCTTCTGCCTCGTAGACAACAAAGTTTTGGATCATGTCCAGCAGATTCTTTTTCGGGAACATGCCCGCGACCAAGATGTCCTGACGCGTCGGGCTGTCGCCGATGTCGCTTGGTTTAAGCGGATATGGGTCTTTCCATTCTCCAAAGTGTCGCAGTCTTGCGCCGATCGATCCGAATTTTGCCTGTTCGTTGCATGTCGCAACAACGACATGGTTGTAATGGAAGAGACGCTCCACTTCTTGTTGGTAGCGAAGTAGCTGCTGGACCGCCTCGTTGATTGGATGCGGCTTGGTCGGGCTTTTGCATTCGATGACGACAAGAGGCAGACCGTTAACAAACAGGACGACATCCGGAATGATGGTCGTCATCGGTCCACTGACTTTGAATTGGTTCACCACTAAAAATTCGTTGTTGTCAGGGTTATCAAAGTCAATCAGCTTGACCGTCTGACTTTTCTTCCCTTTCCCAAGGTCCTGCTGGATGGACACATAGTTCACGACCATGTCATAGAACTTCTCGTTAGCCTCCATGATGCTTGCGGCGTTGATATGCGTCACCATACGCACGACTTTATGCAGGTTGATGTCGTCGATCCATGGATTCAGGCGCTGGATCGCCTGTCTTAACCGTTTCTCCAACACGACATCCCGATAGGACATGCGCTCTGAATCGAGCTCATGTCCTGGAATGTACGTATATCCTAGTCCTTCTAATTGCTTGATTAATCGATGTTCAACTGGCCGTTCCTTTGCCCACTCGTAACTCACGACGACGTCCCCTCGTCCTCATCTACCTTCACTCGGACTTTGCCTGTTAAAAGGACTTGCATAAGACCTTTTTTAATCGCCTGGAATTGGATGAGTCTTTGTTCTTCATTTGCTAATTTCTTATCAATATTGGAAAGAATTAGACTGATTTGTTGCTGCTCTTCAAAAGACGGCAACCCTATTTTAACGGATTCAATTTGCTTCCCACTTATATTTGGCTGTGCTCCGCCAATAGCATTTAAACCAACTGAACTCTGAAAATGTTTTGACTGCGCAAAGTAGTATAGAAAATCATTACTTAATGTACTTTCCTGATAAATCTTAAATAAACCTACACGTTGATTCAATAAAACAGGAATGTCTTTTTTCTCAATTCGACCAATCTTTCCAGTTGTTGCACCCGACATAGCAATAACAATATCGTTTTCCCTTAACAAATATTCATTTAAGGAATTTGCAACCTCGTTTGTAACATATACTGCATCTGATAAATCGATATAATTATTCTTAATATTTGAAATGCGAAGAACTGGAATATCTCCTTTTTCAACAAAATCTGAACTTTTGAATGCGAATCCCCCTTTTAACTTTAGCAACTCACCTAAAGTTTTAACTTCCCACTCTTCCGGAATCTCGCCAATCTCCGTCTTTTTAAACTTCGTATGCCCAATTCCTTTTGTGAGCAACTGTTGCATAAGCCCCTTTTTCACTTTCTCCGTTTGCTCGATGATCGCTTTGGTTTTCTCAATTGCTTCATCGACGGAGGAGAGAATGGCCGCGATTTTGCGTTGTTCTTGTTCAGGAGGCAAAATTAATGTCAAATTTTCTATATCTTTTTTTGATAAGTGTTTCACGGTGGTAGCAGGTGTTAAACTCTCTATTTTTTTTAGTTCAATTTGAAGACGATAAAAAATAAATTCATTATTAATAATATGTGGATTTAGAGATTTAATTTTAGCAACTCTTTGATTCAATAAAGATTTTGGACCTTTCCAACGAACTGTATTAAATTCGCCGTCCATTCCAATTAGAATATCACCCTTATTAATAATATATTTGTCGTCATAATTCCCTTTATATAATGTTTTAGGATTATGCGTTTCAAGATCTCTTATTCTGATAAGTGGTATACCTTCTTCATCGTTGAAATTACTTGAACTAAAAGCATAACCAGTTAGAATATCAATATTACCTTTCATGTTAATTTTTTTCCACTCACTCATCATACCCCAACTCCTTTAAATACCCGTACATCACTTTTTCGATTTCCTCGCGCTCTTTTTCTAATTGGCGGAGTTGGCGGAGAGCTTCGGCGATGTCGATTTGTTCTTCTTCTTCAGTAGTGTCGATGTATCGGGCGATGTTTAGGTTATAGTCGTTTTCTTTGATTTCTTCAAGGGAGACGACGCGACAATATTTATCCTGGTCTTCCCATTTTTCAAAGGCAGATACAATTTTGTCAATGTCCTGATCGCGAAGGACATTTTGGTTCTTTCCTTCTTGATAGTCGCGCGATGCATCAATAAATAGTACATGTTTTTTTCGTTCTGGCGCTTTGTTGCGATTTAGAATAAGGATACATGCTGGAATACCCGTTCCATAGAACAAGTTAGCTGGTAAACCGATTACTGCCTCTAACAAATCTTCTTCAAGAATACCTTGGCGAATGTTCCCTTCAGCGCCTCCACGGAACAAAACGCCATGCGGCATGACGACACCAGCGATTCCTCGATGGTTGAGTGTTGCGATCATATGTTGAACAAACGCCAAATCACCTGCGTTTTTTGGCGGTAAACCAAAGCGGAAACGGTTAAATGCGTCTGCTTCTGCTTCCTCACGTCCCCAGTTTTTTAAGCTAAATGGAGGATTAGCAATGACACGATCATATAATAGAAGCTCGCCGTTTTCGTCTAATAGTTTCGGTTCGCGAATCGTATCGCCTTTTTTAATTTCATGGTCACTCAAACCGTGAAGCAACAAATTCATTTTACAAATCGCCCAAGTATTTAAGTTTTTCTCTTGTCCGTGCAATGTAATGTTGCGTGGATTACCGCCTTTTTCTTTTATGTAGTCAACGGATTGAATAAGCATCCCACCAGACCCTGCTGTTGGGTCACATACACGCATGCCTTCTTCAGGTTTAATCAGTTTGACAATTAATTTAACGACTTGGCTTGGCGTATAAAACTCGCCGCCTTTTTTTCCTGCATCGTCAGCAAACTGCTTAATTAGGTACTCGTAAGCACGACCAAGGATATCAGGTTCTGATAAGTTTTCATTGCGTAAGTCAATTTGCGAGAAGTGCTGTACTAATTGAAGAATCGTTTTATCTGATAATTTTTCTTTATCGTTAAAATCAATATTCGCTAATACCCCTTGTAGGGAAGGGTTTTCATCTTCCAATAGTTCAAAGGCTTTATTAATAACCGCCCCCACGTCTTGGGAGTGGGATTGAATATAACTCCAACGTGCTTTTTCAGGTACGAAAAATTGGTGTTCATCGCGGTCATACCAGCCGTAATCTTCTCCTTCTTCCCTTTCAATCCGCTCAGCTGTTTCGACAAACACATCATTTAATCGTTTTAAAAACAACATTCCAAAAATATAGTTTTTATAGTCAGAAGAATCAATACTGCCACGCAATATATTCGCTGATTCCCATAAATGAGATTCAAGTTGTTGCAGTGTTAGTTTTTGTGTTGTCAATTCCATCATGTACCCCCTGTGAGTAGTAAATATGGTCTAATTTTATTTTACAGATGATACAAGAGTTTGTCTTTTCTTTTCGGAAACTCTAGTGCAACTGGAATAAAATTTTGATTTTTACTCTTTAGAAATTTAAGTTAATAGATTATTATAATTATACAATCGATGAATAAAAACAAATGGAGGAATACCATTAGCCATGACAATCGATGAATTGGTTCCAGGGCAAATATTAAGGAATGATGAGATTGTTTCCATCTTCCAATGTGCACCTCAAGGTGGAATGAGACGTTCGAAAAGAACGAATTCCCTTGTATTGATATCAGACCACACAAAGGCTTTGTACGAAGATCGATGGGAAGGCGATGTGTTTCATTATACTGGAATGGGGAGAGTAGGAGATCAGAAATTAGACTTCC
>NZ_JBBOPX010000001.1:2360000-2771286 GCF_038003845.1 Anoxybacillus sp. FSL W8-0382 | reverse complement strand
GCCGCTCTCCCTCCTTCTCCGCGCGGGTGTTTAACTTTTGTATAACTTTGTCTATAAAAAAAATTTTTTTCGACAGTTTTCACCGATTGTGGACAAATATTTACACATCATGTGGACGAAACTGTCCACACATTATCCACATTTTGTGGATAATGAGAAAAAATTATTAAATTATCCAGAGTAAAAACAACAATATAATAGCAGATAGATACATATGTTGCAATGGTTTTAAAAATATTATCCACAAATCAAAAAAGGTGTGAAAAAATTTTACCCACAAGGTTATAAGATGTGAAAAACTTGTCGATAAATGTTGTGGATACAAAAAAACGACAAAAAAAATATCCACAGTAATAATCACAATATATTCAAAAAAAGATACTCCCGGAGTAGTTGACATTTCTCTTAATTTCTCACTATAATTAGAAAGACTGTCTTTTAACAGTTATTCCTCAGGGAGGTGTCATATATGAAAAGAACGTATCAACCAAACAAACGGAAGCGTAGCAAAGTACACGGTTTCCGTGCGCGTATGAGCACAAAGAACGGAAGAAAAGTTCTTGCTCGCCGTCGTCGTAAAGGAAGAAAAGTATTATCTGCATAGGCCACTGAACGATCAGTGGTCTTTTTTCTAACGGGAGTGACAATTGAGGTGTGATGAAAGCACATGAAAAAAAAATATCGCATAAAAAAGAATGAAGAATTTCAAGAAGTATTTAAAAAAGGAACATCGGTGGCGAATCGGCAGTTTGTTTTGTATGTTCTCGATAAACCAGAGCAACCGTATTTTCGCATCGGGTTGTCCGTTAGCAAGAAAATAGGGAAAGCGGTCGTTCGGAATCGTGTGAAACGATATATTCGCCAAGTGTTTCACGAAGAGCGCGATCGAATTGAGATAGGCAAAGACTATGTTATTATTGCGCGAATGCCGGTAGCTACGATGGAGTATGAAGAGACGAAAAAAAGCTTATTGCACGTTTTAAGACGAGCAAACGTTTTTCATTAAATGTTTGCTCGACCGATATGCTAAAATATTTCATGGAATGTATAAAGTAAGGGGGAAAAAACGAGTGAAAAAAAGGCAGGTCGCATGGCTGTTTTTACTTCTTGCTGTTGTATTAGCAGGATGTTCGGAAATTAACCAACCTATTACGGCGGAGAGTAAGGGATTTTGGAACGAATATATCGTTTACCCGCTATCTTGGTTAATTACATATACGTCTGAGTTATTTGGTTCGAATTACGGCTTAGGTATTATCGTCGTAACTATTTTGATTCGTTTAGCTATTTTGCCGTTAATGATTCAACAAACGAGAAATTCTAAGGCGATGCAAGCGTTGCAACCGGAATTGCAAAAACTTCGCGAAAAATACAGTTCAAAAGACGCGCAAACGCAGCAAAAGCTCCAACAAGAAACGATGTTACTTTTCCAAAAACACGGTGTCAATCCGTTAGCTGGTTGTTTGCCGCTATTTATTCAAATGCCGATTTTAATTGGATTTTACCATGCTATTATGCGCACAGAAGAAATTGCACGCCATAATTTTTTATGGTTTGACTTAGGTGAAAAAGATCCGTTTTTCATCTTGCCACTTGTCGCAGGGGTCACAACATTTATTCAGCAAAAGATAATGATGGCTGGCACCGAGCAGCAAAATCCACAAATGGCGATGATGCTTTGGTTAATGCCAATTATGGTCGTTGTTTTTGCGATCAACTTCCCAGCAGCACTTTCGCTTTATTGGGTAGTTGGAAACTTGTTTATGATTGCACAGACGTATTTCATTAAAGGACCAGACTTAAAAGCAACGAAACAAGCTGGGGGAACAGGAAAGTGAAACGAATCACGATGAGGGGCCAAACGGTAGAAGAGGCAGTGGACAAAGCGTTAGCGCAATTACATTTGTCGAAAGAAGCGGTCGATATTGTTGTTGTGCAACAAGAAAAAAAGCCGTTTCTTGGTTTGTTCGGTGGACAAGAAGCAATCGTGGAGATTGTGATCCGTCATCCGTTTGATTGTGTCAAATCGTTTTTAAAACATGTTATTGAGCAGATGGGTGTGCGTGTCCATCTCGCTTTCGAACAGAAAGATGAACATCTCGTCGTCCTGCTTTCAGGTCCAGAGGTTGCACGGGTGATTGGAAAGCATGGCCAAACGTTGAATGCGTTACAATTATTGGCGCAAGGAGTGTTAAATCGCTATACGGATCGTCCGCTTCGCGTTGTTATTGATGCGGAAGGATATCGAAAACGAAGAGAAGAAACACTTGTTCGTTTAGCAAAAAATATGGCGAAAAAAGCGATACAAACGAGGAAAGATATTTCGTTAGAACCGATGAGTGCATGGGAGCGAAAAGTCATTCATACGGCGCTAAGTGATGACGATAGAATACAGACGTTTTCAGCTGGGACGGAGCCGCATCGTCATGTCGTTATTTCACTAAAAAGATAAACATTCTCTAGGGGAAGTCGTTCCTAGAGAATTTTTTTTGTAAATTCAAACGCAGTATGTATGTTGTTATTCACATGTGGATAAGTTAAAATTTACTTGATTACCATTGTGAATAAAACACGAATGATATAGATGTGGATAATTTTGTTTTAAGAAAGAAGGTGAATAGCGTGGAATTCGATACAATTGCAGCGATCTCGACCCCGATGGGTGAAGGGGCGATTGCTATCGTCCGTTTAAGCGGGGATGAAGCGATAAAAATTGTTGATCAACTGTTTGTTGGTGTAGGGGGAAAGAAGCTAAAAGACGTCCCATCTCATACAATTCATTATGGACACATAGTACATCCGGAGACGAAAGAAACGATTGAAGAAGTGATGGTTACGGTGATGAAGGCTCCGAAGACATTTACGCGTGAAGATGTTGTCGAAATTAACTGCCACGGGGGGCTCGTTTCCGTCAACCGCGTTCTTCAACTCGTGTTAGCGTATGGAGCTCGTCTAGCGCAACCTGGAGAATTTACAAAAAGAGCTTTTTTAAATGGGCGTATTGATTTATCCCAAGCAGAAGCGGTCATTGATCTTATTCGCGCCAAAACGGATCGTGCCATGGCTGTTGCATTGAATCAAATGGAAGGTCGTTTATCGAAACTGATTCGTCGCTTGCGCCAAACGATTTTAGAAACGTTGGCACATGTCGAAGTAAATATTGACTATCCAGAATATGACGACGTCGAAGAAATGACGCATCGACTGTTGCTTGAGAAGGCGACAGAAGTGAAAAATGAAATTGAACGGCTACTACAAACGGCACAACAAGGAAAAGTGTTAAGAGACGGACTAGCGACAGTGATTATCGGTCGTCCAAATGTTGGGAAATCATCGTTGTTAAACAGTTTAGCTCATGAAAATCGTGCGATCGTGACGGATATTCCAGGCACAACTCGTGATGTTATTGAGGAATATGTAAATGTTCGTGGTGTACCGCTTCGTTTGCTAGATACAGCGGGCATTCGTGAGACAGAAGACATTGTCGAACGTATTGGGGTCGAGCGGTCACGGAAAGTGTTAAAAGAAGCTGATTTAATTTTGCTTGTACTTAACTACAATGAGCCGCTAACAGTAGAAGATGAGCAGTTGTTTGAAGCGGTCAAAGGAATGGACGCCATTGTTGTTGTTAATAAAACAGACTTACCGAAGCGAATTGATATGGACCGAGTGAAGCAATTAGCGCAAGGATTACCAATTATTACGACATCTCTTTTGGAGGAAAGAGGGATCGAGCAACTTGAAGAGGCGATTGCCTCATTGTTTTTCAGTGGAGATGTAGAGGCGCGCGATTTAACATATGTATCAAACTCGCGTCATATTGCATTGTTGACGCAAGCAAAAAAAGCGATAGAAGAAGCGATTCACGGCATCGAAGCGGGGATGCCGATCGACATCGTGCAAATTGATTTAACGAGAGCGTGGGAATTGTTAGGTGAAATCGTTGGAGATACGGTGCACGAAAGTTTGATTGATCAATTGTTTGCACAATTTTGTTTAGGAAAATAAGGAGGGTGTTTATGCATTACGAGGCAGGATCTTATGATGTTATCGTTGTCGGCGCCGGTCATGCGGGATGTGAAGCGGCGCTTGCTGCTGCACGCATGGGAGCAAGTACGCTAGCAATTACGCTCAATCTCGATATGATTGCTTTTATGCCATGTAACCCATCAATCGGCGGACCTGCAAAAGGGATTGTCGTTCGGGAAATTGACGCATTGGGCGGAGAAATGGGGAAAAACATCGACAAAACGCATATTCAAATGCGAATGTTGAACACAGGAAAAGGACCTGCGGTGCGAGCGTTGCGTGCACAAGCAGATAAATTTTTATATCAACAAGAAATGAAAAAGACGTTAGAAAACCAAGAGAATTTAACGTTATTACAAGGAAAAGTAGAAAAATTAATCGTAGAAGACGGTGTATGTAGAGGTGTCATTACGCATACAGGTGCTCGCTATTATGCTAAGGCTGTCGTTATTACGACAGGAACGTTTTTACGCGGTGAAATTATTATTGGTGACATTAAATATTCAAGCGGTCCGAACAATCAACAGCCATCGATTAAACTTTCAGAGCATTTAGAGGAACTTGGTTTTGAATTAGTTCGCTTTAAAACAGGAACACCACCGCGTGTAAATAGCCATACGATTGATTACAGCAAAACAGAAATTCAGCCGGGAGATGACGTGCCACGAGCGTTCTCCTATGAGACGAAACAATACATTACCGACCAACTTCCTTGTTGGCTCACTTATACGACAGAAGAAACGCACCGAATCATCGATGAAAATTTACATTTGTCACCGATGTATTCAGGAATGATTAAAGGGACAGGTCCGCGTTATTGTCCATCAATTGAAGATAAAATCGTCCGTTTCCATGATAAACCACGTCATCAAATTTTCCTTGAACCAGAAGGAAGACATACGCAGGAAGTATATGTACAAGGTTTATCGACAAGTTTGCCGGAGCATATTCAACGTCAAATGTTAGCGACAATACCGGGGCTAGAGAAGGCACAGCTCATGCGTGCTGGTTATGCGATTGAGTATGATGCTATCGTTCCAACACAGCTATGGCCAACGTTAGAAACAAAAGTTGTTCAACGACTATATACAGCAGGCCAAATTAACGGGACATCTGGATATGAAGAAGCAGCTGGTCAAGGGCTTATTGCCGGCATTAATGCCGCTTGTAAAGCGCTTGGAAAAGAGGAGTTAATTTTAAGCCGCTCAGAAGCATATATTGGTGTTTTAATTGATGACCTTGTGACAAAAGGAACGAACGAGCCATATCGCTTGCTAACATCCCGTGCAGAATATCGTCTTTTATTACGTCACGACAATGCCGATTTACGTTTAACGGAAATTGGCTATAAAATCGGTTTAATTTCACAAGAGCGATATGAGAAGTTTGTCGCAAAGAAAGAAGCGATCGAAGCGGAAAAGAAACGCTTAAAATCTTACATCATTAAGCCAACCCCACAAGTACAACAACTTATTCGGGATGCCGGGGGAAGCGAGTTAAAAGACGGCATTCGTGCAGCTGACTTGTTAAAGCGTCCAGAAATGACGTACGAGCACATTCAAATGATTGCACCAGCGGAACAACCGATTGATCCTGAAGTAGCAGAGCAAGTAGAAATTCAAATTAAATACGAAGGATATATTGAAAAATCGCTACAACAAGTTGAAAAATTAAAGAAAATGGAAAATAAAAAAATTCCAGAAGACATTGATTACGATGCGATTACAGGATTGGCGACAGAGGCGCGTCAAAAACTAAAACAAGTTCGTCCGCTTTCCATTGCACAAGCGTCACGCATTTCGGGAGTCAATCCGGCAGACATTTCGATTTTATTAGTGTATTTAGAGCAGGGAAAAATCGCACGTGTGTCAAATGAATAAAGAGGGATGAATGATGGATGTAAAGGTATTTCAACAAATGTTAGAGGAGAAAGGAATTTCGCTTTCTCCTCAACAACTTACTCAATTCGAAACATATTATCAATTGCTCGTTGAATGGAACGAGAAAATGAATTTAACGGCGATCACAGACGAAGAAGGCGTGTACTTGAAGCATTTTTTTGATTCCATCACACCTGCTTTTTATTATGATTTTTCGCAATCATTATCTATTTGCGATGTTGGAGCAGGGGCTGGTTTTCCGAGTATACCGCTAAAAATTTGCTTTCCTCATCTACATGTATCAATTGTTGATTCATTACAAAAACGAATCACATTTCTGAATCATTTAGCGGCACAACTTGGGCTTGAAGGAGTAGCCTTTTATCATGATCGCGCCGAGACGTTTGGACAAAAAAGTGTACGTGAGTCATTTGACGTCGTCATGGCTCGTGCTGTTGCTCGTTTATCTGTCTTAAGTGAGCTCTGTTTGCCACTTGTGAAAGTGGGAGGAACGTTTATTGCAATGAAAGGTGCATCAGCACAAGAAGAGCTTGAACAAGGAAAAACGGCTATTCGTGTTTTAGGTGGCGAAGTGGCGAAAGTCGAACAATTTTTATTGCCAATTGAAGAAAGTGAACGAGCAATCGTTTTTGTCGAGAAAAAAAGAAAAACACCGAAGAAATATCCACGCAAACCAGGGGTACCAAACAAGCTTCCGATTGAATGAATGTTTTGAGTTCTCAAAGGTGGTGTCAGGGGGAAATGAAGCATCCTTTTTCGCGATTTTTCAACTTTGGTGAAAAAGAGCAAGAAGAAATTGTCATACCGAATGAAGAAATAAAACGAATCGCCATTTCACAAATTGTTCCAAACCGTTTTCAGCCGCGAACCATTTTTGTTGAAGATAAAATTGACGAACTTGCTCAAACGATTCGCACGCATGGGATGATTCAACCGATTGTTGTTCGAGAATGCGAAGATGGAAAGTTCGAAATTATTGCCGGAGAACGAAGATGGCGGGCGGCACAAAAACTCGGTTGGACAGATATACCTGCCATTATTAAAAATTTAAATGATACGGAAACAGCCTCTGTTGCTTTAATTGAAAACTTACAGCGAGAAGAACTAACTCCGATTGAAGAAGCGGTTGCTTATGCGCGTTTGCTAGAATTGCATAATTTAACGCAAGAAGCGTTAGCACAACGGCTTGGAAAAGGACAATCGACGATCGCTAACAAACTTCGCTTATTAAAACTCCCTCAAGAAGTACAAGAAGCGTTATTGCAACGTCAAATTACCGAAAGGCATGCTCGTGCGTTAATTGTGCTGAAAGATTACGATAAACAGTTAAAATTGCTTGAAGAGATTATTCAAAAGCAACTCAACGTGAAACAGACAGAAGATCGAGTCGCGAAAATGCTAGAAGAAAGCGACGATGAAAAGCGCCCGAAGCCGAAACGAAAATCGTTAAGTAAAGACATGCGCATCGCTGTCAATACGATTCGTCAGTCGTTGACGATGGTTGCTGATAGCGGTGTTGCGATCGATTCAGAAGAAGAAGAGTTTGAAGACTATTATCAAATTACCATCCGCATCCCGAAGAAACAAAAATAACACCTCATCCAAAATGACGATGAGGTTTTCTTTTTGTATATGAAAATATTGAAAAATTCGTGATACAATAAAAGTATTATAAGCAAAGGATGGGGAGCATTGTGGGGAAAATTATTGCGATTGCCAATCAAAAAGGCGGTGTTGGCAAAACGACGACAGCGGTAAATTTATCTGCTTGTTTAGCTCATATGGGGAAGAAAACATTGCTTGTCGATATCGATCCGCAAGGAAATGCGACAAGCGGTATTGGTGTGGAAAAACATGACATCGAACAATGTGCTTACGATCTGCTAGTTGACGAAGTAGACGTACGTCAAGTTATTCGTCCAACAAATATCGATCGTTTACATATTATTCCTGCCACCATTCAACTAGCTGGTGCCGAAATCGAACTCGTTCCGATCGTTTCGCGGGAAGTGCGCTTACAAAAAGCGTTAAGCCCGATTAAAGATGCATATGATTTTATTATTATCGACTGCCCACCTTCACTCGGATTGTTAACGATTAATGCTTTAACTTCAGCAGATACAGTATTGATCCCCGTTCAATGTGAATATTACGCATTGGAAGGACTGAGCCAATTATTAAATACAATTCGCCTCGTACAAAAACATTTAAATTCCAATTTACGCATTGAAGGTGTGTTGTTGACAATGTTTGATGCGCGTACAAATCTTGGTATTCAAGTCATTCAAGAAGTGAAGAAGTATTTTCGCGAAAAAGTGTATGAAACGATCATTCCGCGCAACGTTCGGCTAAGTGAAGCACCAAGCCACGGAAAGCCGATTATTTTGTACGATGCGAAATCGCGGGGGGCGGAAGTATACGCAGATTTTGCGAAAGAGGTGATCGCAAATGGCTAAAGGGCTTGGAAAAGGCATTCATGCTCTTTTTACTAATTTAGAAGCAGAAAAAGGGGAAACGGTTCAAGACATTGAAATTCAACAACTTCGTCCAAATCCATATCAACCGCGTAAAACGTTTCATGAACAAGCGCTAGAAGAATTAAAGCAATCCATTATGGAACATGGGATCATCCAGCCGCTTATCGTTCGCCAAACAATTAAGGGATATGAAATTGTCGTAGGTGAACGTCGCTTTCGAGCGGCACAACTAGCAGGATTAAAAACTGTCCCGGCCGTTGTACGTGAACTTTCGGATGAAAAAATGATGGAAATTGCATTGCTTGAAAATTTACAGCGTGAAGACTTAAATCCGATTGAGGAAGCGACAGCATATCAATTATTGCTTACAAAATGCAAATTGACGCAGGAAGAGTTGGCGAAACGATTAGGGAAGAGCCGTCCACATATTGCCAACCATCTACGCCTTCTTTCACTTCCAAGTGATGTGCAACAAATGATTGAAGAAGGTACATTATCGATGGGGCACGGTCGAGCATTACTTGCATTAAAAAACAAACAAAAACTTTCAGCGGTTATTGAACGAGTTATTCAACAATCGCTCAATGTTCGCCAACTTGAGGCGCTTATTCAACAATTGAATGAAAATGTTCCACGTGAAACATTGAAAAAGAAAGAAGAGAAAAATATATTTTTAACGCAAAGCGAAGCGCTGTTACGCGAACGGTTAGGAACGTCAGTATCCATTAAAAAACATCGAAAAAAAGGGAAAATTGAAATCGAATTTTTCTCTGAGGAAGATTTAACACGTATTTTACAATTGTTGAACGCATATGACGAATATATGGATGAATGAGGGATGTGAAACATTTTGGTTTTGCTCGGTACGGTTGTGAACGGCATATGTATTCTTATTGGAGCACTGTTAGGGGCCATATTTCGGAATATTCCTGAACGCATAAAATCAACGGTAATGAGTGGGATTGGGCTTTCTGTCGTCGTTCTTGGTGTCAAAATGGGATTAGAAAGCAATCAGTTTTTAATTGTAATTATTAGTTTAGTTGTCGGTGGGGTATTAGGAGAAATATGGGACATTGAAGAAAAACTCGAAAGGCTAGGGAAATGGGTGGAGAAACGAGCAGGATATGGAGCAGAAGGAGCGATTTCTAAAGGATTTGTGAGCGCTACGCTCCTGTTTGTCGTCGGTTCGATGGCCATTGTCGGTGCGTTACATAGCGGGTTAAGAGGTGATCATCTCGTATTGTATACAAAGTCGATTTTGGACGGCTTTGCGAGCATCATCTTAACCGCTACGTTTGGCATCGGTGTTATTTTTTCCGCTATTCCTGTTGTCGTTTATCAAGGCTCCATCGCCTTAATGGCTACGCAAATCGATCGGTTCATTCCGCCAAGCGCCCTTGAGGCATTTATCGCTGAATCGACCGCGACAGGCGGAATTTTAATTGTTGCGATCGGATTGAACATGTTGAATCTTACATCTGTTCGTGTAGCGAACTTATTGCCAAGCATTTTAGTCAATGCCTTGATCGTTGCGTTTATGCATGTGTTATTCGAATAACTTATATTTCAGTTCATTTGTCTGCAATGATGCAAGCCGCTGATGTTTCTTTAGTTGCATACCTGCTTCATAAATACCTGTGGCGATCGTTTCCGCCATACTCATGACTAAATGAAGTCTCGTGTTTTGTAATACGAAAAATTCCATAAATCCACTCACATTGACGATCCCAGTAATGTGAGCATCGCCGACAGACGGGAGATTTTTATTGACAGCCGCCCCTGGTTTTAATGACCCTTTTTCAACTGTGACCATCCCAACGTTTTTCACACGACCAAGGCAAGCATCGACAGCGATGATAAATGAATGTTTATGTTGTTGTTGAATATCTTTTAGTCGATCTTCTAAATTAACAGCATGAATCGGATCTTTTAACGTTCCGTACACATAAAACGGCAACGCTCCTTTTTGTTCCAGCATTGTACCGACAAGTGGTCCGAGCGAATCGCCAGTTGAACGATCTGTACCGATACACATGATGATAATTGGTGTATGTATAGAAGCTGGTAGTAAGCGTAAAATGGATGATGAAAGTTGAACTGCCGCGTTTGGCCCATCGTAAAAAAATTTATTTTGCATATGTCCGTTCCCTCCTCCGGTTAAATAACGTGGTAACAGTATACGGAAAAATGTGAATATATATACATTGGGCGATGTAGAAAGTTCGTGCGCTACAAATGTAAGCAAAATACTGTTACAATAACTTATGCGCAAACAAAGAAGCTTGTATAGGTTATTTTGCTACAGCGGAGGTGGCTTGAATGGAGCAAACGAAAAAAATATATGACCGTATTGTTGAACAAATATTAGAAGGTGACTGGCTCGTCACAGTTGGTGTTAGCTTGTTTAAAATCATAGCGATTATTTTATTGGCTTCGATTTTGTTAAAGGTGATCAAATTGACGATTACCAAATTTTTCGCCGTTCGTCAAAAGGCGCCGATTCGGTTATCGGAACGAAGAGAAGCAACGTTAATGCGACTGCTGAACAATATGGCGACGTATACCATTTACTTTATTACGTTTGTGATGATTTTAGACGCTGTAGGCGTCGATATTCGTGCGATTTTAGCGGGAGCTGGAATCGTTGGATTGGCGGTTGGATTTGGGGCGCAAAACCTTGTTCGTGATATTATTACAGGATTTTTTATTATCCTTGAAGATCAGTTTGCCGTCGGAGATTATGTGCGCATCGGAACATTTGAAGGGCATGTTGAGGAAATCGGATTGCGCACAACGAAGTTAAAAAGTTTTACAGGTGAAGTGCATATTTTGCCGAATGGAACGATTACACAAGTGACGAACTTTTCTTTGAATAATAGTGTGGCAGTTGTCGATGTAAGTATTGCGTATGAAGGTGATTTAGAGCAGGCAGAGGCTGTTATTCGCGAAGTGTTAGAGGAAATGCCAAGTAAATATGAAGACATCGTCAGTCCACCAGAGTTGTTAGGAGTACAAAATTTAGGACCGTCTGAAGTGGTCATGCGCATTACATGCGAGACGAAGCCGATGCGTCATTGGCACATCGCACGTGCGTTGCGAAAAGAGATTAAGCTTCGCTTGGACGAGCGTGGAATTGAAATCCCGTTTCCTCGTTTAGTTCTCTATAGTCGCGAACAACAAGCGGAACGTGCTTAAACAACGGAAAGGAGTGTGCTATATTGAATAAGGAGTATGGCATGCATGATATCGTTGAAATGAAAAAGGAACATCCTTGCGGTACAAATCGCTGGAAAATTATTCGGATGGGTATGGATATTCGAATTAAGTGTGAAGGATGCGGTCATAGCGTATTGCTGCCGCGAAAAGAGTTTGAGAAAAAAATGAAAAAAGTGCTCATAAAGCACGAGGAATAGACGAAGAGAGGAGTTTCATTATGGGTTTAACAGCAGGAATTGTTGGTCTTCCGAACGTCGGAAAATCAACGTTATTTAATGCAATCACAAAAGCGGGCGCTGAGTCTGCAAACTATCCGTTTTGTACGATCGAACCAAACGTTGGCATTGTTGAAGTGCCAGATGAGCGTCTAAAAACATTGACGGAATTATTTAATCCAAAACGTACGGTTCCAACTGTATTTGAGTTTACGGATATCGCAGGAATCGTGAAAGGTGCAAGTAAAGGTGAAGGATTAGGAAATAAGTTTTTATCGCACATCCGCCAAGTTGATGCCATTTGTCAAGTTGTGCGATGCTTTGCTGACGAAAATATTACGCATGTGGCGGGGAAAGTAGACCCGATTGCTGACATTGAAACAATTAACTTAGAACTTATTTTTGCTGATCTAGAGACGGTAGATAAGCGGATAGATCGCGTTGGGAAAATGGCAAAACAAAAAGATAAAGAAGCAGTATTTGAATATGACATTTTAAGTCGCTTGAAAGAAACATTCGAAGCAGGAAAACCAGCTAGAACGCTTTCATTTACGGAAGAAGAAATGAAAGTCGTGAAGCAATTGCATTTATTAACGATCAAACCGATGTTATACGTCGCTAACGT
Organism: Anoxybacillus sp. FSL W8-0382; assembly: GCF_038003845.1. Classification (NCBI taxonomy): domain Bacteria; kingdom Bacillati; phylum Bacillota; class Bacilli; order Caryophanales; family Anoxybacillaceae; genus Anoxybacillus; species Anoxybacillus sp. FSL W8-0382. Next base: position 2,758,823 of record NZ_JBBOPX010000001.1, on the reverse strand, counting down.
CGGAGAAGAAGATTTAGCGGATCCGAACAGCAATGAGTACGTGCAACAAGTAAAAGCATTTGCGAAAGAAGATAATGCAGAAGTCATCGTTGTATGTGCTAAAGTTGAGGCGGAGATGGCGGAGTTAGATGATGAAGAAAAAGAGTTATTTTTACAAGAACTTGGCATTGAACAATCAGGATTAGACCAACTTATTCGTGCATCATACAGCTTGCTCGGGCTTGCTACGTACTTCACAGCGGGCGAACAAGAAGTGCGGGCATGGACGTTCCGGAAAGGAATGAAAGCACCGCAATGTGCGGGAATTATTCACTCTGATTTTGAACGAGGATTTATTCGTGCAGAAACGGTATCATATGACGATTTAGTTGCGGCAGGATCGATGGCGGCTGCGCGTGAAGCAGGAAAAGTACGACTAGAAGGAAAAGATTATGAAGTGCAAGATGGCGATATTATTCATTTCCGTTTTAACGTCTAATCTTGCATATGGACGACGTTCATGATATAATCATCAAATGTGAGTAATGATATATTGCTCCTTGCTCTGTAGAGAGCCGTGTAGACCAAAAGGAGGTGACTGTGTCGTGATGAGAAAGTACGAAATTATGTACATTATCCGTCCAAACATGGAAGAAGAAGCGAGAAAAGCAGTTGTTGAACGTTTTAACAACGTTTTAACTGAAAATGGCGCGGAAATTACGAACGTAAAAGAATGGGGTAAGCGTCGTCTCGCTTATGAAATTCAAAAATTCCGTGACGGTTACTACATGATTTTAAACGTTGTTGCGAAGCCAGCGGCAGTTCAGGAATTTGACCGTTTAGCACGCATCAGCGAAGATATCATTCGTCATATCGTCGTGAAGGAAGAAGAATAATTTCCTCATGAATAGGAGTGGTTCTGATGATTAATCGCGTAATTCTCGTCGGAAGACTGACGAAAGATCCAGAATTACGCTATACTCCAAATGGAGTTGCTGTTGCCACGTTTACGCTAGCGGTGAACCGAACATATACAAACCAACAAGGTGAACGTGAAGCAGATTTTATTAACTGTATCGTTTGGCGCCGACAAGCTGAAAATGTGGCCAACTACTTGAAAAAAGGTAGTTTAGCTGGAGTAGAAGGTCGAATTCAAACGAGATCGTACGAAAACCAAGAAGGAAAACGAGTATATGTGACAGAGGTTGTCGCCGATAGCGTGCAGTTTTTAGAGCCGCGAGGTGGCGGTGAGCAACGTGGCATGGCATCAGGCAGCTATGGCGAGCCGTTTCCATTTGGATCAAATCAGAACCCGAACCAAGGACGTAACAGCGGATTTAGTCGAATTGATGATGATCCATTTGCGAACGATGGACAACCAATCGACATATCGGATGATGATTTGCCGTTTTAATATAATATTAATTGGAGAAAGGAGGATATATGATGGCAGGACGTAAAGGTGGACGCACAAAACGTCGTAAAGTTTGCTACTTTACAGCAAACGGAATTACGCACATCGACTACAAAGATGTAGACACATTAAAGAAATTCATTTCTGAGCGCGGTAAAATTTTACCTCGTCGCGTAACAGGTACGAGTGCAAAATATCAACGTAAGTTAACGATTGCGATTAAGCGTGCTCGTCAGATGGCTTTACTACCATACGTTGCGGGCGAATAAAAAGAGAAAGCAGTAAGGGGGACGGAGCCTTACTGCTTTTTGTTTTCAAGGAGGGAAAAAGATGAAAAACGCTCGTGTATTGACGGAAGGAGCGGTGCAACTTGCCATTTTTACAGTGCTCCTTTTACTTAGTTTATATATGCCGGTTTTTGGAATGGTCACTACGTTTTTTTTGGCGATCCCCTTTCTTTTATTTACGATGCGCCATACATATAAAAATGGCTTGCTTTTACTTGCTGCATCATTTGTCCCATCCATTTGGTTCGGTTCGTTTTTGTCTATTCCGATGACGTTTATGTTTGCAAGTAGCGGAGTTGCGATGGGGCATGTTTGGCGCAAAAAGGGTGGAAAATATGCTGTTTTACTTGTTGGCACCCTTTCTTTTTTACTTAGTATGATTATAATTTATGCGGGCTCTGTTTTGTTTTTCGATATTCACATTGGCAAACAAATTGAAGAAATAATGCAACAATCATTTCAAAGTGCAAAAGCGGTGTTAGAGCAACTAGGACAGCCGGTAAATGAGCAGTTTGAAAAAACGATGAAACAAACGATGGACGTTGTCATCGATTTATTGCCGACTGCGTTCGTTTTCGCCGCTGCATGTTTTGCTTGGATTACTCAACAAGCTGCCTTACCTATTTTAAAACGCTTAAACATGCCGATCGGTAATTGGCAGCCGTTTCGCGAGCTCGTTTTACCGAAAAGTTTGTTATGGTACTATTTAGCGGTTATGCTTTTGTTATTTTTCCCAATCGAGCACGGTTCATTTCCTTATGTTGCGTTGCTTAATTTGTTTCAAGTTTTACAGCTACTTATGACCATTCAAGGATTTTCGTTCGTTTTTTATTGGATGCACCATAAAAAAATGGGGCGTAAAGGCGCTATTGCCATTGTCGTTCTATCGCTATTTTTCCCTTTTTTACTTCACCTCGTGCGAATATTAGGTATAATTGATTTAGGATTTGATTTACGAAAGAAGCTGAAAGATTAATGATGCAAGGAGCTGACGTTCATGTCGAGTTTATATGAAAAGCAGAGGCATCGCTATCCCTTGTATGTTTTAATCGGTATTACGTTTGTACTGCTTATCATTGTTACGTATTTTGAATGGATGATTGGGATAGTCGCTGCTGTGCTCCTTGGCCCTACGTTATTTCACGTATTTCGATCGTATAAAGTTGCTCAAGAGGAAATTGAAGATTACATTTCTACTCTCTCTTACCGGATAAAAAAAGTTGGGGAAGAAGCGTTAATGGGGATGCCAATTGGTATTATGCTCATTAACGATGAGTTAGAAATTGAATGGACGAACTCTTTTTTATCTTCTTGTTTCGGAGTGGATACGCTCGTTGGACAATCATTATATGATGTTGCTGAGCAACTCGTTCCACTCATAAAAACAGAGGCAACAGAAGAAGTCATTACATTTCGTGATCGAACGTTTAAAGTCATTATTCGCCGAGAAGAACGATTGCTTTACTTTTTTGATATTACCGAGCAAGCACAATTAGAGCAAAAATATGAGCAGGAAAAAATCGTATTAGGTGTCATTTTCCTTGATAATTACGATGATGTGACGCAAGGGATGGATGATCAAACGAAAAGCCAACTCAATAGTCAAGTGACATCCATCTTAAATAGATGGGCGAGCGAATATGGTCTATTTTTGAAACGGACATCATCGGACCGCTTTGTTGCTGTGTTAAACGAACATATTTTACAGCAACTCGAAAAAAATAAATTTTCTATTTTAGATGAAGTGCGTGAGCAGACAGCGAAAAATCATGTGCCGTTAACACTAAGTATCGGAATAGGGACAAACTCCCCGTCTTTGCCAGAACTCGGTACGTTAGCACAGTCTAGTTTAGATTTAGCGCTTGGACGCGGTGGTGATCAAGTCGCGATTAAACAACCGAATGGAAAAGTAAAATTTTATGGTGGCAAAACGAATCCGATGGAAAAGCGGACAAGGGTTCGAGCTCGCGTTATATCACATGCATTGAAGGAGCTCATTTTAGAAAGTGAACAAGTGTTTATTATGGGGCATAAATATCCTGATATGGATGCGATCGGTTCGGCGATCGGTATTTTAAAAGTGGCTCAAATGAATGAGAAAGAAGCGTTTATTGTTATTGATACGAGCCGAATTGATTCCGGTGTACAACGATTGCTTGAAGAAGTGAAAAAGCAAACGGAGCTCTGGTCGCGGTTTATTTCCCCCGAGCAAGCGTTAGAGTTGGCGACAGAAGATACGTTGCTTGTTGTCGTAGATACGCATAAACCTTCGCTCGTTATAGAAGAACGGTTGTTGTTACGATTAGATCGGGTTGTTGTGATTGACCATCATCGTCGTGGCGAAGAGTTCATTGAAGATCCGATTCTCGTATATATGGAGCCATATGCTTCGTCTACATCAGAGCTCGTAACAGAATTGTTACAATACCAACCAAAGCTTTCAAAATTATCTATGCTCGAGGCAACAGCTTTGCTAGCAGGCATCGTTGTCGATACGAAAAGTTTCACATTACGCACAGGATCAAGAACGTTTGATGCAGCTTCATATTTACGCGCACAAGGGGCGGATACGACACTTGTCCAAAAACTGTTAAAAGAAAATATTGAGCATTACATTAAGCGTGCTAAAATAATTGAGAACGCTATCATTGATGAGCACGGGTTTGCGATTGCAAAGGGAAGCGCCAATGAAACATATGATCCCGTTTTAATTGCTCAAGCAGCGGATACGCTATTATCTCTAAATGGTGTTGTCGCTTCGTTTGTTATTTCGAAGCGAAACGATCAAATGATCGGAATTAGTGCCCGTTCGTTAGGAGATGTGAATGTGCAGTTAATTATGGAAAAACTTGATGGTGGTGGTCATCTCACGAATGCGGCCACTCAGCTTGCCAATATTACAATCGATGAAGCAGAAAAGCGATTGAAGGAAGCCATTCGAGAATATATTGCAGGAGGTAAGGACACATGAAAGTGATCTTTTTAAAAGATGTGAAAGGAAAAGGAAAAAAAGGGGAAGTAAAAAACGTTGCTGATGGTTATGCGCAAAACTTTTTATTTAAACAAGGATTAGCGGTCGAGGCAACCCCAGCCAACTTAAAAGCATTAGAAGCGCAAAAAAATAAACAAAAGAAAGAAGCGGAAGAAGAGTTAGCGCGAGCGAAGCAACTGAAAGAAAAAATTGATACGTTAACCGTCGCATTGTTTGCGAAAGCTGGTGAAGGTGGTCGTCTATTCGGTTCAATTACGAGCAAGCAAATTGCGGAGGCGCTTCAGCAACAACATGATATTAAAATTGATAAACGAAAAATTGAATTAGATGACGCCATTCGAGCGCTTGGCTATACAAATGTACCAATTAAACTTCATCCAGAAGTAACTGCTACATTAAAAGTACATGTACAAGAGCAAAAGTAATGAAATGTGATTTTATGCCGGATTTTTTCCGTGCATATAATCACATTTTTCTTATGAGAAAGGACGGTGAGCGTACATGACAGACATATTTGCTGATCGACTCCCCCCACAAAATATCGAAGCTGAACAAGCTGTGCTCGGAGCGATTTTACTAGAGCCATCCGCGCTCACAACCGCTTCAGAAATATTAATTCCCGAAGATTTTTATCGAGCGGCACATCAAAAAATTTTCCGAACGATGTTACAACTATCTGATCGTGGCGAGCCCGTTGATTTAGTGACGGTTACATCGGAACTAGCAGATGCAAATGCGCTTGAAGAAGTAGGAGGCGTGTCATATTTAACAGAACTTGCCAATTCCGTTCCAACAGCGGCGAATGTGCACTATTATGCAAAAATTGTAGAAGAAAAATCCATTTTGCGCCGTTTAATTCGCACGGCTACATCGATTGCTCAAGACGGTTATACGCGTGAAGATGAAGTCGAAGATGTGTTAAATGAAGCTGAACGTAAAATTTTAGAAGTATCGCAACGAAAAAATACGACGGGATTTCAAAATATAAAAGATGTGCTTGTTCAAGCGTATGACAACATCGAAATGCTTCATAACCGAAAAGGTGAGATCACGGGAATTCCAACAGGTTTTATTGAACTTGATCGAATGACAGCAGGATTTCAACGAAGCGATTTTATTATTGTTGCTGCTCGTCCGTCTGTCGGGAAAACAGCGTTTGCATTAAATATTGCCCAAAATGTGGCGACACGTACAGGTGAGAACGTGGCCATTTTCAGCTTAGAAATGGGAGCACAACAGCTTGTGATGCGTATGCTTTGTGCAGAAGGAAACATTAATGCGCAAAACTTGCGGACCGGCAAACTTACGCCAGAAGATTGGGGAAAGTTGACGATGGCGATGGGAAGTCTTTCGAATGCTGGTATTTTTATTGACGATACGCCGAACATTCGTGTTAGTGAAATTCGTGCCAAATGCCGTCGCTTAAAACAAGAACAAGGACTTGGTATGATATTGATCGACTACTTGCAGCTCATTCAAGGAAGTGGACGCAATCGTGAAAATCGTCAACAAGAAGTATCGGAAATTTCCCGCTCGCTAAAAGCGCTAGCTCGTGAATTAGATGTTCCTGTTATCGCTTTATCTCAGCTTTCGCGTAGCGTGGAGCAACGTCAAGATAAGCGACCGATGATGTCTGACTTGCGCGAATCGGGAAGTATTGAACAAGACGCGGATATTGTTGCTTTTTTATATCGTGATGATTATTACGACAAAGAATCAGAAAACAAAAACATTATCGAAATTATTATTGCGAAACAACGGAACGGTCCTGTTGGTACTGTACAACTTGCTTTTGTAAAAGAGTACAACAAGTTTGTCAACTTAGAGCGCCGCTTCGATGATGCAAACGTTCCACCTGGAGCTTAATTTATACGAATAAAAAACATAAATGAATATATAAACGTTCGGTTTTTTATTGATTTTTCGTAGTTGATTTGGTACACTTACTATGTTTGGAATTGATGAAGCGGAGGTGCTCGCTATGTCTTCAGTTGTTGTTGTTGGAACACAATGGGGCGATGAGGGAAAAGGAAAGATTACAGACTTTTTATCACAGCATGCAGAAGTGATTGCGCGATATCAAGGTGGAAATAACGCCGGACATACGATTGTATTTAACGGCGAAAAGTATAAATTACATTTAATCCCTTCTGGTATTTTTTATAAAGATAAAATTTGTGTGATTGGAAATGGAATGGTTGTCGATCCGAAAGCGCTCGTGCAAGAATTAGCGTATTTGCATGAGCGTGGTGTAAGCACAGACAATTTACGCATTAGCAATCGCGCACATGTGATTTTGCCTTATCATTTAAAGCTTGATGAAGTAGAAGAAGAACGAAAAGGGGCTAACAAAATCGGAACGACGAAAAAAGGCATTGGCCCTGCTTATATGGATAAAGCGGCACGTGTCGGCATTCGAATCGCAGATTTGCTCGACCGCGAAGTGTTTGAAGAAAAATTAGCGCGCAATTTAGCAGAGAAAAATGTGCTTTTTGAAAAAGTGTACGGTGTTGAAGGATTTAAATTAGAACACATTCTTGATGAATATTACGAATATGGACAGCAAATTGCCAAATATGTTTGTGACACATCTGTCGTATTAAACGATGCACTTGATGAAGGGCGACGCGTTTTATTTGAAGGCGCGCAAGGCGTTATGTTAGATATTGATCAAGGAACGTATCCGTTTGTTACGTCATCAAATCCTGTTGCTGGTGGGGTTACGATTGGTGCAGGTGTTGGTCCGACAAAAATTAAACATGTTGTTGGTGTAGCTAAAGCATATACAACACGTGTTGGTGACGGTCCGTTTCCAACAGAGTTAAACAACGAAATTGGTGATCGCATTCGTGAAGTAGGTCGTGAATACGGAACGACAACCGGGCGTCCACGCCGTGTCGGTTGGTTTGATAGCGTCGTTGTTCGTCATGCGCGTCGTGTTAGTGGAATTACAGATTTATCATTAAACTCGATCGACGTGTTAACAGGTATTGAAACGTTGAAAATTTGTGTTGCTTATCGTTACAAAGGACAAATCATAGAGGAGTTTCCGGCGAGTTTGAAAGTATTAGCGGAATGTGAGCCGGTATATGAAGAATTGCCGGGATGGACGGAAGATATTACGGGTGTAAAAAGTTTAGACGAGCTTCCAGCTAATGCACGTCGTTATGTTGAGCGCATTTCGCAATTAACGGGTATTCCGCTTTCGATTTTCTCGGTCGGACCAGACCGCTCTCAAACGAATGTTGTCCGCAACGTATATGCATAAGAAAAACGTCGATGACTCGTTCGTCGGCGTTTTTTTAAAAAAACTATTGTCTTATTACTAATTATATAATAGAATAATAGATGTCTGTTGAAATACGGTTCCGTGGTGTAGGGGTTAACATGCCTGCCTGTCACGCAGGAGATCGCGGGTTCGAATCCCGTCGGAACCGCCATTTTTATTGAAATAGCAATGCGATAAAAATTGGGAAGTTAGTTATACATATGGCTCGGTAGCTCAGTCGGTAGAGCAAAGGACTGAAAATCCTTGTGTCGGCGGTTCGATTCCGTCCCGAGCCACTTGCAAGCATAGATACGTATATGTGTCTATGCTTTTTTGTTTTATAATGGTGACATGGTACACTATATGTAAATATGCCTTTGGGGAGTGAACGTACATGGAAAAAAAAATTTTAGTTGTCGACGATGAAAAGCCAATTGCTGATATTTTGCAATTTAATTTAAGAAAAGAAGGGTACGACGTACATTGTGCATATGACGGTGTAGAAGCGCTGCAAAAAGTAGAAGACATTCAACCGGATTTAATTTTATTAGATATTATGCTACCTCAAAAAGATGGCATGGAAGTATGTCGTGAAATTCGTAAAAAATACGATATGCCTATTATTATGCTAACAGCAAAGGACTCTGAAATAGATAAAGTGCTTGGGCTAGAACTTGGCGCAGACGATTACGTGACGAAACCATTTAGCACACGCGAGCTGTTAGCGCGCGTCAAAGCGAATTTACGTCGCCACCAACAAAGACAAGAACAAGATGTAAAAGAAATGAGCGAAATAAAAATTGGTCCGCTCACGATTCACCCAGATGCTTACACGGTATCGAGACGAGGAGAACAAATTGAGTTAACCCATCGAGAATTTGAACTACTTCACTATTTAGCAAAGCATATCGGACAAGTGATGACGCGCGAACATTTACTGCAAACGGTATGGGGATATGACTATTTTGGCGATGTGCGTACCGTGGATGTCACCGTTCGACGTTTGCGTGAAAAAATCGAAGATAACCCTTCGCACCCGACATGGATTGTAACAAGACGAGGGGTCGGGTATTACTTACGAAATCCGGAACAGGAGTAACCGCATGAGAAAAGTGAGCATATTTCAATCGATTCATGTGAAATTTGCCTTGATTTACATTTTACTTATTTTAATTGCGATGCAAATTATTGGGGCTTATTTTGTACGTCAGTTGGAAGCGCAGCTTGTTGAAAACTTTAAAAATTCATTAAACGAGCGCGTTATTTTACTTGCTTATAACATTGAACAAGAAATGAACAAAGAACGCGATAAAAAGAGTCCGACGATCGAGGAAGAAATTCGTTCTATTTTACAAGACTTCGTTTCGCAAGATATTTCCGAAGTGCGCGTCATTGATCATAAAAGTAAAGTGTTAGGGACATCGAACCCATATAATCAAAATATTGTCGGAAAGCGCATGACAGACTTATTAATTAAACGAACGTTAGTGGCCGGTGAAATGACAGAAAAAATGCGCGTTGACCCGAAAACAGGTCATCGCATGTATATTTCTTCTACGCCTATTAAAGTGAAAAATGAAATTAAAGGGGCGATTTATGTCATCGCCTCGATGGAGAACGTTTTTGCGCAAATGAGGCAAATTAATAACATTTTAGCGACTGGAACGGGCATTGCTTTAGTCATTACGGCGTTATTAGGCATTTTATTAGCACAGACGATTACACGACCAATTTCAGATATGCGTAAACAAGCATTGGCAATGGCAAAAGGTAATTTTTCTCGAAAAGTAAAAGTGTATGGATACGATGAAATTGGACAACTCGCGCTCAGTTTTAACAACTTAACGAAAAAATTGCAAGAAGCGCAAGCAACGACAGAAGGAGAGCGACGTAAATTAGAATCGGTATTAACACATATGACAGATGGGGTTATTGCAACAGACCGAAAAGGACGAATCATTTTAATTAACGATGCCGCCCTCAACATTTTAAATGTTTCACGTGAAACAGTGCTTTCAGCACCGATTGTGACGGTATTAGGATTAGATGAACAATATACGTTCGAAACGTTAATTGAAGAACGTGAAACGTTAATTTTAGACTTTAGTACGGACGACGAAATGTATATTTTGCGCGCTTCTTTATCTGTCATTCAAAAAGAAAAAGGGCTTGTGAATGGCTTAATTGTCGTACTGCATGACATTACAGAGCATGAAAAAATTGACCGTGATCGTCGCGAGTTTGTAGCCAATGTGTCCCATGAATTGCGAACGCCGTTAACAACGATGCGCAGTTATTTAGAGGCACTGGCGGACGGAGCGTGGCGAGATGAAGAAATTGCTCCGAGATTTATTGAAGTGACACAAAACGAAACAGAACGAATGATTCGTCTCGTTAATGATTTGTTACAGCTTTCTAAGCTCGACAGTAAAGACTATAAATTGAAAAAAACACGTGTACATTTTATTCCATATTTCCATAAAGTCATTGATCGATTTGAATTAACAAAAAAAGAAAATGTTTCGTTTGTTCGTGACTTTCCAGATGAAAAAATAATTGTTTATATGGATGAAGATAAAATTACTCAAGTGCTTGATAATATTATTTCGAACGCGCTTAAATACTCGCCACAAGGCGGAACAATTACGTTTCGTGTTGAAAAAGTAGAAGATTACATTCAAGTAAGTGTGAAAGATGAAGGAGTCGGCATTCCGAAATCCGATTTATCGAAAATTTTTGAGCGTTTTTATCGTGTCGACAAGGCACGTTCGCGTAAGCTCGGCGGAACAGGATTAGGTCTTGCGATTGCAAAAGAGGTTGTCGTTGCACATGGTGGGCGTATTTGGGCAGAAAGTCAAGAAAGAAAAGGGACAACCATTTACTTTACTTTGCCGATTGAACAACAGAAAAAAGGATGAAAACGATGAAATACGAAACGATCAAGTCAATTGTATTGACGATTCTTGTATGTACGAGCGTTTTTTTAACGTGGAGTTTATGGACGTATCAACCGAAATATGATTTCATCGAAAACGCAAAATACATTCAAAATGTTCCTGTCAGTAATGTCGCCGTTGATTATGGCACAGTCATTCAGCCTCGTTATATTTTCATTCATAAAAATGAACAACATTATGGGATAACACATCATTCGGACATTTATAAATTTATGAAAGAGATGAAAAATTGGACATTCGATCATTTCGAAAACATATCAAGCACGATAAAGAAAGAACAATTTCTTTCCAGGCGTGTTGATTAACCAATAATATCCATAAAAAACATAGAAAAAAGAGCACCTTTCCTGTAGAATGTAAGTAACAACACAAACAAACCTAGGAGGTGCTCTCTATGCACAAGCATACCACACTCCCAAATTTGATGCAAAAAATTGTTTCTGATGAAGATCTCCAGTCGATTACCGAAGCCGTTGGCTACCATGACACTTCGCGGACGTTTACGGTGCGCACGTTGGTTGATTTTTTTCTGCTGGCGGCACTTCACGAATGGAAAAGTTTCCGTCATGGTGCCGATGTGGCGAAAATGTACGGATTGCCGACGTTTCATTACTCGACGGTTTCTAAGAAAGCGAAAGAAGTTCCGTACGAGGTGATGAAGCGCTTATTTGCTTTGGTTGTTTCTAAGTGCAATCGCCAAACCCGCCGTTCGCTTCGCTTTCCAAAAGCATTGCGTATAGTAGACTCCACGACCGTCACCGTGGGGAAAAACCGCCTGACATGGGCACCCTATCATGGGGAACGATCCGGAGTGAAAATGCACGTCGCGTATTCCCCTGAGCAACAAATGCCGAGCGACATCGTAGAAACCGTAGGGTTGCGCCACGATGGACCGGTGGGAGAGCGGCTCACAGACGTACAAACGGTTCTTGTCGAAGATCGAGCGTACTTTAAAATTGAACGCCTCGATCGGTTTGTCGAACAGAAGCAACCGTTTGTGATTCGGATGAAAGACAATGTCGAGATCCATCAAAAAAAGAGCCTAAAGCGCCTTTCTTCCTCCTCTTCTTCTATTGTGGCGGATTTTACTTGCCAGTTAGGAACGAAACAATGTCGTTCCAAAAAGCGCCATCGCGTCGTGATCTTTCAGGATGCGAACGGGCATGAAATCCGTGTGGTCACGAACGTCTTAGAGGCATCGGCGGAAAAGATTGCCGAGATGTATCAAGAACGTTGGACAGTGGAAGTGTTTTTCCGATGGATCAAGCAATATCTAAACGTTCCGACCTTATTTGGCAACAACGAGCATGCGGTATACAACCAACTTTTTGCGGCATTTATCGCTTATGTGTTACTGAGATGGCTATATCATCGAACGGAAAAACGGACAACCTCGTCCCTTACCTTTCTTTCGTTTGTCCGTCGTTTTTTCTCTGGGCAACTTCCTCTCGAATGGAAATCCGAGATGGCAGCTGTCTTATTTGAGTATGCCCGAATATATGGGAGGAGTATGCCTAATTTTGGATAATCAACAGCCGTGATTTCTTTCCTTTATCCGTGGAAAAGGAAAAATTGAAATTATTTATCCCGATGACATACCGATTGAAATGTATCGAACGATGTTTCAGTTTGAAGATCAAGATGTCGAAAAAGTTCAGTTCGATCGCATCATCATTCCGATGAATGAAAACGAAGGAGAGGTGACTGTCTATTTCGTATCTGTCAATGAAAAGCGTATATATAAAGCGGTTGTTCAAGATGCAGCAATCGAAAATTTGAAACAAACATATTATGCGCGGGCAGAACGTTATACCCCGTTTTTATCTTATGACATTAGCGAAACAAAATCGTTGTTTTTACCAGCGCGTCCGCTCGTATTAAACCGATTGCAATATTATATGGATGAGTTAAGTACAGATCGTTTTAAAGATGCATTATTTACAGACCCAAGTTTTGTGAAAAAAGATGTACTCGATTTTGGCGAGGAATACACAGATGGATCACGCTTAATGGACGTTGATTTATCTAAAAAATTACTGTTGTACGTCAATCCAGCAGCTCGTGGTGAAACACAAACGTTTGACCCAACTATTTTGCAAAAAAGTATTGATTTTGTGAACGATCATGGCGGTTGGACAGACACGTATTATTTTGATCGCTTAGACGAAAACGGGAGAAAAGTAACTTTTCGTTTGTTCGCCAATGGCTACCCTGTATTTAATCGTTACGGAATGGCGGAAATTGTGCAAATATGGGGGGAAAACGAGATTATAAATTACCAACGTCCGTTATTCACATTAGCGATTCCCGACCGCGTGAGTTTGCCAATTACACTTTCGTCTGGATACGAAGTCATCGATCAGTTGAAAAAACAAAAAAATATTCAACATGAATTTATTGACGACATTTCAATTGGCTACGAACTTGTTCGCGATTCAGAGCGAGAAAATATCGTCGTTTTAGAACCATCTTGGTATTGTTTGTATAACGGAACGTGGCGGAAAATTGTGATGACGACAGATGAACGAAGAGGGGATATCATTGGATTGGAGTAAAACGAAAACCATTTTTATTATTACATTCCTCATTCTTGATATATTTTTAGGTTATCAATTTATCCAGAAAAAAAATAGTAGCCAGCTTGATGTCATTTTAGAAGCGACAATCGAGGAACAGCTCGAAGCGGATGGCATTACATATGTCGATTTACCAAAAGAGATCACAAAATCGACATATGTGAGTGGGAAAAGTAAAACATTCACAGAAGATGAAGTGAAAAAATTAACGAACCAACAAGTCGAAGCTGCAAATGAAACGGTGCTACAAGCCCATTTTATTAAACCCATTCCCCTACAAGACCCGAAAGATGGCTATCGGTTAACGGAATTTTTAAAGCAAAATATAATTGCTGGTGATCAATATACGTTTTGGAAATATGATGAGCATTTACAAGCGCTCATTTATTTTCAGCAATATGACGGAAAAACAATTTATAAAAATATGAGCAGTATGTTACTTATTTATGTGAACGACAAAAATGAGATGGTCGGTTATGAACAAACATTGCTCATCGACTTAGAAAAGGATGAGAAAAAGCAAGAGATTTTACCAGCGATTAAAGCGTTAGAAACGTTGTATAAACGAAATTACTTAAAGCCGGGCGATCGAGTAACAAAAATCGATCTTGGCTATTATGCACTTGTCCAATTTACTGCTTCGCAAGTATTAACACCGACGTGGCATGTTGTTGTGAATGGAGAAACGGATTATTATGTCAAATGCATTTGAAGGACAAGTGATTAGTGATGAAAATAAAGTGTTGGAGTGAATTAGATGAGGTTTAGCGTTCTAGCAAGTGGTAGCACAGGAAATGCCTTTTATGTAGAAACGGAACGTGAACGATTGCTTGTTGATGCTGGATTAAGCGGGAAACAATTAGAACAACTATTTGCCGACATTGATCGTCATATTGAAGATATAACCGGTGTTTTAGTAACGCATGAACATAGCGACCATATTAAAGGACTAGGTGTGATCGCCCGTAAGTATTGCCTCCCGATTTATGCGAATGAAAAAACGTGGAGAGCGATGGAAAGTCTTATTGGTGATATCCCATCTGAACAAAAATTTATTTTTCCGACAGGTTCTGTTCGTACGTTCGGAGATTTGGATGTGGAATCGTTCGGTGTGTCTCACGATGCTGCAGAGCCGATGTTTTATGTGTTTCATTATGAAGGAAAAAAGTTAGCTCTCATTACAGATACAGGATATGTGAGTGAACGCGTGAAAGGTGTCATTCGGCATGCCGATGTATTTGTATTTGAAAGTAACCATGATGTAGAAATGTTACGTATGGGAAAATATCCTTGGAACATTAAACGGCGTATTTTAAGCGATGTTGGACATGTATCGAATGAAGACGCAGGTCTCGCTCTAGCAGATGTCATTGGTGACAAAACAAAGCGCATTTATTTAGCGCATTTAAGCCAAGATAACAATATGAAAGAATTAGCACGCATGACGGTCGCTCAGACGCTTGAAAGAAAAGGGATCATTGTAGGGGAATCTTTTCAACTGTACGATACAGATCCGGCTCGTCCAACGGAGCTTATTTCTGTATAAATTTCATCGTTTTTTCACCAATATATTGTATGTATATCATTAGATTAGGTAGTTAGGAAAAAAGAGTATTATAATGAAAAAGGGAGCAACATGTTATAAAGAAAGGATGGGTGAAAGATGGGTTATTATGATGATCATTATGAACATATTCGTCAAAAACAAAAAGGAAATCGTAGAGGAACGTTCTTAGCAGGTTTTGTTGGAGCTGTATTAGGTGGAATGCTTGTTATCGTTGCCGTTCCTTCTTTAGTGAAATGGGATGTCTTGCCTTATGAGCTCGAACAAACGGAAGAAAAACAAGTGACTGTAACAGAGCAACCAAAAGTAGATAAAAGTGTAGCTGTCGATGTTGTGACTCAAGTAACAAAAGCGGTGAATAGAGTATCGGATGCTGTTGTTGGCATTGTCAATATTCAAGAGGCGAGCTTTTGGTCGGAAGGTGGAGAAGCAGGAACTGGTTCGGGGGTCATTTATAAAAAAGAAGGAAATAAGGCATATATCGTAACGAACCATCACGTTATTGAAGGTGCAAGTCGTGTGGAAGTAAGTTTAAGCGACGGAGCAAAAGTACAAGCGCGCCTGCTTGGAAGCGATGTGTGGACGGATTTAGCTGTATTAGAAATCGATGCGAAACATGTCACAAACGTAGCCGAATTTGGCAACTCCGACGTCGTAAAAGTAGGAGAACCGGTCATTGCGGTCGGAAACCCACTTGGCTTGCAATTTGCAGGTTCTGTGACACAAGGAATTATTTCTGGCGTAAATCGTACAATCCCAATTGATATTGATCAAGACGGTATTCCGGATTGGCATGCAGAAGTACTACAAACAGACGCTGCCATTAACCCAGGAAACAGTGGGGGCGCACTCGTAAATATCGAAGGTCAAGTCATTGGAATCAACTCGATGAAAATTGCCCAAGAAGCTGTGGAAGGAATCGGATTATCGATACCGATTAACTATGCCAAACCAATTATTGCGGATTTAGAGAAGTTTGGGCAAGTTCGCCGTCCGTATATGGGCGTAGAATTGCGCTCGTTAAGTGATATTCCAGCCTATCATTGGCAACAGACGCTTCATTTGCCTCCTAACGTCACGGAAGGAGTAGCTATTTTACAAGTCGAACCGGGATCACCAGCTGCCCAAGCTGGTTTGCGTGAATTTGATGTCATTGTGGCATTAGATGACGAAAAAATTGCCGATGTGATCGCGTTAAGAAAGCATTTATATAATCGCAAACAAATTGGCGATACGATGAAAGTAACATTTTACCGTGATGGCAAAAAGAAAACAGTCACATTGAAATTAGCAAAACATTCGTTATAATGAAACGTCAGGGAATTCCCTGTCGTTTCATTCATGAATAAGGAGTGATGCATTGTGTGGAAATGTTGTGAACAACATGTTGAACTCGCTATTGATATGTATGTGGATGAAAAACAACAAGCACCTGAAATATCAACAATTTCTGTGGATAAAAAAGAAGAAATATGCGATTTTTGTGAACAACGCGCTGTATATATAGTAGGGAACTAATGTTTCTACACAATATGTGGATTCGTGTTGTGGATATGTGGATAAAACTTGTGGATATTATGTTTGTAAAGTGGGGATCACTTGTGAATATATACATTATTGCCGTGGGTAAGTTAAAAGAGAAATATTTAAAACAAGGCATCGAAGAGTATATGAAGCGCTTATCAACATATGCGAAAATGGACATCGTTGAAGTAGCTGATGAAAAAGCGCCAGAACAGTTAAGCGAACAACAAATGGAGCTCGTCAAAAAGAAAGAAGGCGAGCGTATTTTAGCAAAAGTTACGGATGACATGCATGTGATCGCCTTAGCGATTGAAGGAAAAATGATGTCTTCTGAGCAGTTCGCTCAAACGCTTGATCGGTTAGCGACATATGGAAAAAGCAAAATTGCTTTTGTCATCGGTGGGTCGCTCGGCTTAAGCGATGACGTCATGAAACGGGCAAACGAATCGCTTTCGTTTTCAAAAATGACCTTTCCACATCAACTCATGCGTCTTATTTTAACCGAGCAAATTTACCGCGCATTCCGTATCAATCGCGGAGAACCGTATCACAAGTAAAATAAGCGGCCGAATCCAGCCGCTTATTTTACCCCTTTCATAAAGCTTTCAATTTTTGGTGAGATGATGAAAAGAATGAGGCTAAAGACGATGGCGATTCCACCGATCGTTCCGAAATAAGCCATTTCTGTTTCTGGTGTATAAAACTTTACGATTTGCGCGTTAATCGCTTGAGCGGCTGCGCTTGATAAAAACCATAAGCTCATCGTTTGAGCTGAAAATGCCGCTGGAGCGAGCTTTGTCGTTGCCGATAAGCCGACCGGTGATAAACATAGCTCACCAAACACAACGATTAAGTAGCTTAGCACGAGCCAAAGAGGGCTCACTAATGAGTCGTTTCCACCGAGATAAGCCGGCAATAAAATGACGACAAACGATAACCCAGCAAACAATAAAGCTAAAGAAAATTTCTTTGGAATGGATGGTTGTTTATCTCCTAGCTTCACCCATAGCCAAGCGAAAATCGGCGCAAACGTAATAACAAACAACGGATTCAACGATTGGAACCAAGCTGGTGAAAGATCGATACCAGCAAAATGTAACTGCGTTCGTTTATCTGCATACGTTGCTAAAATAGTGGAACCTTGTTCTTGAATCGACCAAAACATCGCTGATGCGATGAATAACGGGATATAAGCAATAATGCGTGAACGTTCCACATCTGTCGTTTTCGGACTACGATACATTACGACGAAATAAATCGTTGGAATGACGATACCGAAAATGCCAACGAGTGAGACGAACAAATCGATCGTTAATATATTCATTGATGAGCCGATGAAAACGAGTAAAGCGATGATCGCTGCGCCAATTGCTCCCCATGTGAACACTTTTTTCTTTTCATCTGCAGATAATGGGTTTGGTACATGCGTTCCCGCAAGACCGAGATTTTTCTTTTTCGTTGCGACAAATACGAGAAGTCCGAAAAACATTCCGATCGCGGCAATCCCAAAACCGAGATGGAAATTATATTTCATGCCAACCGTTCCGACAACGAGCGGAGCTAAAAAGGCACCGAGGTTAATCCCCATGTAGAAAATGCTAAACCCCGCATCGCGACGGTGGTCCCCTTCAGCATATAAATCTCCAACGACGCTTGAAACGTTTGGTTTAAGCAATCCTGTCCCAAGAACGATTAACACCATCGAAACAAAAAACATTGTCACACTTCCCGGAACAGCTAGAGCAATGTGGCCGAGCATAATTAAAATGCCCCCGTAAAACACAGCTTTTGCCGTTCCAAACAATCGGTCAGCAACCCATCCGCCAATGATTCCTGACATATAAACGAGAGAACCGTAAATCGACATAATTGCCAGAGCAGTCGTTTGATCCAGCCCTAAACCGCCCTTTGATACTTCATAGTACATGTAAAACACGAGAATGGCGCGCATGCCATAGTAGGAGAAGCGCTCCCAAAACTCCGTAAAAAATAATGTAAAAAGTCCTTTTGGGTGGCCGAAAAAACCGCGTTGGGGAACGCTCTCGATCATGCGTTGTCTGCTTTGTGACATAACGAAACCCCTTCCATTTTTGAAAATAATAACTTTTATTTTCTGTATTTTCTATATGAAGCCAATCCTTAGTAATAAAAAGGCTTCACAAATAATGATTTTAAAACAATATACAGATTAAGTAAATAAAAAATTCTAAAATAATATAAGAGGATAGCTTTTCGCCATCCTCTTATTTGCGATGCATTTTAAACTGTAAAAACAATTCATTGTAATACGCAAGCGTGCTTTTACCGGGGTTTTCATATACTTCAAGCTTATCAGCAAGCTGTTCACTTGGATAAAAACGTTCGTCTTCAACGATCTCTTTCGGCAAGTATTCAAGCGCTTTTTTATTTGGTGTCGAGTAGCCGACGTATTCGGCATTTTGGGCAGCGTTTTTCGGGTCAAGCATAAAGTTAATAAATTGATGAGCACCTTCAATGTTTTTCGCTGTCTTTGGAATGACCATATTATCAAACCATAAATTTGTTCCTTCTTTTGGGATCACATAATCAAGCCGTTCGTTTTCCCACATGATTTCTGCCGCATCTCCCGACCAAACAATGCCGATGGCTGCCTCTTCATTTGCAAGAAGCATTTTAATTTCGTCACCAACGATCGCTTTTACGTTTGGCGTTAGCTTATCGAGTTTTTGTTTTGCTTGTTGTAAATGAGCCCTGTTCGTATCGTTCAGGGAATAATGCAAACTATTTAACGCCATGCCCATAATTTCGCGTGCGCCATCGATGAGCAAAACTTGATTTTTAAACGATGGATCCCATAAATCGTTCCAACTTGTAATTTCTTTTCCACCAAGTAGTGCGCGGTTATAGACGATGCCGAATGTTCCCCAAAAGTAAGGAATGGAATGTTCATTGCCCGGATCGAATGACAAGTTCAAAAAACGTTCATCAATATAGCGTAAGTTTGGGATTTTCGAATGATCGATCGGCAACAATAACCCTTCCTCTTTCATTTTGCTGATGGCGTATTCTGACGGCACAGCGACATCAAATGTCGCGCCACCTTGGGAAATTTTTGTCATCATTGCCTCGTTCGAATCAAACGTTTGGTAAATGACTTTTAATCCGGTTTCTTTTTCAAATTTTTTAATGAGCGCAGGATCAATATAATCGCCCCAGTTATAAATCGTTAACGTATTATTTCCGCCGTACCCTTCAGATGATTCGATCATTTTTGTCGCATAAAGCAAACTAAAAGAGGCGAGCCAAACAAGCACAAAAAGCGACAGTAATTTTTTCATTTTTTCCCCCCCTTAACGCTAGCACGTTGTGTCATTATGTAATACACAACGACGAGGAAAAGCGTAAATAAGAAAAGAAGGGTAGATAAAGCGTTAACTGATAACGAAATCCCTTGACGCGCACGTGAATAAATTTCAACAGACAACGTCGAAAAGCCATTGCCCGTCACGAAAAACGTGACCGCAAAGTCATCAAACGAGTACGTGAGCGCCATGAAAAAGCCGGCAAAAATGCCTGGTGTAATGTATGGGAGGACGACTTTCGTTAAGACGTTCCATTCGTTTGCCCCTAAATCGCGTGCTGCATCGATCAACGTCGGGCTCATTTCCTGCAGCTTTGGCAACACCATTAACACGACAATCGGAATGCTGAAAGCGATATGAGACAATAAGACAGACGTAAATCCGAGCTGAATGCCCGCAATCGTAAATAAGATCAGGAACGATGCCCCGATAATGACGTCAGGGCTGACGATTAAAACGTTATTTAGCGTAAGCAACGTTTGCTTCCAGCGATGTTTTGCATAATAAATGGCGATCGCTCCTAAAACGCCAATGATTGTCGCAAGCGATGACGATAATAAGGCAATAATAATCGTATGCAAAACGATAATAAGCAAGCGTGTATCAGCAAACACTTCCTTATACCAGTCAAGCGTAAACGATTCAAAATGATGCATCGTTCCGCCGCTGTTGAACGAGTAGTAAATTAAATAAAATATGGGCATGTATAACACGAAAAACACAAACGCTAAATAGAGGCGAGAAACTTTCATTGTCTCACCCCCCATTTTTTATTTCCTGTTAAAGCCATGATGCCGGCCATGGCAATCATTAAAAAGACAGCGATTGTCGCACCCATTCCCCAGTTTTGCGTCACGAGAAAATGCTGCTCGACAGCGGTGCCGAGCGTAATGACGCGGTTTCCAGCGATTAATCGCGTCAACATAAAGAGCGAGAGCGACGGAATGAACACTGCTTGACAGCCTGCTTTCACGCCATCAAGCGTAAGCGGAAAAATGACGCGACGAAATGTCGTCCATTCGCTTGCTCCTAAGTCGCGCGCTGCATCGATCAAAGAAGGGTTTAATTTTTCAAGCGCATTAAAAATCGGCAAAATCATAAATGGGATAAAAATATAAACAGATACAAAAACAAAACTAAAGTCCGTAAACAATAGTTGTTTCGTTCCAATTCCAATCGCTTCAAATAGTGCATTGACTGCCCCATACGTGCCAAACAAACCGAGAAAGGCGTATGCCTTCAACAATAAATTGACCCATGTCGGTAAAATAATAAGCAATAACCATAGCTGCTTATGCTTCGTTTTCGTTAACAAATAGGCAGTCGGATAAGCGATAAGAAGTGAGCATGCTGTAATTAAAAATGCATACCAAAACGAATTTAATGTCATTCGTAAATAAACTGGCGTAAAAAAAGTTTGATAATTGACGAGCGAGAAATGTCCTTCGATATCGAAGAACGAATAGTACACAATAAGAATAATCGGCGCAATGACGAACAAACCGATCCATAACCAATACGGGATGGCATAAGCGTAGCGGCGCATGTTATTCCCCCCCGCTTCTTTTCATAACATGGATAGCTTCTGGCTCAAAATGGAGGCCGATTTCTTCCCCGATTTCTGCCTTTTTCGTCGAGTGAACGAGCCACTCGTTACCATATGCATCATAACAACAAAGCTCATAATGTACACCGCGAAATAAAACAGAATCAACACGCACGCGCAACTTGCCGCGTTCAGCGGTTGTTAATTCTAAGTCTTCAGGGCGAATGACAATATCGACTCGTTCATTTTTCGCAAACCCGCGATCGACGCACGTAAATTGTTGATTCGCAAACTCTACAACGAAGTCATCAATCATCGTCCCGACAATGATGTTTGACTCCCCGATAAAATCAGCGACAAAGCGATTGACGGGCTCATCGTAAATGTCTTTTGGCGTGCCGCGTTGTTCAATTTTTCCTTTGTTTAACACGAAAATTTCATCAGACATCGCAAGCGCTTCTTCTTGATCGTGAGTAACGAAAATAAACGTAATACCGAGCCTCCGCTGCAATTCACGCAACTCATATTGCATCTCTGTTCGAAGCTTTAAATCGAGCGCAGAAAGCGGTTCATCTAGCAACAGTACGTCCGGTTCGTTGACGATGGCGCGAGCGATGGCGACGCGCTGCCGTTGTCCCCCTGACATTTCATGAATCGCGCGTTGCTCGTATCCTTCTAAGTTGACGAAACGAAGCGCTTCTTTTACTTTTCGTTCAATGTCTGCCTCCGGTATTTTTTTAATACGTAAGCCAAAAGCGACGTTTTCAAATACGTTTAAGTGAGGAAAAAGTGCGTAATCTTGAAACACCGTATTCACTCGTCGTTTATTTGAAGGCACGTGGTTTATCCGTTGGCCATGAAAATAAATATCGCCTTTTGTCGGTTCGATAAAACCAGCAATTAAGCGGAGAATGGTCGTTTTTCCGCAGCCGGACGGACCGAGAAGCGTATAAAATTTCCCGCGCTCGATGTCAAAACTAACATCATCAAGCACAGGGAGATCATCATCGTATTGTTTTGTGACATGGTTAAAGCGAATGATGACGCGATCGTCCATTTTGTTTTTCCCACCTCATTTATCCATTTTTTAAGTCCATTATGAACGATCATTTTATATTCAGCAACATTTTATTGAAGCGCGTGCGTATAAGACAAAACCGATCGGATCCACCTCATATGTTTGTAATTTTTTACGACCGATTCGAGCTGTTTTTGTATTTCCTTTGCGAGCAATTTTTCAACTTTCTCCTTTCATTATACATCCCCTTCAATCCGCTGGAGCGGTTCGATGGCAGGTCCTTCTAAAACTTTTCCGGTAAAACAAAAGCGAGAGCCATGACATGGGCAATCCCAAGAGTGTTCACTGTTGTTCCATTCAAGCTCGCACCCCATATGTGTACAAGTCGTGTCGACGACATAAAGCGTACCTTGTTCGTCGCGGTATGCACCTGCCCGTTTTCCGTCTACATTGACTACAGCTCCTTCTCCTGGCGATATGTCGCGAGGGGTACGAAGGGCGTATTCAAGCTTTCCGGTTAAGAAATGTTTAGCGACATCGATTCCTTCTGTCACGAAGTTTTGAAGCGATGGATGAGCGATAAATCGTGACGGCGTAAATAGATGGGCATAGCTGTTCTCTTTTTGCAACGTTAAATCGGTTAAAAGGTGGGCTGCGACAGTGCCTGTCGTCATTCCCCACTTTCGATATCCTGTCGCGACAAGCACGTTTGGATAACTAGCACGGACAGGGCCGATGTAAGGAAGATGATCTAACGTTACTAAGTCTTGTGCTGACCAACGATATAATACATTTGATAATCCAAACGTGTGGTTACAAAATGACTGTAATGCTTCGTAATGTTGCATCATGTTTGTTCCTTGTCCGACTTTATGCGACTCGCCTCCAATCAAGAGAAGCGGTCTGTTGTTCAGCACGGCAGATCGAAGCGAGCGCTTTGGCTCATTTGCGCTTAAATACATGCCTTGCAATCGTTCATGCGACTCGACTGCAATAACGTATGACCGTTCGGCATGTAAACGAGCAAAATAAAAAGAAGGATCAAAAAATGGAAAGTGAGTACAAATGACAACGGTGTCACAAGTGATCGTTGCTCCATTTTTCGTTTGTACAACCGGTCTTGTCGATGTCTCAATATGTTGTGCAACGGTTTGTTCATAAAAAGATGCCCCATGTTTGACAGCGAGTTCCACTAATGTTTTTAAATAATGGAGCGGATGGAATTGCGTTTGGTTGCGCATCATGATTGCACCTTGAACGGAAAAAGGAAGCGACAGTTGGTCGACATATGCTCCGTCAATGCCGATCGTTTCATACGCTTTCCACTCTGCTTCGAGCGCATGTAATTTTGTTTCTTCTGTCGTATACACGCATGCGTCTTCAATCGACAAGTCGCAACGAATGTCGTTTTCTTTCACTATGTGTATAATCTCGTGCAAAGCTTTTTCATTTGCTTCGTAATATTTCCGAGCGTTCTCTTCCCCGACATGTGAAATAAGTTCGTGGTAAATAAGATCGTGCTGGGCAGTAATTTTTGCCGTCGTATGCCCTGTTGTGCCGTTACATAGCCGGTCTGCTTCGATGACAGCGACACGCACGCCTTGTTTAGCGAGCAAATAAGCGGTTGTAATACCTGTTATTCCTCCACCAATAATTGCTACATCCGTTTTAATCGGCTTTGTCAAAGGCGGAAAGGATGGTATTGTTGTTGTTTGTAGCCAATACGATTGAGACAACCTTGGTAAAGACATGAGTTTGTTCCTCCATATCCATGTTTTTCTTAATTTTCCCCAAATCGAAAAGTTTATGATGAACATTTGTAAAGATGATAAAATGGAAATAGACGAGTATAGAAATGTTTTTACAACATAACGTAAGAGGGAGAGTTAAAGTGAATAAAGATGCAAGTGTTCGTTTACAAGATAACATCGTATTAGAGCATTACGGACTGAATGAACTGCATTTAGAGTCTGTCCGCCATTATCGCGAGCAGTTTGCGAAAGTAAAGCCAAACCACCCATGGAACGGTTTAGAAACGAAAGATTTTTTATATAAGATTGGAGCATGGGGAAAAATACGAAACACAAGCAAAGAGGGTCTCACACTCGCAGGACTTCTTATGTTTAGCGAAGAGCGAATGATTACAGAAGTTTTACCACAATATTTTTTAGAATATCGCGAATATGATGACGATATGCTTTGGTCAAATCGTTTCACATCCCAAGACGGAACGTGGTCGGGAAATATTTACGATTTTTATTTTAAAGTAATGAACGAGCTAAAAGATGGATCAGAAGCTGAAAAAGAAGCTATGCATGAGGCGCTCGTTAATGCGATTGTTCATGCCGATTACAACGGTGATGGGGGCATTATTGTCGAACGGCAACGCTCATATGTGCAATTTTCTAATCCCGGGCTTTTCGGTATTCCTTTAGAACAAGCATTTAGCGGCGGTGTTAGCCATTTGCGTAATCCGAATGTGTTTAAAATGTTTATTTACATTCATTTTTGCAAACGAGCTGGAGTCGGTTTGAAAACGATCGAAACGATTTGCTTGCAACAACCTGTCATTGATCAATACGATTTCCAGGAGCGGACGGTCATAACATTACCAATCGTGTCCTTTCCAGAAAGACATAAACAAGACGATGATCTAGAGATGATATGTGATTGGTCAGACAATCTAGAGCTAGCCGACTCCATAAATAACGACGAAAACTCCTATAATAGCGACGAAAACTCCATAAATAGTGAGTTAGAGTCCATAAATAAAGAGTTAGAGTCCGTAAACAAAGAATCTAACTGCGTAAATAGCGGACCTAACTCCGTAATTAGCGAAAATAACTCCTGTAATAGCGACCAAAACTCTATAAATAATCTAACCAACTCCGTAAATAATGAAGAAGAAACGAATATCGATCAAGAGCTCTGGAGTATTGCTGAGATTGCGCGTAAGAAAAAAAGGCTTGCACCGGCAAAGATGGAAGAAGTCATTTTGCAACTATGTGCCCATCGGCCATTAATGTTAAAAGAATTAGCTTATTTATTAGATCGAACGCCAGACGGGCTGCGCAACAATTATTTAGGAAAGTTATTAGCGGAAGGGAAAATGCGTTTGAAGTATCCAGAACAACTGAATCACCCGAGACAGGCATATATAACGAATAAGTAATATTCATGATTTGTTCAATGTTTCACAATCTAAAAATAAAAAATCATGTTACAATGATGGTAACAACAGAAAAGTTGAGGTGACGGCTGATGCTTATATGTGAATGGAGAGACTTTTCGACAGATGCAGAAACATATACATTGGGATTATTCGAAAAGATGATTGGCGATGAATTTGAAGCGATGATGTTTGAAGATGATCAAGATATTCCTTCTTATATATGGACGGTTAACTACGTCGTGATCGTTAAACGGAATACGCGTATGTACAACGATATTTCGTTTACGAAGATTCCACGCAATCCCGTATGTGAATAGCTGCTTCTTTTCCAAGAAGCAGTTTTCTTACAAAATACATTTGCTCAATATTTCACAAAGTTGACACACACAAACAAAACCTAATTCATTAAAATAAAAATGTGAAAACAATCACATTTTTATTTTCAACTAATTTGTGAATCTTTTCACAAAAATGATTATGGGAGGGGCTTATATGGCTGTGGAGGAAAAAGTATTAGACCAAAAGAAAGAAGTTACAAAAATGATTGATACGCTCGTTGCTAATGCTCAAAAAGCGCTTAAAGCGTTTCGTGATTACGATCAAGAAACGATTGATCATATTGTTAAACAAATGGCGTTAGCTGGGCTTGATAAACATATGTATTTAGCGAAACTAGCCATTGAAGAAACAAAGCGCGGCGTGTATGAAGATAAAATTATTAAAAACATTTTTGCGACAGAATACATTTATCATAACATCAAATATGATAAAACCGTCGGCGTTATTCGCGAAAATGAACAGGAAGGCGTCATTGAAATTGCAGAGCCAGTAGGCGTCATCGCCGGGGTAACCCCAGTCACGAACCCGACTTCAACAACAATGTTTAAAGCGCTCATTTCTATTAAAACGCGCAATCCAATCATTTTTGCGTTCCACCCATCTGCGCAAAAATGTAGCAGTGAAGCAGCACGTATTTTGCGCGATGCAGCCATTGCTGCGGGTGCGCCAGAACATTGTATTCAATGGATTGAAACTCCTTCTGTCGAAGCGACGCAACAATTGATGCATCACCCTGGTGTTTCGCTTATTCTTGCGACAGGTGGAGCAGGCATGGTGAAAGCGGCATATAGCTCAGGAAAGCCAGCATTAGGGGTTGGACCTGGTAACGTGCCTTGCTATATTGAGAAAACAGCAAATATTAAACGCGCGGTGAACGACCTTATTCTTTCAAAAACGTTTGATAACGGAATGATTTGTGCATCTGAACAAGCGGTCATTATTGATAAAGAGATTTATGATGCGGTGAAAAACGAAATGATCGCAAATAAGTGCTATTTCTTAAACGAAGAAGAAAAGAAAAAAGTTGAAAAGCTTGTTATCAATGAAAATACGTGTGCAGTCAATCCGAATATTGTCGGTAAACCAGCATATGAAATTGCAAAAATGGCCGGTGTGGACGTTCCAGTTGATACGAAAATTCTTGTCGCAGAATTAAAAAGCGTCGGTCCGCAAGAGCCGCTTTCTCGTGAAAAATTAAGTCCTGTATTGGCGTGCTATAAGGTGAATAGCACAGAAGAAGGGTTAAAACGAGCAGAAGAAATGCTTGAGTTCGGTGGACTTGGCCACTCCGCTGTCATTCATTCAGAAAATCAAGACGTCATTCTTGAATTCGGTAAGCGAATGAAAGCAGGACGAATCATCTCTAATGCACCATCTTCACAAGGGGCGATCGGTGATATTTACAACGCATACATTCCGTCATTGACGCTCGGTTGCGGTACGTTCGGAGGCAACTCGGTTTCGACAAACGTCGGTGCGACACATTTAATTAACATTAAAAAATTAGCGAGAAGGAATGTAAACATGCAATGGTTTAAAGTTCCGCCAAAAATTTACTTTGAAAAACATGCGACACAATATTTAGCGAAAATGCCAAACATCTCACGTGCCTTTATCGTTACAGACCCAGGTATGGTGAAGCTCGGCTATGTCGATAAAGTGTTATACTATTTGCGTAAACGTCCAGATTATGTGCATTGCGAAATTTTCTCAGAAGTTGAACCAGATCCATCAATTGAAACAGTGATGAAAGGTGCCGACATGATGCATGCGTTCCAGCCAGACGTCATCATCGCGCTCGGCGGTGGTTCGGCGATGGACGCGGCGAAAGCGATGTGGCTGTTCTATGAACATCCAAATACCGACTTTAATGGCTTAAAACAAAAGTTTTTAGATATTCGTAAACGCGTATTTAAATATCCAAAACTCGGTCAAAAAGCGCAATTTGTCGCGATTCCAACAACGTCTGGTACAGGTTCAGAAGTGACATCGTTTGCGGTCATTACAGATAAGAAAAATAACGTCAAATATCCGCTCGCTGATTATGAGTTAACACCAGATGTCGCCATCGTTGACCCACAATTCGTCATGACGATGCCAAAACATATTACAGCGGATACAGGTATGGACGTATTAACACATGCGATTGAAGCGTACGTATCGAACATGGCGAACGACTATACAGACGGATTAGCATTAAAAGCGATTCAACTCGTCTTTGAATACTTGCCGCGCGCATATAAAAACGGCAACGATGAAGTCGCGCGTGAAAAAATGCATAACGCATCAACGATCGCTGGTATGGCATTTGCGAACGCATTTTTAGGCATTAACCATAGTTTAGCGCATAAACTTGGGGCAGAATTCCATATCCCACACGGACGTGCGAACACAATTTTAATGCCGCATGTCATTCGTTACAACGCGCAAAAACCGAAGAAGTTTACAGCGTTTCCGAAGTATGAACATTTCGTAGCTGATCAACGTTATGCTCAAATTGCTCGCCTGCTTGGATTGCCAGCAAAAACGACAGAAGAAGGTGTCGAAAGCCTTGTTCAAGCAATCATTAAGCTCGCGAAAGAACTCGATATGCCGCTAAGCATCGCAGCTACAGGTGTGAAAAAAGAAGAGTTTGAAAGCAAAGTCGAACAACTCGCTGAATTAGCGTTTGAAGATCAATGTACAACAGCCAATCCAAAATTGCCGTTAGTGAGCGACCTCGCTGACATTTATCGTCAAGCGTATAAAGGGGTTTAGCAGTTAGTTAAATACGGAAGAATTTAAAGTTGTTCTTCTGTCAAGTATAGTATTTTATATGTGTGACCCGTGGTGCTAGATAAAATCGAGTAAGCATAAAAATAGCTCTTGCTTGTGGATGTCCTGTAGAATGAAAGTGCGATCCAACATTCCGATCCAACATTCGAAAGGAGAATCCTCATGCAAGAGCACTTTCGTTTTACTACAGATCAAGCGAAGATTCAAAAACAATATGCAGTCATTTTCTTTTTTGTTTCTGCCCAGCTGTCACAAATTCAATTCTATCTTCAACGTCGCAATCGTCATTTGGCGAAACAAGAAGACGCGGTGATCATGGCCATTCATCTTTTGGGAAAGCTACTTGGCTGCTCTTCCGAACGCGCATGGCATCGCTTTGTGGAGGGAAATTTATTTACCGATGGGCAGTTTATCGAACGATCCCGATACAATCGCCGTTGCCGAGCGCTGCGCTTTGCGATCAAATGGATTCGTCATGAACTAGCGAAACGTGGTCAACACCATGCCTATGCGGTAGTAGATAGCATGCCACTCGAGTTGTGCCATGCCGCAAGAATGTACCGTGTCAAACGATTCCAAGGGATCGCGGACATCGGACTTTGTGCGTCGAAAAAGCAGTGGTACTATGGGTTTAAGTTTCATCTTCAAGTGACCGACCAAGGACTACCTATGGGATACGTGGTAACGGAGGCGTCCTGTCACGATCGAACCGCAGCGGAAACCGTCATGACTCAAATTCCTCACCCCTATTCATACAGGGGCTACATTTTATAGTTCAATCATTCCTTCCTTTATTGCTTTGACGACTGCACCAACACGAGAATCAACACGGAGCTTTTTTATAATTGAAGAAACATGGTGTTCTACTGTTCTCTTACTTACATTCAATGAATTACTAATGTCTTCATTCGTTTTATCTTGAGCAATTAATTTTAGAATAATTAGCTCCATTTTTGTTAGCGGGGTGTTGCTACTTTCATCTATGTTGCTCGGGAAAAATGAAAACCCTTGATGTGCTTGTCGAATGGCAGTTGCTAAATGAAGAATCGAATCTTCTTTTGTAACAAATGCGGAAGCACCCGCTTGTTTAGCAGCGCGTATGTACTCATTATAATTGTAGCCGGATAAGACGACCACGTGGCGATCTGGATACAACAATTTTATCTTTTTTGTCCATTCTAAACCATTCCCGTCTTTTAAACGAATATCCATAACAACAACATGAGGATTTAACGTTTCGATTGCTTCTTGTAAACAAGATAACTGCAAAACTGTGCCAACAATTTTTATATCCTCTTCTCTTTCGAGTAATTCTGCCATGCCGTCCATCACAAGTATATGATCATCGACTAATAGCACTCTAATCATCATATTTTTCCACCTCGTCAAATGGAATCATTATAAAAATTCTCGTGCCAAGTTGTTGGTCGGAATAAATATCCCATCTTCCGCCTAACGTATGTAGTTGCTTTTCAACTGAAGCTAATCCGAAGTGATGTTGTTTAATTGCGTCATATGTGTTTATAGGGATAGAAAACCCTTTCCCATCATCTTCAACAGAAATGTGCAAAATATCATCTTCTTCGCATATGGAAATAATGATGGATGTAGCTTCTGCGTGTTTGACAGCGTTATAAGTAAGCTCACGAATAATCCGGTAAAGAGTGACTTGCAATGTCGAAGGAATAATTCGTAATCCTAAGTCATAATACACTTCAATATCAAGATGACTCTCCATGCGAATTTTATTTCGTAACTCATATAAGCTATTTTCTAAGCCTATATCTTCAACAAACATCGGATATAAATGTTCACACATGTTACGTACTTCACGAATTTTACTTTGTAATAAATTGTGAATTTGTTTCTCGCTTTCTTCATTTTTTCCCAATTGAATCCTTTGCCAAATGGCGATAAGCCCTTGCAATATTTCATCATGCAAAAACATGGCAAGCTTCCATTTTTCATATTCTTGAATGGAATATGCCTGTTTATTAGTCAAACGATCCGTTGTTTGTTCTGTTCGGTGTGTGAAGTACACTTGAATAGTTTGATATATAGTAATAGAAAAGATAAGAAATATGTTTACAGGAAATAAAGGGATATGGTGATCGATCACTAACAGTACAACATTACAAATAATTAAACTTATACATAAAACGGCAATTTTTCTACCCATCTTCTTTGCAGCAACACGCCAATTTGCAATCCCTTGCTTAGTTAATAAGTATGAAAGAACTAGAGGAAAGAAAATCATACTTGTTAGCGTGTAATAAAACGAAAGAAACGAAACACCAAATAACATGTTTGGAAGGAGGCTTAAAAGTATAACAGGTGAAAATGATAAACATAGTCCAACAATAAGTACAAACAATTCGTTTTTTATTTTTTTCGAGTTCGAGCGAAGATGGAACGTAATTAATGCGACGCATGTGCCAACAGCCATAACAATATTTAGTACGATAAACAATCGAGCAATGGTTTTTATAGATGTCTCATCTGCAGCTACACTTCCTCCAACATAAGTGACGAAACAAATGATACTCGTCCACTTTGTAATAGAGGAAACATAGTGGAAAGTTCTTGGTCTCGTTGAACTTGGAAAATATTTAAAAAATTCGAGAAGTGCGTAAGGCGCTAAACAAACAGCGAAAGCTTCAACCATTTGTGCTGTCTGCACACCTCGACTTGAAGGAATGGCAGATATGATTGCAATGGCACTAACACACATTAAAGCAAAAAAACGTTGTACAACGATGGATGTTGGTTTTTGAATATACGTATATTTACCAATTAACAAGAAAAACATCCCGATGAATAGAACAATATAATACGGGTGTTTCATATATTTTTCATGTGATTCGATCAAAATATAAGTAATAAGGAGAAGTGAGAAAAACCAAATCATTGTAAAATGTCTATTCATTGTATCACGAACTTTC
Organism: Anoxybacillus sp. FSL W8-0382; assembly: GCF_038003845.1. NCBI lineage: Bacteria > Bacillati > Bacillota > Bacilli > Caryophanales > Anoxybacillaceae > Anoxybacillus > Anoxybacillus sp. FSL W8-0382. The sequence continues at coordinate 2,727,129 of NZ_JBBOPX010000001.1, read as the reverse complement.
TAAGTATGTTTTTAGTTCATAAATGGCTTCTTGTTTTGTTGGAAAGCAAATTTCTACTTGTTTTATTGCACGTTTCATGTATATATCAGAGAGAACAAAACAGTAGTCCAATGCCCCCGTTTTTTGTATATAATTTCTTATTAATGAAATATGGTCTGTAAAATTAGGGCAATTTAGTTTGTTCAATAACCACCCATTATCATGCATCAAACTGTATTCTAAGGCCTTAATAAGAGGCAAAGTCGCTTTTTTACATGTCAAGTCATTTTTTTGGTCACGAAACTTACGCAAGGAAGCCCCTGCCTTTAGGCACGACGAGGAATTGCACCTTACGCAAGTTCCGCCCCCCCTTTCCATAAGCATATCCGTCAAATCGCTGAATGACTTGGACATATCTATAATTTATTCCTTGTGCGATACGCTTTCCGTCCTTGCCTTTAATATCGAAACTTCCAGTCTTTCTACATGCGACTTCGCCAAACCAAACGCCTTGATATTTCCCTCTTGGGACAACAGCCTTAACCATGTCCCCTGTTTGGAAGCCAAAGAAGAACTTTTGTCTTGCAAGATAACCTCTTGGGAAGCCATATCTATCTAGGTTTGTACGAGAGCGACTACCACGCCCTTTTGCCTTGATAAATAACACTTCTTTTGTTTTGAAATATAAGTGATTTGTTGTGCTTTCGCCTACACAACAAGCGTCAAAATAATGTGTTTTCGGCAAGTCTAAACGAATACGATTCATTTTTGTTCGTGCACCTGTTCCACACTCGACATCTAATCCTGTCTGCTTTAACACTTCATACGCTTTCCATCTTGTCGAGTTGATAGCACTTGCATCCTTTAATGATTCTTTGACTTGCTTTTGAATGTGCGGATACCCGAATTCTTCTGCTGTCTTACTTCCTTTGCGCTGATTACAGTCATGACAGGCAAGACATAGGTTATCCACTCGGTCTGTTCCACCTCTCGATTTTGGAATGATATGCTCCACTTCAAGTGGAACATTTTCTTTTCCGCAATAACAACACTTCCGCCCAAACTTTTCAAGCAAATACTCCCGTACTTCATATCCTTGTAGCGTGCCTTGTTGATACTCTACACCATTGATTTCAGGATTTCGCATGAGTTGCGTGTCGAATTTGGCATTTTCGTATGATATATACCCAATGGGGCATAACTTCTTTAGGCGGTTAACCCATGTTTGGATATTTTGCACACGACTCTCTAGTGATGACGGCAACCACCCCTCCTTTCGCTTGCGGTTCAGAAAGCGTGGTTTTCTGTATCTTGTTTTTCGATTTCGTCTTGCTCGACGAAAAGCACGCCTTTTATCTATTCTTTCCTTGATGTCTGTGCGATGGTCAAGTTGCCCTAACCATACCACTTCTTGTCCTCGCAAAATCGCTAATCCTGTATGCCTGCTTCCATAGTCGATTTTTAGCCGATATGTTGCTTTAATTTCTGATTCGTCTACTGATTTTTTCAAGATGATGGTAAATGGAAATCGCCTGTAAATCGCCGCCTTCCCTTGTTTCAACAGCTTTCTTGCAACTGCTTCGTGACAAGGAGCAAGCGGACGTTTGTTTGTGTCTAACACAAAAACCATAGGGTTCTCCCCTTTCCTCTGCATAAAGCAGGTCATATTCTCCTCGACCATGTTATAGATGCTTGTTATGTGCAAGACACTAGCGCTACCCACCACGCTTGTTTAACCTTGCACGACAGAGGAACGGGCTGGAGAAGCACCCGAACGTGTCATGACATCTATAACGTAGGCTCTGTTTCAAGCCTTGGTCTGGTCAACATGGGGCTTACAAGCCCATGACTTTAGTCATTGGGTTGTTGACATAAAATATCCTTTGCATCATTACGCAGTTGACCACTTATTCCAATATATGTTGCAATATCGTACCACTTGTACGCCAAAGAACCAGCTCCTAGTTGACAAACAAGTCTTGTTAATGATGATGATTTTTGCGAGATTAGTTTAAAATATTGTTCTTCTGTTGGAACGGATGTGTCAATAGTAAAGTGCAAATCGCTCCATTGTCCATTACATGCTTCCTTCAGTTCTTTCATCATGCGACATATTTCTCTTTTTAAGTTTCGAGGTGTATGCAAAGCAATTAAATGTATGGCCTCGACAAATAATGTATTAGCTATCGTAATCATTTCACCCATAGATGCGTGTTCTCTCACATTATTGTTTTTTTCTTCGTCTGCAATATCATCAAATAGATCTGTTGCTAAAATTAAAAATTCAATGGCAACAGCATATGGAATAACCATTTCAGTTTGTACATGGTTGTGAAATTTCGCGATATAAGTATAGAACTCCCCCCAGCAAAAACGTGTATGTTCATGAAATAATTTTCCAGGGGAATGGAGTAAAAATTGAATACGTTCACATATTTCTTTTTGAATGAGAGAGTATTCGTCTAAATAGTGCAGCATAAATGACTGCATTTCTCTTCTTCCTATATAAGTCAAAGCCACTGATCTCCTTTTTCTTTAGTTATCCCTTGATTGTTAAAATACTCTGTAAGTGAAAGAAACGCGTCAGAAGAAAGCTGTACTCTTGCGTTATCCCAGTCTTCTTGTGTAATAACTTTTTTCGTATATAGCTGCTGAATAACTGTCCATAAGTTCTTTTCCATCTCTTATCTTCCCCTCTTTTTATACAAAATTCTACTTTATAATGAAACATTTGTCATTTATTTTTTGAAAAATAGGTATTTTCCGGTATGAGTAAAATGTTTGTGGGAGAAAAAAAGACAGGTTCCTGATTTGGTATAATAAGGAACCTGTCAGATATGTAAGCAAAATAGATGAAAAACGGGCTCTCCTCCTGGTAAGGTAGTAAGTGTGAAAAAAAAATACAACCAAAGAAAGGAGTGGAGCCCATGCAGGATTATATCACAAACGGCTTGACATTAAAAGAGATCGAACAGTCTTTATTTAGACATATGCAAAAACAATATGGTCATCTCCTTCAACAGGTGTTGGAGGAGATCGACCGCACATTGGCAGAACAGCGGGACAAGAAACGATATGCGCTCAAAGATAAGCGGACGATCCGACTCCAAACGCTATTTGGAGAGGTGGAAGTGAAGCGAAACTACTACTTTGACCGTGAAAAAAAGGTGTATACGTCTTTACTCGATGTCTTTCTTCAGTTCGATGGGGCGCATGGAGTGAGTCCGCTATTAGAGGAGACAGCGATTCATCTCGCCGTGACGGGTTCTTCGTATCGACAGGCTGCGCAGTCGCTTGAAAAGCTGGTGGGGTATGCATGTATGAGTCACGAAACGATTCGCCAGTCCATCATCGAGGCAGAGGTGGAAGGGCACCGTGCGATGGAGAAAAAAGGGCGCGTGTTTTTTATCGAAGCAGACGGGTTGTACGTGAAACGTCAACGAAGCCGCATCAAAGGAAAAGAAGAAAAGATCATCACGATTCACCAAGGATGGGAGAAAAACGGGAAACGCGTATCCTTAGTGAATCGACGGTATATGGTTCATCAAACGAATGAACCGATTTGGGAAGCTGTAGAGAATTTTCTGATGAAGGAATACAGCTATGATCCGTTTGAGGATTGGGTGGTCATCAATGGAGATGGAGCCCCATGGATTACAGCGTGTCGAGAATATTTCGGGGACAGGGGGTACTTTCAGCTTGATCGGTTCCATGTGGCAAGAGAGATTCGTCAATTGTTCCGAGGTCATGCGAGATATCGGGTGATTCGAAAGAAGTTAGCATCATGGGATGAAGAAGGTGTGTTACGAGAACTCACAAGTGCCATCGGTACGTTAGAACATGAGGAGAAGGAAAAGCAACTCGAGGCGCTTGTTCGTCGAATCGAGGAGATACCAGGATGTTTACGTGACTATCGCGTATGGTTGAAGGAAAAAGGGATTGACACGACAAACATGAGGGCGATGGGGAGTGCGGAAGGAACGATGCATGTGTTTGCGAAACGAAGTAAAAACGGTCGAAGTTGGAGGGATGCAGGGATTGAAGCGATGTTGCGAGCGATCGTCGCGATAAAAGATACGTTACTCATTCGGACACGCGATGGAGTGATGTATGGCGTGGAAGAACGAGAAGAAACGAAACGAGAAACGATCGTGAAAAAGGCACTGAAGCGCGTGCAAACGCAAATGACAGAAGTGGTACGAGATAACATCCCATACCTTCGCCAATCTTCAGGGACACCGATTTACGAGGCATTGCAAGCATTGAAAGGTTTTTAAAACGAGAGAAAACGCACATACCTACAGGATGAGAGTAAGTAAAAGCGCTTACATATAACGATTTTATAAAACCATATATAACCAAAAAAATCGGTCGAGAAAAAAATCTCCCACAAAGTCTTGACTCAAACTATTTTCCGCAATGAAATTTGCGGAAAATACGGATATGATAGGATGGAAGTTTGTGATAGACTGAAAGCGAGCCGGCTCAGAAGAGAATATTTCGTAAGGGAGGATGTTGAATTGAAAATGAAGACTAAGACTGCCCTTGCATCTTTAGGTCTTTGTACGGCTTTACTATCAGGTGCGCATGTATATGCTGAGGTTCAGAGCGGGATATTAGAATACAAAGGTTTGCAAGCAAATTATAAGTTGGATGTTGATTGGAATTTATTTGATAATGATAATGCAGTAGCGGAGACAAAATTTGTCAATCCTAAGAGTGGTTACAAAGTAGCTGTAAGGTTAGAAATGTGGAAAAATAATAAAATGCAAGGATACAAATATCAAGAGGATAAGGAATGGGCTCAAGCAACTTACTCTTGGACAGGTGTAGATGTCTATCAAAGTCGCCATTCCATTAATGATACAGCTACGAACAAAGAGTTAGTTGTCCGTTCATTACGTGATGATTGATACCTTCTGTAAAGCGAAAATAAATAAGCCTAATGCTTATTTATTTTCGTTTCATTTTGATTTATCGTGTTTGTGGAAGGTGGTTTTTATATGTCCTTTCAATCTTTTAAGAGTCAATGGCGTGCTCATCCATTTACAACTGCCTTTGCCGTTTTAGGTTTAGTTATATCACTACTGATGATTTCAATCGGTATTTCTAGCATAAATTATTCTCATTTACTTCAAAGACAGCTTGAACAGTATGCTCCGCCACATGCAACAAAGCTAATGGTGACATTTTCACATGAACCAACATGGAATGATCTTTTTCGATTGTTTGACAATATAGATCAGGAAACAGGGATTATATTAGAAGGTGTGGCTCTTTTGCATGATGGCATGCCTATCATGGTGACCCTGGAACATGTAAGGGAGTCTGTTGAGCCCCGTCTACCTATAAAGGAAGGACGTTATTTTACTGAGAAAGAAATAAGAACGGGAGAGAAAGTAGCTCTTATAGGATCCGAATGGGAAAAAGATACAACGATCATTGGGAATGAGCGCTATATTGTCTTATCGGGTGAGCGATACAAGTGTATTGGGATAATTGGGCTAACGGGAGAAAATTCAAGATTATTGGATTCACAAGTTCTTATTCCAATGACGTCATTACCCCCGAGTGTTATTAGTAAATTATTAAGTCAGCAGCAAATTACATTGACACTCTATAATGCTAAAAAAGATACGTACAAGGATGAAAAATCTATTCGTATGCAAGCAGAGAAGTTATTTCCACAAGCAAGCATTGATTCTTTTCCATACGAAGCACAGTTATCGTTCCGAATTGATATTGGTGATCGCCTAATGCTTATCGTTCTTATTTACTTACTTTCTTTAGTTAATGTTGTGAATTTATCGTTTTATTGGGTACAAGAGAGAATATATGAAATTGGAATAAGGAAAGCGTTCGGATATACGAATCGCGACATCGTTTTTATGATTTTTAGTGAAATGGTTGTATTATGTAGTATTGCAGTCGTTTTTGGGTATGGTGTGCAATGGCTATTTCAGCATATATTTGAAAAATGGGTAGGATTCCCATTACGCATTTCTTTGTTGCACTTTTCAGCAGCAATTGGATTTGTTTTTTGCTCATCACTAATTGCAATTATCGTTCCAGCTTTTCGTGTTTTTCGTGTGCAACCTATTCATGTCATACATAAAAAGTAGAAATTGAGGAGATAAAAAATGAAGTATATGCTACTCAATTTGAAAAGCATGTGGCAAAGAAAATGGATCATAGTATTAATGATCGTTCAACTCATTGTATCATTTTGGGTCATCAATCATGCGCTGATCACAATCGAGACAATTCGTTATCAACAAAAACAACTATTTTCTGTTACGCATATGAAAGAAGAAACGACCATTCGATTGTTTATTCCAGATGGTGACGATAGTCAATGGTTTGTAGAGAGATTTCGCAAACTTGAAAAATTTATAAAAACAATACCAAATGTAAAGGGATACGGATCTTTTGAAGAAACGACGATTAGTCCACAAAACTTCGTAAATAAAAAACGATACATGCGAAAAAATGAACAATTGTATGCAAATACTCGTATGGAATCATATACAGATAGTACAAAAATTATATATTTCGACTATGACATATATCGTCTTTTTTCAAAGTTTCAATTAATGAAAGGAAGGGAACTAAGCAAAGAGGACTTTGAGAAAACAAACAAAGATGTGATTCCTATTTTAATAGGATATGATTATCACGATGTATTTCACATTGGAGATCGGTTTCAAGCTCTAGCTGGATTAGGAGAGAATGCGTTTTTTGTTACATACGAAGTCGTTGGGATATTGGAACAAGGGGCGAAATGGTTATCCGCCAATGATTATCTTATTGATCACGCGAATGAGCTAGATCGTTTTTTTGTCGCTCCATATTTTCCTGAGGAAAGAGATGGAAGACCGATGGATGTTGCAGTGCGGCTAAACAACCTATTTTTGCAGTTATCTGATAAGCGGGAGTTTTCATCTGTCGAGAAAACTATCGAACAGAAAGGGAAAGAGCTTGGTATTTATCCGACGTTAAAAACAATTTCCAATGAGATGAAAGAGTATAAAAATAATACAAAACAAAGCGCCCGATTTACTTTTATGGTTGGCTTGTTTTTCGTTGTTGTTACACTCATTGGGGTAATTTCTGTGATGATATCTTCTATCCAAGCACGTAAATACGATATTGGGGTCATGATGGTGACTGGGGCAAGCAAACGTGATATCAGGCGAATAGTTGTGATGGAATTGTTTTTACTTGTGATGACTTCAGCCATTATCGGTGTTGTGCTAAGTTATTGGACAGAATGGCAAGATACATTTTTTGAATATAACATTCGTTTGCAAGCGTTCACTTGGTCGTTGTACGTAAAAATTATGGTTGTTTCATGTTTTATAGTTTTGCTATCTTCATTTATTCCACTTTGGAACGTAAATAAATTAGTATTGCGCAATTTGGTGGAAGGGAGGGAATAAATAGATGTTCATTGAATTACAAAATGTAACAAAAATATATGGTAAGGATGAATACGCGACGAAGGCACTAAGTCAGGTAAGTCTACAAATTGAACGTGGAGAGTTTATTTCAATTATGGGACCTTCTGGATCGGGAAAATCGACTTTATTAAATATTATCGGATGTATGGATGTCCCGACAGAAGGAGTATATCGACTTGAAGGGGAAGATGTAACGAGATTAAATGACAGACAGCTAAGCGATATTCGCAATAAAAAGGTTAGCTTCATTTTCCAACAATTCGCATTAATGACAAACTTCACTGTATTTGAAAACGTTGAACTCCCATTATTAAAACGAAACATGTCAAAAAAGGAGCGACGCGAAAAAGTTGAATATTACTTAAACAAGCTTGGCATTTTTCATTTGCGACAAAAGAATGTTTCTAAGCTATCGGGGGGACAAAAACAACGTGTTGCCATTGCAAGGGCGATGGTAGCGGAAACGAACATCGTTTTAGCTGATGAACCGACAGGATCGCTTGATCGTCAAAATGGTGAGAAAGTAACGGAGCTCCTTCAACAAATGAACGAAGAGGGGAAATGTATCATTGTCATTACACATGATGAAAAAATAGCTTCTTATGCTAATCGGATGATTTATCTTAGTGATGGATGCATTCAGCTAGATAAGGGAAAGGGGTAGTGTGAATGAGCAAAAAGTTGTTGCTTTTGTTCGGCAGTCTTACGTTTATTGTTTTGTTAGGCATATTGTATTATACGTTCATATACAAAGAGACATTTGAATCATCCGCAGAAGGATTATTTTTACCTGAACAGTATGAGGAAAAATATCGTGTTTTCGAAGCAACCATTGAGGTGAATAAAATAAAGTACGAAAAGTTGCATATTGACCATCGCATTCAGCTCAAAGGCGGTAGTTTGACATATGAGCTGTACGATCCAAAAGGAAATATCATCGATCGAGGAGAAGTCACGGCTACGCAACCGTTAAATAAGCAATTGAATATAACACCACAAAAAGGAGTATGGAGGGCGAAATATTACACAAACAAAGATACAGATGGAAAATATATACTCTTATTAAAAAGCATTGAATGAGACGGTCGCGCTTCGATGGTTGTTCTTTCGTAACTATTCACCCCGATAGTAGTATGTAAAGAAACCCAACACAAATAGGGCATCCCCGTAATAGAAAATGCCCTAAGTGGTAGAAAGAACGCGATAGAGCGTGTCACCCGTCAACAGAAGACATAACGAATCCCACACGTTTTTTTCGTGTTTCGTCAGTGTGGAAACGATGCTTCTTGTGATACAAAAAGACTGGGCGAATGTTTCTTCGCGAAACGTACCCGAAATGTTCTCTTTGACTTTAACCATGCGAAGATCGCGTTCGGCTTGGTTGTTGTCAAAGGGAACATGTACTTCACGTAAGAAACGCAACGCTTCTTCCTTTCGTTTCTGAAGCCGTCGAACAAAAGCGAGTGCTTTTTTCGGAAGAGGCGTCGCCGTTTCCAATCGGTGTTGTGCTCTTTCTAGGATGCGATCATACACTCGTTCCCATCGTTTCGCTTCTTCTTCGGAAAGCGCACCGTGATGAGCTTCGACGGCCTGTTTGGCGGCTAACAGAAACGTCGTCATGCGCGATGCCCATGTATGCCCTTGTTCGATGAAGCCTTTTAACTCACGCAAATGATGGGTGTGACAAAGGGCATGGGTGACTTGCGTGTATTTTGGATACGTACCGAATCCATCGTGCATCATCGTCCCTTGATACCGCGGAAGAATCCCGATATCATCGGTCGCTTTCTTTCCACGAGAAACGTGAGGAGCCAAGTACGTATATTTCGATGTACACGCGACATGCACCCATGCGAGTTTCCCATTGATGCGCAAACTCGTTTCATCGACATGCAGGATGTTGGATTCAAGTAAGTCGTCTTCGATGATGTCCATATTTGATTCCAGCGCTTCGCGTCCTCGTTTCACCATATTGGCAAGAGTTCCCGTACTAATCGAGTGTTGATATAACGCTTCGATTGTATCACTTAAACGCTTGTACGGGATCAATTGGATATGATGTAAATAAACAACGAGCGCAGTAAGGCGTGGACCGTATTGCACATGATTCGTGACATGGGATGGGAATTCGGCTTGTTGCACGCATCGACAATGCGGACACGATTTCACTTCACGTTCATGTTGTGTCACCTCGATCGCCACAGGAGGGACATCAAACACTTGACGGATATCGACTTTGAACGGTTTGACGTCACGCAAAGAAACCCCACATCCTTGACACGTATGCACACGGTGGACGACACGATGATGTGGATGTTCCACTTGACGGAGCGTCGTTCCTTGATGTCCTTCTTGTCCGCCTGGCTTGTTGCCAGATGGTTGACGAGAAGAACGTGTGTTGGCAAAACGGTCAGAAGATGGGGGCAAATGGCTATTGGAGCTGTTTTTTTTCGTGCGTGCTTCCAGCTCTTGAACACGGTACTTCAGTTGTTCATTTTCTTTGCGTAGCTGTTTGTTTTCTTTCAACAGTTGCTCAATGACTTGTTGTTGGTGAGTAATGAGCTGCTTTTGTTGTTGGACTTTGCTGATTAAGCTTTCAACTGTAAATACAGCTTGTTGTACCGTCAACATGCGATTCACCTCCTTGTCTATCAATATTCACATCATGGACAGGAAAAGCAAAAAATATTCAGCTCACTTTATGATGTGGCTGAATAGTTACGTTCTTTCAATAGAAATATATTTGTTTAATAAACATGTATGGGAGGTACCTGTAAGAAACCTCTTTTTTTATTTTTAAAAATTTTATAGATAAAACTTTTTGCATATGTAGATTGTCCTTAATTATAGAAGATGATGCGCATCATCGAGTAAAAAGATTGGAGGAAGCTATAGTACTATGACGGGTGAAAGGAATGAGCAACATATCATTGATTTTATTATGCAAAATCAAGAGCGGTGTTATAGACTTGCGTACAGCTACGTACAAAACGAGCAAGATGCGCTTGACGTTGTACACGATTCAATAGTGAAAGCTCTTCGCTATTCAAAGACATTGAAAGATATCGGATCTCTAAAGACGTGGTTTTATAAAATTGTCGTTCATACATCACTCGATTACTTAAAAAAAAGAAAGAAAATGTACGTTTCTGATTGTAAAGTAGAAAAATGGTATTTGGTAGACTATTCCACTTCTCTGTGCGTCACGGAAGCGATATCTATGTTATCACCTATCGAACAAACAATTATCAAGCTACGATTTTTTGAAGATATGAGAATTGAAGATATTTCTGAAATTCTCGACATGAACAAAAGTACTGTAAAAACAAAACTGTATGCGGCTCTAAGAAAAATGAAAGGAAAGGTGAGCGAATCATATGAAACGGATAAATGATTGGAAAAATGAGTATGAGCGCATTTCGATTCCTCCACTATTGAATGAAACTGTAAATAAAGCTGTTTTGCTTCATCACAAAAAGCGCTCAAGAAAAAAGGTTGCTAAAATGTTTTTTTTATCAGCAGCAGCAATTGTTTTTTCATTTGTGGGAGCTGTCAACGCATCGCCTTCTATGGCAAAAGCGATGGTTAGAGAGCTGCCCATATTAAGAGATATTATTAAGGTAGTGACTTTCTATTCTATCCATTTCGAAAGTGATAATGAAAAATACGCTGTGCATATGAGTACACCACATATCGAAGGACTGGAAAACGAAAAGTTGTCAAATTTTTTGAATGAGAAGTACATATTGGAGAATAAACAATTATATGATCAGTTTATGAAAGAAATCGATGAAATAAGAAGGAGCAGTACACAAGTCAATCGGTCTCTTGATATGGGATATGAGATAAAAACAGATGATGATGGAATTTTATCTATTGCTAGATATGTAACTGAAGTAGCTGCTTCCGCGTCTACTAAGATGCGTTTCGATACCGTTGATAAAAGAAGAGAGATTTTAATTACTCTTCCTAGTTTATTCAAAAATGATGAATATGTGAATGTCATTAGCAGATATATTAAAAAGAAGATGATGGTAGATATGAAGGAGGATGAAAATAAAGTATACTGGATTGATCAATTTACAAATATAGATCCGAATCAATCGTTTTATATCAACAAAGACCGCAAACTTGTCATCGTATTTGATGAGTATACAATCGCTCCGGGATATATGGGTGTGCTAGAGTTTGTTGTCCCGACAGAGCTACTAAAGCACTTGCTGGTTAGCAACGAATATATCTACTAATGGAAGTGGTTTAGAGATGTGTCCCTTCTTTTTGTTTATGGTACACTAATAGGGGAAAGCGAGGGACGGATGGTGAAACAAACGAAGACGAATGCTGTGCGCATGCTCGATCGCGCACGTGTGCCATATGAATTGCTCACTTATGACTATGACGATGGGCAAATTGATGGGAGATCGGTTGCGAAAAAAATTGGACAACGTGAAGAGATTGTATATAAAACGCTTGTGACAAAAGGGACGAGCGGACAACTTTATGTGTTCGTCATCCCTGTCGCAGCGGAGTTGGATTTGAAGAAAGCGGCGGCTGTTGTCGGTGAAAAAAGCGTGCATATGTTGCCTGTGGCGGACATTGAAAAAATGACAGGGTATGTGCGTGGCGGTTGCTCGCCAATTGGGATGAAAAAACTATATGCCACATATGTCGACGAATCGGCGCTTTTGCACGAGCAAATCATTGTGAGCGCAGGGAAAATCGGCATGCAAATGAAACTTTCTGTTCAAGACTTATTAAAGTTGACAAATGGGAAAACCGCACATGTCATTAAAGTGTAGGAGGGTTGACGCATGCGAATGGCAAAAGAGGAAGAACAACAATGGTTAGCACAACGTATAGAAGAAGGATTGTTAACTGACGACAATCGCTTGCTTTGGGAAATGATTTTGCCAAGTCGCTTAAAGCGGATGTACGATGTGTTAAGCGAACGGACGAGGTACATTACCATTTTGACGGAAGCGGTAGACGACCCACACAATCAAGCAGCCGTGTTGCGTTCAGCGGAAGCGTTCGGTATTCAAGACGTTCATGTCGTCACCGGAACGGCTCCATTTGAACCGAATAAATGGGTGACGCGACATGCGGACAAATGGTTAACCGTGCATAAACATTCATCGATTGAGCGGGCAATTCACCATCTCCAACAAAACGGCTATCAAGTATATGCGAGTTATTTAGGAGAAGGAACAATTCCGCTTGAACAAATTGACGTAGCGAAGCCGACAGTGCTTTTGTTCGGAAATGAGCATCGTGGCGTATCAGAAGAGGCGCTTGCTTTGGCAGATGGAAAGTTCGTCATTCCGATGAATGGATTTGTGCAAAGTTTCAATATTTCCGTTGCAGCAGCTATTTCTCTTTACGATGTGACGAAGCGGGCGAAACAAGTGGTGAACGAGCGCTATCATCTGTCGCTAGCGGAAAAGAAAGAAATATATGAACATTGGATGAAGCTTTCACTTAGCCCACGACTAAGAAAAATGGTGGAAAGTCAAATGGGAGGACGCAATGATTAAAGCAGTTATTTTTGATTTAGATGGCGTCATTGCAGATACGGTTGAGCTATATTATATCGCGACAAAACGTGTCGCCGATGAAATCGGAGTGCCGTTTGATCGACAGCTCAATCAAAAGCTTCAAGGTATGAGCAGACAGGCGATGGTTGAGGCGCTTCTTGGAGAAAAGGCGCGTGAATGGTCGGAAGAAGAAAAGCGAGCCCTTGGCGACCGGCGCGGTCAATATTATCGTGTGTTGATCGAGCAATTGTCGCCGAGCGACGTGTTGCCGGGAATGTGGGATCTTCTTTGCGACATTCAGCGCGACGGCGTCCCGATGGCGCTCGCATCGTCAAGTTCAAATGCAAGTGTAGTTGTTGAGCGGCTTGGTGTGCGTTCATTTTTCGACGTCATCGTCGACGTAAAAACAATTACGCGCATGAAGCCCGATCCAGAAATCTTTTTAACGGCCGCTAAACATCTTTATGTCGATCCGCGCTTTTGTGTTGCCATTGAAGATGGTGAGGCAGGAATGAAAGCGATTAAGCAAACAAATATGTTTTCCGTCGGTATCGGGAATCATTTAGCATCTTTATCTCCAGACTGGCTCGTGCAACAGACAACACAATTGACGTGGGACGAGTTAAAAAAACGGTTTATGCAAAAAGCTGGTCAATGACGACCAGCTTATTTTACGCCTAATATTTGTTTTGCTTTTTCAACACTTTCTTCTGATGGTGTCGGGATGCCTTCAAGCGGATACGTCAGTCCGAGCGCTTTCCATTTGTATACACCTAGTTGATGATATGGGAGCACTTCAATTTTTTCGACGTTGTCTAATGTGCGAATGAATGCAGCTAAGCGACGTAAATCTTCTTCATCGTCTGTGACGGTTGGAACGAGCACATGACGAATCCAAACGGGTACGTTTCGCTCTGATAGTAGGCGCGCAAACGCTAAAATATGTTCATTCGTTTTTCCTGTTAGTTTACGATGTTTTTTTTCATCGATATGTTTTAAATCTAGCAAAATTAAATCCGTATACTTCAGCAACTCATCTAGCTTTCGTTGGAACGTTTCTTCCTCGGTATAACAGCCGCCTGAAGAATCAATCGTTGTATGAATGCCAAGCTCTTTACATCGTTTAAATAATTCAATGAGAAAATCGATTTGTAAAAGCGGTTCGCCACCGCTGACCGTTATTCCACCACCGGATGCTTGCATAAAAGGCAAGTATGTTTGGGCATCAGCGATGATTTCATCGACGGACATTTGCTTTCCTTTGCCAATTTCCCACGTATCTGCGTTGTGGCAATATTGACAACGCAATAAACAGCCTTGGGTGAAAATGACATAACGAATGCCAGGACCATCAACTGTTCCGCACGATTCAATCGAATGAATAAATCCGTTCATGATGTTTGCCTCCTAGGTAGAAAGCTCCCACGCATCGTGGGAGCTTCCGCGTCACATTGTTTCATGGAACGTCCGATTAATGACATCAATTTGTTGTTCACGTGTTAATTTAATAAAGTTCACCGCATAACCTGATACGCGAATCGTTAGTTGCGGATATTTTTCAGGATGTTCCATCGCATCGAGCAACGTTTCGCGGTTAAAGACGTTGATGTTCAAATGGTGACCGCGTTTTTTAGCATATCCGTCTAAAATTGCCACAAGGTTTTGAACGCGTGTTGCATCATCTTTACCGAGTGCTTTTGGCACGATTGAGAACGTGTTTGAAATGCCATCTAATGCATATTCATACGGTAATTTTGCGACAGAGCTTAACGACGCAAGCGCACCTTTTGTGTCGCGGCCGTGCAACGGGTTAGCGCCAGGTGCAAACGGTTCGCCTGCGCGACGGCCGTCAGGTGTATTTCCTGTCTTTTTCCCATAGACGACGTTTGACGTGATTGTTAAGATCGATGTTGTATGTTTTGAATCGCGATACGTTTTATGTTTGCGCAATTTTGTCATAAAGCGCTCAACAATATCGACTGCAATTGAATCGACGCGATCATCGTTGTTTCCATATTTCGGGAAGTCGCCTTCAATTTCAAAGTCGACCGCTAAGCCATTTTCGTCGCGAATCGTTTTTACTTTTGCATATTTAATTGCGCTAAGTGAGTCAGCGACGACAGAAAGACCAGCAATTCCCGTTGCCATCGTGCGCATGACGTTTGTATCATGAAGCGCCATTTCAATGCGCTCATAACAATATTTATCGTGCATGTAGTGGATGACGTTTAACGTATTAATGTACAACTCAGCTAGCCATTCCATGACGTTGTCAAATTTGCGCATCACTTCATCGTAATCTAAGTATTCAGATGTGATTGGCGCAAATTCTGGACCGATTTGCACTTTTAATTTTTCATCTACGCCGCCATTAATCGCATATAATAATGCTTTCGCAAGGTTTGCGCGCGCGCCGAAAAATTGCATTTGTTTACCGATGCGCATCGCGGATACGCAGCACGCAATGCCGTAGTCATCGCCGAACTCAGGGCGCATTAAATCGTCATTTTCATATTGGATAGAGCTTGTTTGAATCGACATTTTCGCGCAATATTTTTTGAACGCTTCTGGTAATTTTGTCGACCAAAGAACCGTTAAGTTTGGTTCTGGCGCTGGACCTAAGTTATCAAGCGTATGCAAGAAGCGGAATGAGTTTTTCGTCACAAGCGGACGGCCGTCAATCGCGACACCGCCGATCGACTCGGTTACCCACGTTGGGTCGCCGCTAAATAGCTCATTATATTCTGGTGTTCGCGCGAATTTGACGAGGCGTAACTTCATAACGAAATGGTCAACGAGCTCTTGTGCTTCCCGTTCTGTTAATGTCCCTTCTTGCAAGTCGCGTTCGATATAAATATCTAAAAACGTAGAAACGCGACCTAAACTCATTGCTGCACCGTTTTGTTCTTTAATCGCCGCAAGATAAGCGAAATATAACCATTGGAACGCTTCGTGTGCGTTGCGCGCCGGCTTTGAAATATCGTAGCCGTAGCTTGCCGCCATTTCTTTTAGTTCTTGGAGGGCGCGAATTTGCTCTGCTAGTTCTTCGCGGAGACGAATAATGTCTTCGCTCATTGTACGCGCACCTGTATTTCGTAAGTCTTTTTTCTTTTCTTCAATTAAACGATCAACGCCGTATAAAGCAACGCGGCGATAGTCTCCGATAATGCGGCCGCGTCCATAGGCGTCAGGAAGCCCTGTAATGATGCCTGCTTTGCGCGCCGCTTTCATTTCGTCCGTATACACGTCAAATACGCCTTGGTTATGCGTTTTACGATATTGAGTAAAAATTTTCTTTACGTCATCGCTCACTTCATATCCGTAAGCTTCGCACGCCTGCTCCGCCATGCGAATGCCACCAAATGGCATAAGTGCCCGTTTAAACGGTTCGTCTGTTTGAAAACCGACAACTTTTTCAAGTTCTTTATTTAAATAGCCAGGTCCGTGCGATGTAATGGTCGATACGATTTCCGTATCCATATTGAGAACGCCGCCTTTTTCGCGTTCAAGTTTTGAAAGTTTCATCACTTGTTCCCAAAGTGTTTTTGTCGCTTCAGTTGGACCTTGTAAAAACGATTCATCCCCTGTGTAAACGGTTACGTTATTTAAAATAAAATCGCGAACGTCAATTTCTTTTTTCCACTTATCGCCTTTGAACGTTCTCCAAGCGTCCATTAAAGCTTCGTTCACAGTAAGTAGCGCCATCATAATCTCCTCCCAATCATTATCATTAAGGAATAGTACCCCCTATATAAAGAATACTACTTCTTTACAAAGATGGAGGGATGAAATGATGACAAATTTGTGAAATGTTGATCAAAAACATTTTCTAAAATAAATATTTTTCAAAAAATTATTTTTATAAAATTTGTTGCATAAAAAATAAAAAGCTGATAATATGTGAAACATGAAGAACATAGCATGTTTATACAAAGATACTCATTGTTTTACAGCAAATAGTAAGGGGGAGTAACAATGATAAAAAAAGGAATGATTGCAACACTTGTTTTTATACTTATGTTCGCGCTTGTCGGATGCGGCGGTTCGACAGAAAAGACGACATCAAAGGAACAGAAAAAGAAAATTACCGTTGTGACAAATCCATCATTTGCGCCGTTTGAGTACATGGATAAAGGAGAAATTGTCGGTTTTGATATTGATTTATTAAAAGCGGTAATGGACGAGGCTGGACTAGAATATGAATTAAAAGGCATCGGTTGGGATCCGTTATTTGCAGCCATTCAAGGAAAAACAGCGGATATGGCCGTTTCCGGTATTACGATCAACGATGATCGGAAAAAAACATACGACTTCTCTATTCCGTACTTTGAATCGACACATATGATTCTTGTCAAAGAAGGAAGTTCGATTAAAAGCGCGAAAGATTTACAAGGAAAAGTAGTCGGTGTGCAAAACGGGACAACAGGACAAGAAGCGGTTGAAAAAATTTTAGGAAAAGAGAATAAAAATATTAAAAAGTTCGAGGATACAGTCGTCGCAATTATGGACTTATTAAACGGCGGTGTGGAAGCTGTTGTGACGGACAATGCTGTCGCAAACGAATATATAAAAAATAATCCAGATGCAAAAATCGTGGCATTTGAAGATCCAGATCATTTTGAATCCGAATTTTACGGTTTTATGTTCCCGAAAGGTAGCGAACTCAAACAAAAAGTAGACGAAGCGTTGAAAAAAGTCATTGAAAATGGCACGTATACAGAAATTTATAAAAAGTGGTTTGGCACAGAGCCGAATATTGAATCATTACAACAACAGCAATAACATGGATGTAAAAGTTGCGTAACTGTCCCCGGTTACGCAACTTTTTCAAAGGGAAAGGTGAGACATATGGATTTTCGTTTTGATATTGTAGTTGAATATGCGCCGTTCTTTCTTAAAGGGGTATTGTGGACGATCGGCCTATCATTAGTCGGTATCGTCTTTGGTACGGTGCTCGGGTTAGTGATTGGGCTTGGAAAAATGGTTCAAAACCGCTTCATTCGTCTTCCGTTTGATTGGTACGTTCATTTTTTCCGTGGCACGCCATTATTTGTACAAATTTTACTTATTCATTTCGGTGTGATGCCTATTTTTACCTCTCAACCGAATCCTCTCGTATCAGGAGCGATTTCCTTATCTTTAAATGCCGCTGCGTATATCGCAGAAATTTTTCGGGCCGGCATTCAATCGATCGATCGTGGTCAAAT
The DNA here is from genome assembly GCF_038003845.1 of Anoxybacillus sp. FSL W8-0382. Classification (NCBI taxonomy): domain Bacteria; kingdom Bacillati; phylum Bacillota; class Bacilli; order Caryophanales; family Anoxybacillaceae; genus Anoxybacillus; species Anoxybacillus sp. FSL W8-0382. The sequence goes on along the minus strand of NZ_JBBOPX010000001.1, from coordinate 2,708,949 downwards.
GGAAGCAGCTCGCTCGCTCGGTATGACACATGTACAAGCGATGCGTTACATCATTTTACCGCAAGCGATTAAGCGAATGATTCCGCCGCTTGGCAACGAATTTGTCGTTCTTATTAAAGATTCATCACTTGCAGCAATTATTGCGGCACCTGAGCTTATGTATTGGGGACGAGCGATGCAAGGGCAATATTATCGCGTTTGGGAGCCTTACTTAACTGTTGCCCTTATTTATTTAATTCTCACTCTTTCGCTAAGCAAGTTGCTACACTGGTTAGAAAGAAGGTATGATGCATGATTCAAGTGACCAACTTAAAAAAATCGTACGGATCGCTACATGTGTTAAAAGGAATTGACGTGCATATTCGTGAAAAAGAAGTTGTCGTTGTCATTGGTCCTTCCGGTTCAGGAAAATCGACATTTTTACGTTGTTTAAACATGCTTGAAGATTTCGATGAAGGCGATATTATCATCGATGGATTTCGTTTAAAAGATCCGAAAACGGATTTAAATAAAGTGCGCGAAGAAGTAGGAATGGTATTTCAACGATTCAATTTATTTCCGCATATGACGGTGCTGGATAACATCACACTCGCCCCGATGAAAGTGCGCAAATGGCCAAAGGAAAAAGCGGAAGAAAAAGCGCTACAATTGCTTGCGAAAGTCGGTTTACAAGATAAGGCGAACGTATATCCAGATTCATTATCAGGTGGACAGGCACAGCGTGTCGCGATCGCTCGTGCGCTTGCGATGGAGCCGAAGGTGATGTTATTTGACGAGCCGACGTCTGCGCTCGATCCCGAAATGGTCGGGGAAGTGCTTGCCGTCATGAAACAACTAGCAAAAGAAGGAATGACGATGGTCGTCGTGACACATGAAATGGGATTTGCTCGTGAAGTTGGGGATCGTGTGCTCTTCATGGACGGTGGAGTGATCGTAGAAGAAGGAACGCCACAACAAATTTTTGATGCGCCACAACATGAGCGAACGAAGTCGTTTTTATCCAAAGTGTTATAGGAAAAAGGTGTCCAGTTTGTCAAGACACCTTTTGTTTTTTTATGCTAATAGTTGCTTTTCCAAAGCTACTTCGACCGGAACGTAATCGTAACCGAGGTCGCGTGCGACTGCTTCGTATGTGATTTCTCCGTTTGCGACGTTTACACCGAGGCGTAATGCCGGGTTGTCCGCAACAGCTTTTTGCACGCCCTTGTTTGCAATTTGTAGTGCGTACGGCATTGTGACGTTTGTCAATGCGAGTGTAGAGGTGCGTGGAACCGCCCCTGGCATGTTCGCGACTGCATAGTGAACGACGCCGTGCTTCACGTATGTTGGGTTGTCGTGTGTTGTCACATGGTCGCTCGTTTCCGCAATGCCACCTTGGTCGATCGCTACGTCAACGATGACAGAGCCTGGTTGCATCGCTTTTACCATTTCTTCTGTCACAAGTTTTGGCGCTTTCGCCCCAGGAATTAATACGGCACCGATCACAAGGTCGGACTCGGCGACAGCTTGCGCGATGTTCATTGGATTAGACATAAGCGTATTAATTTGGCTTCCGAAAATATCATCAAGTTCACGTAAACGTTCGGCGCTTAAGTCGATAATTGTTACGTTTGCGCCTAAGCCGATCGCAACTTTCGCAGCGTTTGTTCCAACGACACCACCGCCGATAATCGTTACTTTTCCACGACTAACGCCAGGAACGCCTGAAAGAAGAATTCCTTTTCCGCCTTTTGGTTTTTCAAGGAATTGTGCACCGATTTGTGCTGCCATGCGTCCTGCTACTTCGCTCATCGGTGTTAAAAGTGGCAACGTACGACCAACTTGTACTGTTTCATAAGCGATCGCAATGACACCCTTTTCTTTCAATGCACGTGCCAACTCTGGCTCAGCAGCAAGATGTAAGTATGTGAATAGCACTAATCCTGGACGGAAATACTCGTATTCGCTCGGTAGCGGCTCTTTTACTTTCATAACCATATCCGCTTGCGCCCAAACGTCTGCAGCGCGCTCAATGATTTGTGCCCCTGCATTCACATATGCTTCATTTGTAAAACCGCTTCCAACTCCTGCATCTTTCTCAATGATAACAGTATGTCCATTGCTGACAAATGACATAACGCCAGCAGGTGTAATGGCAACACGATTTTCGTTATTTTTAATTTCCTTTGGAACACCAATAATCATAAGCTGTTTCCCCTTTCATGTTGTCTTTTTGTATTATCTACAGTATAAACGGTTTTTATCATTTGTTGTTTGTTAAGAAGGGAGAAAGAAAAAACGAGCTTTTGTGGATTTCCACAAAAGCTATGTTGTCCGATATTTGTCTAATTTCATATCGATATATAGTTTCACTTTTTCGCTCATGTTCCCTAGGTCGATGTTTCCGATTTCATTGATTCGCTTCAGACGGTAAGCGAGCGTATTCGGGTGAATATTGAGCGTTTTCGCCGTTTCGTTGACGTTGCTGTCACAGTCGAGATACGTTTCGATCGTCTCAACTAAGTTTGTATGATGCTGTGCATCGTATTGTTTCAGCTTTTCGAGTGCTGCGTTGTGGAAATCCCCATGTCGTTTTTTCTCAAAAAGTAAATCAAAAAATTGATACATGCCTAGATGTTGATAACTTTGAATATTCGCAAGTTGATGAGGAAAGGCGCGTTTCATTTTCAATACCGTTTGCGCTTCTTCGTAGCTTTTAGCAATTTTTGTATAGCATTCATATACATTTCCGAATGCTCCCATCATAATGTCAACGCGAAATCGTTCTTTCATTTGCGTCATAAATGAACGGAAAAATCGTTCAATATGTACTTCTCCATAGACGTTCGAACTTGGCGCAACGAGCACAATTAACCGCTGATGATCAATCGTATAAAGCGGAATAGCGAGTTGTTGCGTCGTTTTTAATAAGTAATCAATTTGCCGCTCTACTTGCGTTTGAATGTGTTGTTGAAATTGAAAAATGCCGACAGAAAAAAACGGATACACATGTACGTTTAGTTGATGGCATTGTTCAACGATGTCATGGGAAGATGAAAAATGTCCGGTGAGTAGTTTCCAAAAAAACTCTTGAATGCGCTCTTCTTTTTTATGTTTGCGAATTTGTAATTGCAACAATAAATTTTTTGCTGCTTTCGCTGCTTGTTTTAACAAATCAAACTGATGTTCTGTCCACGGCTCATTCATTTCAATTGCCCAAATAAATCCGAGCACCTCTTTATTTTTCCAAATCGAGATAGCGATGCGATTGCCTAGCCCTACTTCTGAAATTTCGGCGACACGAACAGGCTCCTCACTTTGTAAAAGTTTTGGAATCACCCCTTCGCGCCATAAACTATTAATGACGCGCTCGGGCACACGACGATGAATGATGGTCGCTGTACGGGCGGGATCGGTATAATGCTCATGTCCACTGTAAGCAATTAAGCGATGGTTTGCATCTTCAATCGTAATCGGACATTGCAATAACTCGCTCACACGATCGGCAAACTCCTCTAAACTTTCAAAATGAGTGGCAAAAGGGTTCACAAACATCCACTCCGTTTCGTATGTTGTTTTACGATCATTGTAGCACGTTTTATTTTTGTGCGTTGCATTTGCATAATTAAACGTATTACGATGGAATGGGAGGGATGATGATGAAGCAAGGAGTTATTAGTCTTGGTGAAGCGTTAATTGATTTTATTCCGCTCGATGCAACAAATCGGGTTTACCAAAAAAGTCCTGGTGGGGCGCCAGCGAATGTCGCGGTCGGTGTTGCACGGCTCGGTGTTCCAGCGACGTTTTTAGGGAAAGTTGGTCGCGATGTATTAGGCGTTTTTCTAAAAGAAACGCTTGATGCATATGGAGTGAATACATCTTTCCTTCAATTTAGTGATGATGTTCGCACAGGTGTCGTTTTTGTAACGTTAGCTGAAAACGGAGAACGAAGCTTTGATTTTTACATTAATCCGAGTGCCGATCGCTTTTTAAGCGAAAAGGAAGTGGATGAGTCGTTATTTTTGACGCATCGCATTTTCCATTTTGGTTCTATTTCACTTATTAGCGAACCAGCACGAAGCGCGACAAAGCGGGCTGTTATGTTAGCTAAAGAAAATGGAATGATCGTCTCGTATGACCCGAATTTACGTCTCGGTCTGTGGGAAAACGAACAACAAGCTCGCGAAATGATTATATCTATGTTAACTGAAGCGGACGTATTGAAAATTTCCGAAGAGGAATTGACATTTATTACAGGGGAAGAAGATATTCAAAAAGGTGTAGATGCCCTTGCTTCCTACAACATTCCACTTATTGTCGTCACGCTAGGAGAAAACGGAAGTTATGCGTTCACGAGGGAAGGATCGGTATTTACCCCAGCGCTTAAAGTAGAGGCGGTGGATACGACAGGGGCAGGAGATGCGTTTGTTTCCGGTATGCTTTATTGCTTGCATGAGCAAGAAGGGGCGATCGACGACTTGTCGCTTGCGGAAGTTGAACAAATGGCGCGTTTTGCGAGTGTTTCAGGGGCGCTAGCTGCATCAACAAAAGGGGCGATGACAGCTTTACCGACGCGTGATGAAGTCGAACGAATTTTACGAGAAGGTTGGTCGAAATAATAGAAATTATGTTAAAACTTTTGCTTGTCAAATGATCAACTGCTTTCGTATGATGAAAGAAAAGGGAGTATTCCTTCAAATATGGAAGGTTGCTCCTTTTTCATTCAATGACAAAAGGTGATGAAGCGATGGAGCAAGATAAGTTAAAAAAAGTAGTGGAAGCAGCGAAATTGTATTATTTACTAGACTACAATCAAAACGATATTGCGAAAAAGCTTGGCGTATCGCGGCCGACGGTGTCACGTTTACTACAACAAGCAAAAGAAGAAGGAATTGTAGAAATTAAAATTAATGATCCTGCCGAAGATATTCAACAGCTAGCAACACAACTTGAACAAAAGTTCAATTTAAAAAAAGCAATTGTTGTATCCGTTCCTGAACATCAAGATGGCATTATTAAAAAATATTTAGGGAAAGAGGCGGCTGAATATTTACGTTCGATTGTAAAAGACGGAGATGTCATCGGCGTCACATGGGGGACGACGCTGTATCATGTTGCGTTACAGCTTAAACATAAGCATGTGAAAGACGTCAAAGTCGTTCAATTAAAAGGTGGCGTCAGCTTGTCGGAAACGAATACGTTCGCTTCTGATATTTTACATTTGTTTGGAAGCGCATTCAATGCAACGGTACATCACTTGCCTCTCCCGGCCATCGTCGATCATGTCGTTGTTAAGCAGGCAATGGAGGCAGATCGCCATATTCGCAAAATTCTCGATCTCGGTCGACAAGCGAATATTGCTGTATTTACGATTGGATCAATTAAATCGGAGTCGCTATTGTTCCAGCTTGGTTATTTTACAGAAGAAGATTTGCAAACGATTTATTCAAAAGCAGTCGGTGACATTTGTTCACGCTTTTTTGATCAAAACGGAAAGCTATGCAGCGAGGAGTTAAATGCCCGCACGCTTGGCATTGAGTTAGAAGAGTTGAAAAATAAGGAATACTCGATTGTGATTGCGGGAGGTATTCATAAAGTGGCAGGCATATACGGAGCATTGAAAGGAAAATATGCAAACGTATTAGTAACAGATCAATTTACTGCCGAATGTTTGTTAGAAAAAGAATAAAAAACGACAAACGGGGGAAAAGAAGAAAGCCCCCTTTATTTATGCAAAGAAGGAAGAAAGATGGAGCAAAAACGTGAATTTTATTTTACGTTTGTTCATGCTAACGTTTACATATGTTCGTTTTCCTGTTATATTGATGATGTAATCAAAAATTCAACTTAGTAAGATGATTGTAGCTATATTTATTTAAAAATAGGGAGGAACGAATGGTCAACTACCCCCACTTAGCTAACGCTTGAAGTGAGGGCTTGCAACTCCCCAGAAGTGCAAACGGATTTCGTCCTCCTTCCTTGACTTGGGGTTGCATCAGGGGCAGGTTGACGACTACCCAACGACGCAGGTCATGCCTGCATCGTTACCGATTCTCTCGGTGTGTCTGTTGGCAGTACTTGGCTTCCACACACAACAGACGGACCTACGCTCGATGTTTTACGGTTACAACGTTTCCTGTAACCAACTCCATACATCGAGTAGCAGTTATTGGAGTGCCTTTATTGAACGGTTTTCTCCACGCCTTTATTATATCATACACAAAAGAAAGGGGGAACGCGCATTCCTCTCCCACTTACTCCCTTTGGTCGTTGAAGTGGGAGTCTCCTGCGCGAAATAGGATGAACATTGCCCGTATGATTGATCATACGTTATTAAAGCCAGAAGCGACGAAAGTGCAAATTGAAAAGTTAGTAGAAGAAGCGAAAAAGTACGAATTCGCATCAGTATGCGTTAACCCAACGTGGGTAAAGCTTGCTGCTGAACGTTTGCAAGGAACAAAAGTAAAAGTATGTACCGTCATTGGCTTCCCGTTAGGAGCGACAACGCCAGAAGTGAAAGCTTTTGAAACAAAACAAGCGATTGAAAATGGTGCGCAAGAAGTCGATATGGTCATCAATATTGGTGCGTTAAAGGATGGTGACGATGATCTTGTAGAGCGCGACATTCGTGCGGTCGTCGAGGCTGCAAAAGGAAAAGCGTTAACAAAAGTTATTATCGAAACAGCGTTGTTAACAGATGAAGAAAAAGTGCGCGCATGCGAAGTTGCTGTTCGCGCAGGCGCTGATTTTGTGAAAACATCAACGGGATTTGCCAGCGGCGGTGCGACAGTAGAAGATGTCGCATTAATGCGCAAAACGGTTGGTCCAAATGTCGGTGTGAAAGCATCTGGCGGTGTGCGCAGCGCAGCGGATGCAAAAGCGATGATTGACGCTGGAGCAAATCGGATCGGTACAAGTTCTGGACCTGCTATTATGGAAGGAACAACTTCAAACGAAGCATACTAATGGAGGCATTCGCATATGAAAGAAGTATTACTAAGCTTACTTGCTGGGCTTGTCGTTGGAATTTTGTTTAAATTTTTACGTTTGCCGTTGCCAGCCCCGCCTGTGTTGGCAGGAGTGATAGGGATTTTTGGCGTATATTTAGGTGGCGTCGTCGCTGACTGGTTAATGAAGACGTTTTTTAACTAAATAGCCCAAGAAGGGATGATCAACAATGAATAAACAACTATTAATTGAAGCGGCAAAACAAGCGAGAGAGCGGGCGTACGTTCCGTATTCAAAGTTTAAAGTTGGGGCAGCGCTATTAACGAAAGATGGGAAAGTGTATGGAGGTTGCAACATCGAAAACGCATCATACGGTTTATGTAACTGTGCTGAACGTACAGCTTTATTTAAAGCGTACTCAGAAGGAGACCTTGAGTATGCGATGTTAGCTGTTGTTGCGGATACGGAGCGTCCTGTTCCGCCATGTGGCGCATGCCGTCAAGTCATTGTTGAATTGTGTGACCCGAATATGCCTGTCATTTTAGCCAATATGAAAGGCGATGTACAGGAAACGACGGTGAAAGAACTTCTCCCTGGAGCTTTTTCAAAAGAAGATTTGCGATAAGCGTCGGCTTTTCCGACGCTTTTTGCATTGATACATAACAAAAAAGGAAATATAATCGTGTAGAGGATAATTTGACAGCTGACAACGGAGGTGTGACATGAGTCAAGATGTATCAAGAAACAAGTTGCTTTGGATCGCGGGGCTTGGATGGTTGTTTGATGCGATGGATGTCGGGATGCTTTCATTCATTCTTGCGGCTTTGCAAAAGGAATGGGGATTAACAGCTGAGCAAATGGGTTGGATTGGGAGCGTGAACTCGATCGGTATGGCCGTCGGTGCTCTTGTGTTTGGATTGTTAGCTGATCGTATCGGTCGAAAGCAAGTATTTATTATTACGCTTTTATTATTTTCGATCGGAAGCGGCTTATCTGCTTTTGCGACAACGTTAACGGTATTTTTAATTTTACGCTTTTTTATCGGTATGGGACTTGGCGGTGAACTTCCGGTTGCTTCCACGCTCGTATCGGAAAGCGTACCCGCTCATGAGCGCGGGAAAGTTGTCGTTTTATTAGAAAGCTTTTGGGCAGGTGGCTGGCTATTAGCTGCGCTCATTTCATTTTTCATTATTCCGACGTACGGTTGGCAAATGGCACTCATTTTAGGGGCTTTACCTGCGTTATACGCCATTTATTTGCGTATTAACTTGCCCGATTCACAAAAGTTTATTGCGGTAAAAACGGCAGAACGTCGTTCTGTTTGGCGCAATATCGCAGACGTATGGGCAAAACCTTATGCGAAGCAAACGACGATGCTTTGGATTTTATGGTTTGCGGTCGTCTTTTCGTACTACGGCATGTTTTTATGGCTGCCGAGCGTGATGGTGATGAAAGGATTTAGTTTAATTAAAAGCTTTGAATATGTGCTAATTATGACGTTAGCGCAATTGCCAGGTTATTTTAGCGTCGCGTGGTTAATCGAACGCATCGGAAGAAAAGCGGTGCTCATTATTTATTTAGTTGGGACAGCGTTAAGCGCTTATTTCTTCGGAAATGCCGAGTCGGTTGCGATGTTAGTGACGTTTGGAGCGCTGTTATCATTCTTTAATCTCGGCGCATGGGGAGCGCTTTATGCCTACACGCCAGAACAATACCCAACGGTTATTCGCGCGACAGGGGCAGGCATGGCCGCTTCATTTGGACGTATTGGTGGCATTTTAGGACCGCTTCTTGTCGGTTATCTCGTTGCACAAAAAGTATCAATTACGATGATTTTTGCTGTATTTTGTATCGCGATTTTCATTGGTGCACTTGCCGTTCTTTTCCTCGGCAAAGAAACGAAACAACAAGAACTCGCATAATCATTCGAAAAGAAGCTATAATGGTATCATTGTAGCTTCTTTTTTGAAAGGGGATTTTCTTTTGGGCGTTTCTGTAGTTATTGCGACATATAATCGGCTACTTCCGCTGGCAGAATTGCTAGAGTCGTTAAGCAAACAAACGTATAAGCCAACGCAAGTTATTATTGTCAACGATGGGGGCTCATCGGTACAAGCTGCTGTCGATGCATATCCTGAGCTTTCTATTGAGCTCATGGAATTAAGCGAAAATGTCGGGCACGTCGAAGCTCGGAATATCGGTGTGCGTGCGGCGACAGAAGACTTTATTATGCTGTGTGATGATGACGATTTACTATTGCCGTGCCATATGGAGCGAATGATTGCAAATATGAACGACGCGGACTTTGTATATAGCGATGTAGAAATTTTTCATTATCGCACGGAAAATGGTATGCGTATACCGACCGATCGCTTTTTATTTGCATATGAATATGATTTACAAGCAATGCGTACATTTTCGACGTATGTTCCTTCAGGGAGCATGTATCGGCGCACCATTCATGATGTAATCGGGTATTTTGATTCATACGTTCATAATTATTGGGATTGGGATTTCTTTTTACGTGTAGCGAAAGAGTTTTGTGTCAAACGCGTACCGACAGCGAGTGTTCTTTATGCTTTTTCCAATGAAGGAGATCATTTATCGAAACAAATGAATGAAACGAGACAAATGTATTTAAACCGATTAAGTGAAAAACATGAACTTGGCAACCTACCAACGAAAAACTTTTGGCTCCTTTTATCAGAGCCGGATGTGCAAAAACGGCAAGCAAAGAGTGAAGTCATATGGGATGGTGAACCGTTTCGTTCGCGGCTCGCTCATCTCGTTCGTTGTTAGGGGATATGTACAGAGTCTTTGCGAAGGCTCTGTTTTTTTGTTTATAGAAAAAGGAATAAAGAAGAAATGTGTCGAAAAACTAACAAGGTTAAGTAGTTTCTACTTGACAAATAAAAATTACTATATGATAATTTATATCGAATTATAATTGTTATAATTTGATTTGTCAGTCATATTTTCTATATGGCTGGATCATACTACTAACATACAAAAAAATGATGCAGGAGGATGATGAAGCATGTCATTAGTAGGAAAACAAGTACAACCATTTAAAGCGATGGCGTACCATAACGGTGAATTTATCGAGGTAACAGAAGAAAACTTAAAAGGAAAATGGAGCGTCGTTTGCTTCTATCCAGCAGACTTTACGTTCGTTTGCCCAACAGAATTAGAAGATTTACAAAACGAATATCCGAAATTAAAAGAGTTTGGTGTTGAAGTATACTCTGTTTCAACAGATACACACTTCACGCATAAAGCATGGCACGATCATTCGCCAGCTATTAGCAAAATTGAATACGTAATGATCGGCGACCCTTCACAAAAATTATCACGCATGTTCGAAGTGCTTGATGAAGAAACAGGTCTTGCGCAACGCGGTACGTTCATTATCGATCCAGACGGTGTTATCCAAGCAGTTGAAATTAACGCTGACGGCATCGGTCGCGACGCAAGCACAATTGTAAACAAAATTAAAGCTGCACAATATGTGCGCAACAACCCTGGCGAAGTATGCCCAGCAAAATGGCAAGAAGGTGGGCAAACATTGAAGCCAAGTCTTGACCTTGTAGGTAAAATTTAAGGAGGCTTACGTCAATGGTATTGGATGCTGAAATTAAAGCACAGCTCGCCCAATATCTACAATTGATGGAAAATGACATTGTGTTAAAAGTGAGCGCGGGAGACGATTCAGTTTCCCGCGATATGCTTGCTTTAGTCGATGAGCTTGCAACGATGTCATCGAAAATCAAAGTAGAAAAAACAACGTTAGAGAGAACGCCAAGCTTTAGCGTCAATCGCGTTGGCGAAGAAACGGGCGTTGTGTTCGCAGGAGTGCCTTTAGGACATGAATTTACTTCCCTCGTGCTTGCGTTGCTTCAAGTGAGTGGACGTCCGCCAAAGGTCGATCAAGCGGTCATTGATCAAATTAAAGGTTTACAAGGAACGTACCGTTTTGAAACATACGTCAGCTTAACGTGCCATAACTGTCCGGACGTCGTTCAAGCATTAAACGTCATGAGCGTACTAAATCCGAATATTTCACATACGATGATTGATGGAGCAGCATTTAAAGAAGAAGTCGAACAAAAAGACATTATGGCGGTGCCAACTGTCTTTTTAAATGGCGAACCGTTCGCAAGCGGTCGGATGTCGCTTGAAGAAATTCTTGCGAAGTTAGGAAGCACGCCAGATGCTTCAACGTTCGCAAACAAAGACCCGTTCGACGTGCTTGTCATCGGTGGCGGACCTGCCGGTGCAACAGCAGCCATTTATGCTGCGCGTAAAGGCATTCGCACGGGAATTGTCGCTGAACGTTTTGGTGGTCAAATTTTAGATACACTAGGCATTGAAAACTTTATTAGCGTCAAATATACAGAAGGTCCAAAGCTCGCGGCAAGCCTTGAAGAACATGTGAAACATTACAATGTTGACATTATGAACTTGCAGCGTGCGAAACGGTTGGAAAAGAAAGACCTCATTGAAGTTGAACTTGAAAACGGCGCCGTTTTAAAAAGTAAAGCGGTCATTATCGCGACAGGTGCGCGTTGGCGCAATCTCGGCGTCCCTGGCGAAGCGGAGTTCAAAAATAAAGGGGTTGCTTACTGCCCGCATTGCGACGGTCCGTTGTTCGAAGGAAAGCATGTCGCGGTCATTGGCGGTGGTAACTCTGGGGTCGAAGCGGCAATTGACCTGGCGGGAATTGCTAAGCATGTGACCGTTCTTGAGTTTGCGCCAGAATTAAAAGCGGATGCTGTGTTGCAAGATCGTTTGTACAGCTTACCGAACGTAACAGTCATTAAAAATGCGCAAACGAAAGAAATTACAGGTACAGACAAAGTAAACGGTCTCACATATATTGATCGCGCAACAGGCGAAGAGCACCATATTGAACTTCAAGGTGTATTCGTGCAAATCGGGCTTGTACCGAATACAGAATGGTTAGAAGGAACGGTAGAGCGCAATCGCTTCGGTGAAATTATCGTCGATAAACGCGGTGCAACAAACGTTCCTGGTGTCTTCGCTGCTGGCGATTGTACAGATAGCGCATATAAACAGATTATCATTTCCATGGGCTCAGGCGCAACAGCTTCTTTAGGTGCGTTTGACTACTTAATTCGGAATTAACCGGTTTCCCTCCCCTTGACGCTCGTATTGTCGTTTGATACAATATTAGCCAAACGAAATACAGGTGCAACGATGAAAGATGGATAGTAGCTAAGATCGTTCTTTTATAGCGAGCTAGGGAGGGTGGAAGCCTAGCAAAGACGCTTAGCGAAACGGCAGTCTGGAGTTGCTTCACGCAAAAAGTGGATGCGTTACGCATCAACTAGGGTGGAACCGCGGGAGTTACGCTCTCGTCCCTAGGCGAAAGGCCTAAGGACGAGAGCGTTTTTTGTTTACACTTCGTAAGAGGAGGATGAAATATGTCGGTAACGATGGATCAAATTGTGGCACATGCGAAACATCGCGGTTTTGTTTTTCCTGGCTCAGAAATTTACGGCGGGTTAGCGAATACGTGGGATTACGGTCCGCTAGGGACAGAATTAAAAAACAATATTAAGCGCGCATGGTGGAAAAAGTTTGTCCAACAATCGCCGTACAATGTCGGATTAGATGCAGCGATTTTAATGAACCCGCGCACGTGGGAAGCGTCAGGTCATTTAGGGAACTTCAACGATCCGATGATTGACTGTAAACAATGTAAAGCGCGTCACCGGGCAGACAAACTTATCGAAAGCGCCCTTGAAGCGAAAGGCATTGAAATGGTTGTCGATGGGCTTCCATTTGAAAAAATGGAGCAGCTCATTCAAGAGCACGACATCGCTTGTCCGGATTGCGGCAGTCGCGACTTTACGAACATTCGCCAATTTAACTTAATGTTTAAAACGTTCCAAGGTGTGACGGAATCGAGCGCGAACGAAATTTATCTTCGTCCTGAAACGGCACAAGGCATTTTTGTAAACTTTAAAAACGTGCAGCGGACAATGCGCAAAAAATTGCCGTTTGGTATTGCGCAAATCGGAAAAAGTTTTCGGAACGAAATTACACCTGGAAACTTCACATTCCGTACGCGCGAATTTGAGCAAATGGAGCTTGAATTTTTCTGCAAGCCAGGAGAAGAATTGCAATGGTTTGATTATTGGAAACAATATTGCGAACAGTGGCTTTTATCGCTTGGCATGAAGCGTGAAAACATTCGTTTGCGCGATCATTCCGAAGACGAACTATCTCACTACAGCAACGCGACAACAGATATTGAATATAAGTTCCCGTTCGGTTGGGGCGAGCTATGGGGCATTGCATCGCGCACCGATTACGATTTGCGCCGTCATATGGAATATTCAGGAGAAGATTTCCATTACCTCGATCAAGAGACGAATGAGCGTTTCATTCCGTACTGCATTGAACCTTCACTCGGTGCAGACCGCGTGACGCTTGCCTTTATGATTGATGCATATGAAGAAGAACAACTTGCGGACGGCACAACGCGTACCGTCATGCATCTTCATCCGGCATTAGCGCCGTACAAGGCCGCGATATTGCCGTTATCGAAAAAGTTATCAGAAGGTGCACGTGAGATCTTTGAACAATTGTCACAACACTTTATGGTTGATTACGACGAGTCAGGATCAATCGGTAAACGTTATCGCCGCCAAGATGAAATTGGTACACCGTTCTGTATTACGTATGATTTCGACTCAGAACAAGATCAAATGGTAACTGTGCGCGATCGCGACACGATGGAACAAACACGCATTCCAATTGTACAATTAAAAAGCTTCTTGGAAGAAAAAATTCAGTTTTAGACGAAAACAGGCTATCCTATGTAGTAGGGTAGCCTTTGTATTAGAAAGGAGTGAAAAGATGAGCATATTGAAAAACGATTGGGCTCCTTTATTAGAAGAGGAGTTTCAAAAACCGTATTATTTGAAGTTGCGTCAGTTTTTAAAAGAAGAATATCGAACGAAAACGATTTATCCCGATATGCACGATATTTTCAACGCCCTTCATTACACGCCATATGCCGATGTGAAAGTCGTTATTTTAGGACAAGATCCGTATCACGGGCCGAATCAAGCGCACGGATTAAGTTTTTCTGTCAAACCGGGCGTCGCTTTGCCTCCGTCACTATTAAATATTTTTAAAGAGCTACACGATGACCTCGGGTGTTATATTCCAAACAACGGTTATTTATTAAAATGGGCGAAGCAGGGAGTGTTATTGTTAAATACGGTATTAACGGTACGGCAAGGGGAAGCAAACTCGCACAAAGGAAAAGGATGGGAACATTTTACGGATCGCATCATTGAACTTGTGAATGAAAAGACGGAGCCGGTCGTCTTTATTTTATGGGGGCGTCATGCCCAAGCGAAAAAAGCGCTCATTACAAATGAACATCATTATCTTATTGAAGCCCCGCATCCGAGCCCACTTTCAGCCGCGCGAGGCTTTTTCGGCAGCCGCCCGTTTTCGAAAACGAACGCGTTTTTACAACGAACAGGGAGAGAGACGATTGACTGGCAAATCGAAAACATTTGATACTCGAATAAACTGTTATGCATGCAAACATTTTTACGTCACGTGGGACCCGCAGCTGCCGCGCGGTTGTCGTGCGTTCGGTTTTAAAAGCGTCGCGTTGCCGTCTATTGTCGTTAAGCAATCATCTGGCGCGCCTTGCATGAAGTTTGTAAAAAAAGGACATAAGGGGAGAAACGGATGAGTTCGTCGCGCTCTATCGTCGTTTCCGTTGTGGCGATGCTCTTCGCCATTGCTGCAGGAACGATAGGGTTTATGTTTTCTGAGCAATTAACGTTTTTTGATGCTCTTTGGTTGACTGTTGTTACGATTTTAACGGTTGGCTATGGCGATACAGTTCCACAAACGTTTTATGGGAAAATGTTTGCACTGATCATTATTCCCGTCGGTATTAGCATCGTGACATACGCGACAGGGGCGGTTGCTTCGATGATGATGGAAGGGGAATTTTCGAAAACAGTGCGGAGGCGAAAAATGAAAAAGAAAGTTGAAACGATGAGAAATCATATTATCGTATGTGGGTATGGACGAGTGGGAGAACAAGTCGTGCGCGAGCTTGTCAAAAACGGGACACCTGTCGTTGTTATTGAGCGAAACACGGATTGGCTCGAAGAAATGGACGACCCTCTTCCGTGCGTCGAAGGGGATGCGACAGAAGATGACGTATTGATCGCGGCAGGCATTGAACGGGCGGCTGGCTTAATTGCCGCGTTGCCATCTGATGCTGATAACGTCTTTATTGCCTTAACAGCAAAAGGAATAAACCGCGACATTCAAGTTGTCGCGCGTGCCGAACGAACGGAATCGGAAGAAAAATTGCGACGTGCTGGTGCGGACAAGGTGATTAACCCTTCGTTTTTGGGCGGCCGGCGCATGGCGATGACGATGTTAAAGCCTGTGAGTGTCGATTATGTTGATACGATTTTTCATGACCATGCAGAACAATATGCGATTGAAGAAATTACGATTGAACCTCATTCCCCATTTGTCGAGACATCTGTTCGCGATCAAGCGGTGCGTACGCGCTTTGGTGTGACGATTATTGCCATTCAACGTCAAAACGACATTATTGGCAATCCGATGCCAGAGGAGCGATTTTATGTTGGAGATGTCATCATTGTATTCGGTGAGAAACGAGCATTAGATGCGTTTGAACAGGCAGTAAACAAAAAGTAAGCAGCCATATCGGCTGCTTACTGTAATGCATAAATTCTCGCTTCGTGTGGGCGCATATGAAGCGTCGTTCCTTCTTCTTTGACGTCTGTATAGTTGCCGAGCAAGAGGCGGCGACTTGCAGAGCTGATCTCTTCTGGCAATGTATATACGTTGTCGCTGTCGCAATGATTTAAAACGATAAGCCAGCGAACGCCATCGAGCTCGCGTGTATAAGCATAAATATACGGCTCATTTTCTGAAAGATCGCGGAACGTGCCGTACACCATTACCGGATTTTGTTTGCGTAATTGAATAAGCTTTTTATAGTAATAATATACTGAGTTTGGATCAGCTAACGCTTGTTTCACGTTAATTTCTTTATAATTCGGATTCACTTTTAACCAAGGCGTTCCCGTCGTAAATCCTGCATGTTCGCTATCGTCCCACTGCATTGGTGTCCGAGAATTATCGCGGCTTAATAGCTGCAAGCTTTCTAGCACTTCTTTCGGATCGCGACCTTTCGCGACTTCTTCCGCATATTTGTTTTTCATCGCAATGTCGTTATAGTCATCAATTGAGTCAAATTTGACGCCCGTCATGCCGATTTCTTCTCCTTGATAAATGTAAGGCGTTCCAGGCAACGTATGCACGAGCGTAGCGAGCAATTTCGCTGATTCAACACGGAACTGTTTATCGTTTCCGTAGCGCGTCACTTGTCGCGTATGGTCGTGGTTGTTTAAAAATTGTGAGTTCCATCCTTTCCCCCACAACCCTTCATACCAACGTTTTTGAATTTGTTTAAAGCGAATCGGATCCCATGTCGGCATTTCGTCACATACTTCAAAATGGAACAGCGTATGTAGCTCGTTTCGGTCTTCTCCAACATATTTCAACCCTTCTTCTGGCGACACGAAAGCGACTTCACCGACTGTGAAAATATCATAATGCTTTAACACTTTTTCATGCATTTCTTGCAAGTAATCGTGCACGCCTGGGTTGTTTGTTAAATAGCGAATGTCATATGGATTTTCGGCATCAGGAAATCCTTCAGGTTTGGCAAGCAAAGCAATCGCATCTAAACGGAACCCGTCAATGCCTTTATCTAACCAAAAGCGCATCATTTTATAAATTTCTTCACGAACTTCTTTATTTTCCCAATTCAAATCTGGTTGTTCAACTGCAAAGGAATGGAAGTAGTATTGCCCTGTTTTTTCATCGTATTCCCATGCGGACGGTGTAAAGTACGAACGCCAGTTATTTGGCTTGTCACGCCATATGTACCAATCGCGTTTCGGATTGTCTTTTGATGAACGAGACTCAATAAACCAAGGGTGTTGATCGGATGTATGGTTTACGACAAGGTCCATAATTAATTTCATTCCACGTTGATGCACTTCGTGAAGCAGGCGATCAAACGTCTCCATATCCCCTGCTTTATCCATAATGCGATAATAGTCTGAAATGTCGTATCCGTTATCTTTATCTGGTGACTCGTAGCACGGATTGAGCCAAATGACATCGACCCCTAAATCGTGAATGTAATCGAGCTTTTGAATGAGTCCTTCTAAATCGCCGTATCCATCGCCGTTTGAATCAAAAAAGCTTCGCCAATATACTTGGTATACGACAGCTTCTTTCCACCATGTCCGTTTCATTTGTTGTCACTCCTTTGTCCAATTAAAGCGTTTTCAATTTGAAAAGTTGCTATGTATAAGATACCATTGTCTTAAGGGAAAAAGGAAGACGGGAGTGAAAACGTTTTGAACATATTAGTGACACATGTGTTAACAAAAATGGAAGAAGAAATTGCAAAAGCAAAGCATACGTCGTCACCGCAGACGATGCGTGAGCATATGTATGCCGTTCGTGCATTGTGTGACGTTATTTTACAACAGCCGCCAGCGAACACGTCAACGATTGTTGCCACGCAGCCGACAACAAAAGAACGATTAGACATTGACGGCGATGCAAACGGATCATCATTACTTGATTTTTAGGGGGAATGAACATGAAACTATTTACAATTATCGCTTCCATTAGCGCAGCATTATGTGTCGCGCTCGGTGCATTCGGAGCGCATGTGCTCGAAGGGAGAATTCCAGAGCGATATATCGACACGTGGCAAAAGGCGGTTCAATATCAAATGTTCCACACGATCGGTTTGTTTATTGTTGCATTACTTGCGACAAAATGGCCGAACGTGACGCCGGCTGGTTGGTTGATGCTTGTGGGAATCGTTTTATTTTCAGGCAGTTTATATGTACTGAGCTTGACGCAAGTAAAAATACTTGGAGCGATCACGCCGTTTGGTGGCGTATCGTTTATTATCGCTTGGCTACTTTTAGCGTATGTGGCGATGAAACATATGTAAAACGAGGCGTGCTTGACGCCTCGTTTTTAACGTGGAGCATATGTGCTTAATCCACCACCCGATGCAAATGGATATTCATAATTAATTTCTTCATCAAATGTCACATAGTCGAGATAAATCATCGGCAATAAATAGCGCATGCCTGTTTGTGGATCACTTAAAATAAGATGGTCGCGTCCAGCTGCTTCAATGGCGCCGCGGAAAATTTTCGCATTCCATTCACGATTGTTTTCAAACGTCGCATAAACTGTGGCGATTTTACCTTTGTTTAGGCGCAAAATGTTTTCAATGTACGACTCTTCAATCGGGAGCATCCCCGGTAGCGGTTGGCTTGCGGTCGTTGGTGTTTGCATCGCTCCCGTTTGGGGCGTAAACGTTGGTGTAGGCAACCCAAATGGATATGTTGGCATTTGGTACGGATAGTAGTAAGGATATGCATAATAAGGAACTTGTTGTCTTTCTTCACTCATACTAATCCCTCCCTTAAATTAATATACACGTGGACAATCCGAGCGAGTTGGCGCGTAAAAACAATGAGATTTGAAGCGACCGGTATTCCATTGATTAAACCATCGTGCTGGACAAGGACCATCTGGTCGGAAAAACCAAAGCGCATTCGTTGCTGGATGAAATCGCTCACCGCGAATGACACGACGGGCAAGGCGCATGTCTTCTTCGCGGGCACGTTGATAAAAATACCCTTTTTGTACAGCTTCAAATCCCCCAGGACTTTGGAATACCATTTGTCGAATGGTACGCAGTCCAATAAAATCTAGACAGTCTGCGATGACTCGATTAATTCCTACGTTCCCTACCATCAACATGCCGAGTTGACCATCTTCTTCTGCTTCTGCCCGCATGAGACGCGCAAGCAGTTTGACCTCTTCTTCTGTATATGCAACAACAGCCATCCCTTCACCTCGCTTTATGGAAATCGCTATTAACCTATGATGAAACATGCGAAAATGTGAGGAAAGTCGTCATTGTTATATGTATGAGATCCATCATAAAAAAAGACCTCCAAATCGGAGGCCTATACATGTAAAAACGATTGTATTTTTTCCTTTGGCAAGATGTTCCCAACAAAAAACGAGCCAAACTCACCAAATCGTGCGCTTACTTCATCGAAACGCATTTCGTACACAAGCTTTTTAAACTGAAGGACATCGTTTGAAAAGAGAGTGACGCCCCATTCGTAGTCATCAAAGCCGACAGAGCCCGTAATAATTTGTACGACTTTTCCTGCGTATTTTCGTCCTGTCATGCCATGTGCGCGCATTAAATTGCGGCGTTCTTCCATCGGAAGCATGTACCAATTATCATTTCCTTGACGACGCTTGTCCATTGGATAGAAGCATACGTGATTTGTTTTCGGTAAAATCGGATATAAACGGCGGCGCACTTCTGGGTTTTCATACGGATCGCCAGCTTCTGCCGGCAAATAGTTGCTTAGCTCAACGACAGAAACGTATGAATACGCAGGGATGAGATATTCAGCTAACTTTGTTTTGTTGATTGCTGTTTCAATTTCATGAAGTTCTTCCATCGTCGGACGTAAAAGCATAAACATGACGTCCGCTTTTTGCCCCATAATCGTGTAAATGGCGTGACTTCCCTCTTTAGCCGCTTCCGTTGTTTCCCATTTTTCCACTAGCGTTAAAAACTCATGAATTGCTTCTTGGCGCTCTTCGTTTGTGAGCGTCTTCCAAGCCGCCCAATCAACCGTGCGAAAATCATGCAGGCAATACCAACCGTCTAACGTTTGTGCTGCTTCGCTCATATGTCACACTCCTCGTATAGTATGTTTAGAAAGATTTTTAAATCGAATTTCCAGTTGGATATGCTCCTTGACAATCGCATATGTGTAAGTGATTTGCCCACGGGGGAGGGGCGCGCCCCTCCCCCGTGGATGGCACTACATCGGGGTTGGACTTTTCGCGATGTTCTTGGATAATGGTCTTAGGATCATCGGGGACACTCTTCTCTCTCCTGTAGCTTTGACTACTTAGAAAGTCTGTCTCCCCGGCTCCTGTTCGGACTTCTAACCCGCAGGCTGTTCCCGTTGGTTTCCCATGCTGGAAGGAGCAGCTTCCAGGCAGCCCATGGCCCAACGTGAGTTCTCATATGCGAGGGTGACTGGTCAACAGGCGCGGTCCGGGGGCATCCCGAAGAGTCCCAACCCCACGATCCTACTACGATTGGAGGTGATCTCATGAAACTCTACGTCGGGATTGACGTGAGCTCAACGGACTTATACACGTGTATCATGGATCAAGAAGGAAACACGTGCGCCCAATTCAAGGTGGACAATCATCTCCTTGGCGCGACCTTCCTTCGCGATCAAATCCTCCTGTGGGCCAACAAGCTCCAACCATCCGAAATTCTCATCGGGATGGAAGCCACTTCGGTCTACAGCTGGCATCCAGCGATGTTTTTCCACCAACAGGAGGAGCTGAAGTCTTGGAATGTCAAGGTGTTTACCATCAATCCAAAGCTCATTCGCAAATTTAAAGAAGCGTACACTGACTTGGATAAAACGGACGGCATCGATGCGTGGATCATCGCCGATCGGCTTCGCTTTGGCCGTTTGAAAGTGACAGCTGTCATGCAAGAACAGTTTATCGCCCTTCAACGGCTCACGCGCATGCGCTATCATCTCGTCCATCAGCTGACTCGGGAAAAGCAGTACTTCCTCCAACACTTGTTTTACAAGTGCAGTTCCTTTACCCAAGAGGTGGACAGCTCCGTGTTCGGACATGCCATCTTAGAGCTTCTTCTCGAGTCGTTTAGCTTAGACGAAATCAGTCAGATGGACGTGCAACAGCTCGCTGACTTCTTGCGCCAAAAAGGACGCAATCGCTTTGCCGATCCGGAATGCATCGCCAAGTCCATTCAAAAGGCGGCTCGTTCGTCGTATCGGCTTTCCAAATGTGTCGAGGATTCCATCGACTTGCTTTTAGGGCTATCGATTCAATCCATCCGTAGCCTTCAAGCGCAAATTAAAGAGCTAGATAAAGCGATTACTCGCCATTTGGAAGGCATCCCAAATACGTTACAAACGATTCCCGGCATTGGTCCGGTCTACGCCGCTGGCATCTTAGCCGAAATTGGACAAATCGAGCGCTTTGACAACCAAGCCGCCTTAGCAAAGTATGCAGGTTTGACTTGGTCTAAGCACCAGTCCGGTCGGTTCCAAGCCGAGGAGACTTCCCTCATTCGTTCCGGCAATCGCTATCTCCGTTACTACCTAGTGGAGGCTGCCAACTCGGTACAACGGCATGATGCGTCGTTTCGCACCTATTACCGGAAGAAGTATGAGGAAGTACCAAAGCACCAACACAAACGAGCCCTCGTCCTCACCGCTCGAAAACTCGTGCGTGTGATCGATGCGCTGCTACGCAACGGTCAAATCTACACGCCAAGAAAGGGGGAAGATCGATAGGGGTATCGATCTAACTGATTTTGCATTAAAACCCAGTTAATGACATAAGACAAGACTGGGCTTCTTAAGTATTGCCTTTTTTCGGGTCATCGGACAATCGAATTTCCAATTTCGATGATTTTTCACCTTGACATATTACCGCAGGACTTTTGTATGTACTGTTAAAAATTTTATCATATGTGTTTCGTTTATGACAAACCGCACTATTTCAATCGTTTGTGAATGAGGAAAGCGATGACCATGACTATTCCGCCGACGATCGTGATTGTTGTAAAATGTTGTTCAATAAATGATTTCGCTTGCGCACCTAAGATGAAAATAATAAGACCTTCAGCGAAAAAGCGCGCTCCGCGGCCGATGAACGACCAAAAAAGCAACGTGCGAATGCTTATGTTCGAAATGCCCGAAAAAATCGTAAACACTTTATACGGAATTGGGGTAAATCCTGCGATGACAATCGCCATCGCTCCGTATTGTTGAAAGTATTGTTCTACTTTGTCCATTTTTTCATCAGAAATAAAATAACGTAAAATCGGTCTGCCGAATTTTTTTCCAATGTACCACCCAAGCAGTGCGCCAAAGACGGAGGCGATCGTTGTTAAAAAAGAAAACCATAGCGCCTTTTCCGGCTGAGCGATGCTTAACGGGATTAATAACACATCAGGTGGAATCGGGAAAAAAGAAGATTCAGTAAACGAAACGATGACGAGACCAATGACGCCAAACTCAAGCAACCATTGTTCAAGGTGATGAATCCATTGTGACATACGTAACGCTCCTTTGTATTGTGCATGTTTTTTAACAAATATATCACTTGAAATAAAAAAACAGAATTATTATAAAAAAAAGACTATTTTCGTTTGCGGCGTAATTCATTGCTTTTCGTCTCAATAAGAGTATTCTAATAGATAGACGAATTTTTTTAAACTAAGGAGGAACATTTCGTGAGTGATTTATTTGCAGCCTTAAAACAAAAGGTGGCAGGGAAAAATGTAACGATCGTGTTTCCAGAAGGATTAGATGAACGTATTTTAACAGCTGTCGGACGTCTAGCGACAGAAAATGTATTACAGCCGATTGTCATCGGCGATCAAGAAGCTGTCGTTCAAAAGGCGAAAGAGCTCGGCTTGACGTTGGAAAAAGTAGAAATCGTTGATCCGCGCTCATATGAAGGAATGGATGAAATGGTGGCGGCTTTCATTGAACGCCGAAAAGGGAAAGTCACAGAAGAAGATGCTCGCAACATTTTACTTGATGAAAACTATTTTGGCACAATGCTCGTCTATATGGGAAAAGCGCACGGTCTTGTTAGCGGCGCCGCGCATTCGACGGCAGATACTGTACGTCCCGCGCTACAAATTATTAAGACGAAACCGGGCATTCGTAAAACGTCTGGCGTATTCATCATGGTGCGTGGCGATGAAAAGTACGTGTTTGCAGATTGTGCCATTAACATCGCTCCAGATAGCCAAGATTTAGCAGAAATCGCTGTAGAGAGTGCACAAACAGCGAAAATGTTTGATATTGAGCCGCGTGTAGCGATGCTTAGCTTCTCAACAAAAGGGTCAGCCAAATCGCCAGAGACAGAAAAGGTCATTGAAGCGGTGCGCCTTGCAAAAGAAATGGCGCCAGATTTAACGCTCGATGGCGAGTTTCAATTTGATGCGGCGTTCGTACCTTCAGTTGCGAAAAAGAAAGCGCCTGATTCTGTCATTCAAGGCGATGCCAACGTTTTTATTTTCCCGAGTTTAGAGGCGGGAAATATCGGCTACAAAATTGCCCAACGTCTCGGCAACTTTGAAGCGGTCGGTCCAATTTTACAAGGATTAAATCAACCGGTAAACGACTTATCGCGCGGATGTAATGCCGAAGATGTGTACAAATTATCGCTTATCACAGCAGCGCAGGCGCTAGCGGCGATGGAATAATGAGCGAATTGTTGCGACAACAAACGTGGCGCATTATCGATCATTCGAGTCTCGGCTCATTGTTTGATGCTAAGCAGTCATTTGCATTCGATGATGCGCTTTGCGAATCGGTCGGTAACGGTCATTCACAACCGATTGTTCGCTTATGGGTGCATCATCATACCGTTGTACTCGGTATTCAAGATACGAAATTACCGCATATTGAGAGAGGACTCGCCTACTTACATGAACAAGGGTGGCATACGATCGTTCGCAACTCCGGTGGGTTGGCGGTCGTACTAGATGAAGGGGTTTTAAACGTTTCACTTATTTTTCCTGATACAAAAAAAGGAATTGATATTGATCGAGGATATGAGGCGATGGCGACACTCATTGCGCGTATGTTGCCAGAAGCGTATGTGCAAACAGGGGAAGTTGTCGGTTCGTATTGTCCGGGAAGCTTTGATTTAAGCATTGATGGAAAAAAGTTTGCAGGTATTTCACAGCGGCGCATTCGAGGTGGTGTCGCGGTGCAAGCGTATATATGTGTAAGTGGAAGCGGCGCCGCAAGAGCGGAGTGGATTCGCCAATTTTATGAGCGCTCGCTGGCAGGAAAACAAACGAAGTTCACGTATCCGACGATCGTTCCGCATACGATGGCGTCGCTTAGTGAATTACTCGGCAAAGAAATGACCGTTTCATCACTCATCATCCGCCTATATGAAACGCTTCAATCGTTTGGAAGTACGCTTGCGCCATCATCGCTTACCTCGGAAGAATGGGAGCGATATTACATGTATTTTCAGCGCATGATTGACCGTAATGAGATGATGTTGCCGAAATAAAAAAGCTGTCGCATCGGACAGCTTTTTTATTCAGCAATTTTTTCGAGTTTCTCTAAATTTCCGTTACGATCCATTTTAAAAATAGGCGCTTTAAACTCATCTTCTGAAATCTCGATTTGTCTTGCCCGATTAATGATGCGAGCCATCGTTCCGTAATCTTCGCGCAATTCTTCATTTTCTTTTTGTAGTTTTGTAAATTGTTGTTCTAGTTGTTTATGTTGTTGTTGTAGTTGTTCAAGTTCAAGCTTGAGCTGTTTATTTTCGATTAGTGCCGTTTCTTGCCCGACGTACGATTGCTTTAAGGAATGTAAAAAAGCAATGACATGATCGAGCGTTAAATGATTCGTCTCAACATGTTCATATGCATTTATCTCGACTTGTAACGGTTCCATTCCTAACTCCTCAAGTGAAGGAACAGGTGGTGTATAGAGCGGTCGCTTTCGCAAGGCATGCTTATTTCCGAGTGCTCGTTGTCTTTGTTTCCGAAACTTTTTCGCCATTTGTAATGATTCTTCATATTGTTGGCGGACGACTGCATTCCAGCGAAACCCGCATGCCGCTGACGTACGATTCAACTTATCGCCCACTTCTTCAAACGCATTTAATTGCGTGCTCCCTTCGCGCACATGGCGAAGCACCGTTTCAGCTAGCAATAAATCTTCTTCTTCAGTCCAAGCATCTTGTCGTTTTTTTGTCATGAAGAAAACCCCTTTCGCATTCTTTTACTTTTATAATCACCAAAAAAGGAAAAAGATATACTATTTTTCAAAGGAAATAGGTATGAGTAAAATGTTTGTGGGAGAAAAAAAGACAGGTTCCTGATTTGGTATAATAAGGAACCTGTCAGATATGTAAGCAAAATAGATGAAAAACGGGCTCTCCTCCTGGTAAGGTAGTAAGTGCGAAAAAAATACAACCAAAGAAAGGAGTGGAGCCCATGCAGGATTATATCACAAACGGCTTGACATTAAAAGAGATCGAACAGTCTTTATTTAGACATATGCAAAAACAATATGGTCATCTCCTTCAACAGGTGTTGGAGGAGATCGACCGCACATTGGCAGAACAGCGGGACAAGAAACGATATGCGCTCAAAGATAAGCGGACGATCCGACTCCAAACGCTATTTGGAGAGGTGGAAGTGAAGCGAAACTACTACTTTGACCGTGAAAAAAAGGTGTATACGTCTTTACTCGATGTCTTTCTCCAGTTCGATGGGGCGCATGGAGTGAGTCCGCTATTAGAGGAGACAGCGATTCATCTCGCCGTGACGGGTTCTTCGTATCGACAGGCTGCGCAGTCGCTTGAAAAGCTGGTGGGGTATGCATGTATGAGTCACGAAACGATTCGCCAGTCCATCATCGAGGCAGAGGTGGAAGGGCACCGTGCGATGGAGAAAAAAGGGCGCGTGTTTTTTATCGAAGCAGACGGGTTGTACGTGAAACGTCAACGAAGCCGCATCAAAGGAAAAGAAGAAAAGATCATCACGATTCACCAAGGATGGGAGAAAAACGGGAAACGCGTATCCTTAGTGAATCGACGGTATATGGTTCATCAAACGAATGAACCGATTTGGGAAGCTGTAGAGAATTTTCTGATGAAGGAATACAGCTATGATCCGTTTGAGGATTGGGTGGTCATCAATGGAGATGGAGCCCCATGGATTACAGCGTGTCGAGAATATTTCGGGGACAGGGGGTACTTTCAGCTTGATCGGTTCCATGTGGCAAGAGAGATTCGTCAATTGTTCCGAGGTCATGCGAGATATCGGGTGATTCGAAAGAAGTTAGCATCATGGGATGAAGAAGGTGTGTTACGAGAACTCACAAGTGCCATCGGTACGTTAGAACATGAGGAGAAGGAAAAGCAACTCGAGGCGCTTGTTCGTCGAATCGAGGAGATGCCAGGATGTTTGCGTGACTATCGCGTATGGTTGAAGGAAAAAGGGATTGACACGACAAACATGAGGGCGATGGGGAGTGCGGAAGGAACGATGCATGTGTTTGCGAAACGAAGTAAAAACGGTCGAAGTTGGAGGGATGCAGGGATTGAAGCGATGTTGCGAGCGATCGTCGCGATAAAAGATACGTTACTCATTCGGACACGCGATGGAGTGATGTATGGCGTGGAAGAACGAGAAGAAACGAAACGAGAAACGATCGTGAAAAAGGCACTGAAGCGCGTGCAAACGCAAATGACAGAAGTGGTACGAGATAACATCCCATACCTTCGCCAATCTTCAGGGACACCGATTTACGAGGCATTGCAAGCATTGAAAGGTTTTTAAAACGAGAGAAAACGCACATACCTACAGGATGAGAGTAAGTAAAAGCGCTTACATATAACGATTTTATAAAACCATATATAACCAAAAAAATCGGTCGAGAAAAAAATCTCCCACAAAGTCTTGACTCAAACCAGGAAATAGATGCAGCTTGCATTGTTTGTATATAAGCGTTAGAATACTCGTTAGCGAAAAGGAGTGAGGACGGTATGCAAAATGAATTTCGCGTCTGTGACGATTGCCAAGCAACGAATTTAAAAACGTTGTTGCCAAGGTTAAAAAAGTTGGATCCGAACGCCACGATTGAAATTGGCTGCCAATCATATTGCGGTCCAGGTCGAAAAAAAGTGTTTGCGTTCGTCAACAATCGTCCTGTATCAGCGATGACGGAAGATGAATTAATTGAAAAAATTGCTGCGAAGTTGAAAAAATAAGGTGGCGGTTACCGATCAAGGGGCATTCTATGCGAGAGGAATGCCTTTTTTGTTTGATTTTGGTATATGTCATTGAAGGAAGTCTTTGTTTTTTTCATAGAACGCTCTATAATAAAGCTATGTTATGGACGGAAGAGAGGGAGAGAGATTGTATCCCAACGAAAAGTTAAGCGAAGAGAAAGTGTTTAAAGATCCGGTGCATCGGTATGTGCATGTGCGAGATAAAGTCATTTGGGATTTAATTGGTACAAAAGAATTTCAACGGCTGCGCCGCATTAAACAGCTCGGTACGACGTATTTGACGTTTCATGGCGCGGAGCATAGTCGCTTTAATCATTCGCTTGGCGTTTATGAAATTGTCCGTCGCATCGTTGACGATGTGTTCGCCGGTCGACCGGATTGGGATGAAAACGAGCGCTTGCTTTGTTTATGCGCTGCGCTTTTGCACGATTTAGGACATGGACCGTTTTCACATTCGTTTGAAAAAGTGTTTCATCTTGATCATGAACAATTTACGCGCGCGATTATTTTAGGCGATACGGAAGTAAACGCGGTGCTTCGTCGTGTATCGTTTGATTTTCCGAAAAAAGTGGCGGAAGTGATTGCGAAGACGTATGAAAATAAGCTTGTCGTTAGTCTCATTTCAAGCCAAATTGACGCCGATCGTATGGACTATTTATTGCGCGATGCATACTATACAGGCGTCAGCTACGGGCATTTTGATATGGAACGTATTTTGCGTGTCATGCGCCCACGTGAAGAACAAGTCGTCATTAAACGAAGCGGCATGCATGCGGTAGAAGACTACATTATGAGCCGATATCAAATGTATTGGCAAGTATATTTCCATCCCGTCACGCGTAGCGCCGAAGTCATTTTGACGAAAATTTTGCACCGTGCGAAACATTTATATTTAGCTGGTTATACATTTCAAACACCTCCTGTTCATTTCCAATCTCTTTTTCATGGAAATATGCAACTAGAAGACTACTTGAAACTGGATGAAGCGGTGACATTATATTATTTTCAACAATGGCAAGATGAACGAGATGCGATTTTAAGCGATTTATGCTGTCGATTTATGCATCGTCATTTATTTAAATACGTCGAATTTCAACCGACGAATGAGGAAATGAAAAAGCTAGTGGAATTGACGACGTTGTTTAAAAAAGCAGGCATTGACCCGGATTATTATTTAGTCGTTGATTCTTCATCGGATCTTCCTTACGATTTTTACCGCCCGGGAGAAGAAGAGGAGAGGCTTCCGATTTATTTGTTAATGCCGAATGGGGAGTTGCGTGAATTATCGCGGGAATCAACGATTGTTGATGCGATTTCCGGGAAGCGTCGCACCGATCATAAATTATATTTTCCGCAAGATTTTCTCGATGATTTATCGACGAAACGAAACGTGAAGAAAAAAATTAAACAACTTTTATATGAATAGGAGATGAGGGCGTTGCTTTTCGAGCATGCGAAAATGTTGAAAGCGTTAGCAGCAGTAGGGGAAATTGTCGGTCGAAAAAAACTACAAAAAATGATTTACATTGCGAAAAAGATGAAGTTTCCTTTTTATGAAAAGTTCGATTTTCATTTTTACGGTCCGTATTCGGAAGAATTGACGTTGCGTATGGAAGAGTTATGTAACGTTGGCTTTGTGCAAGAAATGAAAGAAAAAAAAGGCGGTTACTATCAATATCGTTACGTGTTGACGGAAGCGGGCGAGCAGTTTTTGACGCACTATCATTTGGACATGCCTGATTTAGACGTTTGTTTACGCAGTTTAAATGAACAAAGTGCAAGATTTTTAGAGCTAGTTTCGACGATTTTATATTTTGAAGATTTAAGTAAAGATGAAGTGAAAGAAAAAGTATTTACATTAAAAAGCAAGCAGCGATATACGGAAGAAGAAGTGGAAGAAGCGTATCGTTACATCGAGCAGTTGCGTGCACAAGCGTACATAAAAAGCTGACCCCCACAGGTCAGCTTTCGTCGCTTAATCGCTTTCCGCCAATCGCATAATGATTTTTCGACATTTCTTCAATAAAGACGACAATTTTTTCTTTCGGTGCACCTGTCGTTTCCGCAACGGCTTCTGTTACTTTCTCAACGAGCGCTCGTTTCTGTTCTTCTGTGCGTCCTTCAAGCATTTTTACTGTTACATATGGCATCTCCACCGCCCCTTTCCTCTTCATTCGACAATCGTTATTATACCACTCATCGACCGTTATCAGTAGTGCTTTCCCTTGTTTTTCGTGTATAATAATCAAAAAATGAAAAAAGTTTGAAAAGGAGAAGAAACGTGGACCAATTTTTAGCATATCCGCTTCGAGAAATACCGTATGTTGTTTTGGCGCTTGCGATTGCATTTTCAGTCCATGAATTTGCCCATGCCTACGTGGCGTATAAATTTGGCGATCCGACGGCAAAGGAGCAAGGGAGGCTGACGCTGTCGCCGCTCGCCCATTTAGACATTCTCGGAACGTTGCTTATTTTCATTGCCGGATTTGGTTGGGCGCGTCCGGTGCCGGTCAATCGTGGCTATTTCCGTCATCCACGTGTGGCGGGTATTCTCGTTTCTGTCGCTGGCCCGCTCAGCAATTTGTTGCTTGCGGCTATCGGTTTTGCTTTATGGTATGGAATGATTCGCATCGGCATATTTGACTTTATTCCAATATGGTTTCGAGACGGGTTGTATCAGTTTTTTGAAATTTATATCGGATTGAATATTTTACTGTTCGTTTTTAACTTATTGCCGTTTCCTCCGCTTGACGGGTATCGCATCATCGAAGATTTAGCGCCGATGCATATACGTGCCAAAATGACACAATTTGAAAATTATGGAGCGCTCATTTTTTTAATTCTTATTTTTACGCCATTAGACCAATATACGATTCAACCGATTTTTCATGTCGCTATTCCAGCGGTTGCCCAATGGTTGCAAGGCATATTCTCAACGCTTATTTTGTAAGGAAAGGATGATCGATCGTGGAAGAGAAAAAAAAGCCGATGTTTAACATTATTAAAAAAGAGCCGAAAGTGCACGGAACGTTTGGTACAGGGGTGCTTAGTTTGGCGAACGTTTCTCCTGTCATTATCGATGTTGAAGCAGGCGAAGCGTTTATTGATATGGGAGCGATGCATGCGCGCAGCGTCGTAGAGAAAGGCATTAAGTTCACACCAAATCGTGATGAAGTGCCAAACGGCAAGCCTTATTGGCTCGTCTGGGTAACGATTGATCAGGCGGAAGAAGGGGCGTATTATGCCGGGGTGACGGCATGCGAAATGACGGTCGATCGCGAGGCGCGTCGCGGATATAAATCGCTTCCCGAACATGTGAACCGCATGGACAAATCGTTAAAGCGTCATATTATTGTCGATCATATGGATGCGCGGTCAAAAGAGGTGTTAGCTTCGTTTTTACAACAACATAACCGCGACATGTGGGAACGCTCAAGCGAGGAGTTAAAACGTCAGCTTCAAAATCATGGATAAAATGTGACGGTTTTGTGAACGGAAACCTATGTATACTTGTCGTTGAGTGGGAAAAGGAGTAAACTAAAAGTACAAATGTAACACATGATAAAACTAGGACGCATAAACGCCCAAGCACACGCGCTTGGGCGTTTATGTTTAAAACCAGTCGAACAGTCGCTTAAACCATGAATCTTTTTCTTTTTTCTTTTTCTTCTTTTTCTTTTCTGCCGGATGGTCTTTGCAGTAGTCTGTCGGTTCTGTACCGACGACATAGTAGCTTAATCGTTTTGTCGGACAAGCGGTTGTCGCAAGTTCCCCGCTATGAGGATCGACATATACGCCAATGACGCCTTCTGGCGGTTCGAATGTCGCGACTTTTCTTCCGCGTAAACTATCTTCCATAAAATTGACCCAAATATGTTTGGCGTATTGTTTTTCGTCTGTGCGATCAATCGTTTCATCTCGGTCATATCCCGTCCAGACGGTTGTGACAAGTTGTGGTGTGAAACCGATCATCCAACTATCTGTTTTCGTCGTCCCAGATTTTCCAGCATACGGACGGGTCATGCGCGAAATAATCGATTGTCCCGTCACAGACGCATAATCGTTAAGCGTTGGATCAAACATGCCTGTCATTAAATGTGTCGTGACGAAAGCGAGCGCTGGATCAAGTATTTGTTCATCGTTTGATTGTTGTTCATATAGCACTTTTCCTTCGAAGTTTGTCACTTTTTTAATAAATACAGGTTCGACCTTTTTTCCACCGTTGGCGATAATGCTGTAGGCGCGTGCCATATCCATCACCTTAACGGGCGACGTCCCGAGGGCGAGCGATGGCACTTGTTTCAGTTTGCTTGTAATGCCAAGTTGTTTCGCGATGGCGACAAGCTTGTCTTGTCCGAGCAACAAATGCGTTTTTACGGCATAGACGTTGTCAGATAAGGCAATCGCTTGAGCGAGTGTAATTGTATCGTTCGCGTAATAGTTGTTAAAGTTGCGCGGTGCATATGTCGAACCGTCTTCAAGTGTAAACGTCGTTGGTTCGCTACGTAACAACGTTGATGGGGTAAACCCATGTTGCAGTGCAACGTAATATAAAAACGGTTTGAATGTTGAACCGGGTTGTCGCTCTGCTTGTGTGGCCCGATTAAATGGACTTTTCTCATAGTCACGCCCTCCGACAAGTGCTTTCACTTCACCTGTTTTCGGCTCCATCGCGACAAGCGCCACTTGAATGTTAGACTGCGAATGAATCGTTTCTTTTATTTTTGCTTCTGCGATTGCTTGCATGTCGATATCGAGCGTTGTATATACGCGCAATCCGCCCATTTCAATCGTTTCTTCATCGAATCCGAGCGTCGTTTTTAACATTTGTTTGACCGCATCTTGAAAATACGGGGCGATCGTTTTTGTTTTCATATGCTCGCCGTTTGAAAAATGAAGCGGTTCATTTGCTGCTTTTTCGGCTTCTTTCTCGGATAAAAATTTTGCCTCGACCATCGAATGTAAGACAATGCGTTGCCGCTTTTTTGCTCGTTCCATATCGACAAGCGGCGAATAGTAGCTCGGGCCTTTCGGAATGCCTGCGAGCATCGCTGCTTCCGCTACGGTTAAATCGCGGGCCGATTTTCCGAAATAAAAGTTTGCGGCTGCCTCAATGCCGTATACACCATGTCCGTAATAAATGGTGTTTAAATATCCTTCTAAAATGTCGTTTTTTTCGTAGTTTGCTTCCAGTTGAATCGTATATAGTGCTTCTTGTATTTTTCGCCACCACGTCTTTTCGTAGCTTAAAAATAAGTTGCGTGCATATTGTTGTGTAATGGTGCTTGCTCCTTGCACTTTCGCCATTGCTTTAATATCTGCGATGATTGCCCCAGCGATGCGCTTCAAGTCGAAACCGTAGTGGTCAAAAAATTTTCGATCTTCCACCGCAATCGTCGCTTCAATGGCGTGTTGAGACATATCGGATAGTTTTATCCAATATCTTTTTCCTCCGTAATGATTTTCACCAATTTTCGTTCCGTCTTCTGCATAAAAAATTGTGGATTGCGGAACGGCTAAAGGGGGAGGGCCTTTCCATTTCGCAAATATAATAAGCCCGGCGATCGTGAGTGTGCATAACAAGCTAGCAACAAAGGCGAACAAAAGAAAGAGTCGCATATATTTAAACGTTCGTTTCCATCGTTCGATGGCAATCGTCTCCATAGCCATCACCTCATTTTTTACGTTTACAATTTAGTATAAAAACATTTTTATTTTTTTAAACGTTTTCTAGCAATTTTTACTTGAAATTTTGCTAGATTGCTCTATACTTTTTCATGTTTAGCATTTTATTTTTCGGGCATGATGAGCGGTGCATTATTGACGAAAGGGTGTTCAATATGGAACTTTGGTTTACTGAAAAACAGACGGACAACTTTGGGATTACAGCACGAATTAAACGCACTTTACATACAGAGCAAACAGAATTCCAAAAGCTCGATATGGTCGAAACAGAAGAATTCGGGAACATGCTTATTTTAGACGGAATGGTGATGACAACGCAAAAAGATGAGTTCGTCTATCATGAAATGGTGGCGCACGTTCCGTTATTTACGCATCCGAATCCAGAAAACGTTCTTGTTGTTGGTGGCGGAGACGGCGGTGTCATTCGTGAAGTGTTAAAACATCCGAGCGTGAAAAAAGCGACGCTTGTTGAAATTGACGGCAAAGTGATCGAGTATTCGAAAAAATATTTGCCGGAAATCGCCGGTCAATTGGACGACCCACGCGTTGAAGTGAAAGTAGATGACGGCTTTATGCATATTGCGCAAAGTGAAAACAAATATGACGTCATTATGGTTGACTCGACAGAACCTGTTGGCCCAGCGGTGAATTTATTTACAAAAGGGTTTTATGCAGGCATTGCGAAAGCGTTAAAAGAAGACGGTATTTTTGTTGCGCAAACAGACAACCCTTGGTTTAAAGCAGATTTAATTCGCACCGTTCAACGTGATGTGCGCGAAATTTTTCCGATTACGCGTTTATATATCGCAAACATTCCGACGTACCCAAGCGGTATGTGGACGTTCACCCTCGGTTCGAAAAAGTATGATCCGCTTGAAGTAAGCGATGACCGTTTCCATGACATTGAAACGAAATATTACACAAAACAGCTTCATAAAGCGTGCTTCGTATTGCCGAAATTCGTTGAAGACTTAGTGAAGTAAGGGGGGAAGACGATGCGGTTTGATGAAGCTTATTCTGGCAACGTATTTATTAAAAGTCATCCGAACTTTGAAGAAAGCCAAGCGGTCATTTACGGGATGCCGATGGACTGGACAGTTAGCTACCGCCCAGGCTCTCGTTTCGGTCCAGCACGCATTCGCGAAGTGTCAATCGGGCTTGAGGAATATAGCCCATATTTAGATCGCGAGCTCGATGAAGTGAAATATTTTGATGCAGGGGATATTCCGTTGCCGTTTGGCAACGCGCAACGCAGTTTAGATATGATTGAACAGTTTGTTGATCGCGTGTTAGAAGCTGGGAAATTTCCGCTCGGTCTTGGCGGCGAGCATTTAGTGTCTTGGCCGGTCATGAAAGCTGTATATAAAAAGTATCCAGACTTAGCGATTATTCATATGGATGCTCATACGGATTTGCGTGAGCATTACGAAGGCGAGCCGTTGTCGCATTCCACGCCAATTCGCAAAATTGCTGAGCTCATTGGGCCGAAAAATGTATATTCTTTCGGTATTCGTTCTGGAATGAAAGAAGAATTTGAATGGGCGAAACAAAACGGCATGTACATTGCGAAATTCGATGTGCTTGAACCGTTAAAAGAGGTGCTCCCAACGCTTGCAGGCCGCCCGGTATATGTAACAATCGACATTGACGTATTAGATCCAGCGCATGCGCCAGGGACGGGCACAGTCGATGCGGGCGGCATTACGTCAAAAGAGCTATTAGCTGCCATTCACGCCATCGCTCGTTCAGATGTGCGCGTTGTCGGAGCAGATTTAGTTGAAGTTGCACCTGTGTATGACCATTCTGAACAAACAGCCAACACAGCAAGCAAACTCGTGCGCGAAATGCTTCTCGGTTGGGTGAAATAAAGATCAATCCCTGTCGGTGAGACAGGGATTTTTCAATGGGGAAGGAAAGTATAAAATTTTACGATAAGGAGGCTCACTGTCTAGCTCCAATTCCCACCAGTGTCGTGTGTTTTGTCCTCTTTTTTGGTTGTAACATATTCACTGTAGGAAACAAGGGCAATACTTTTTTATCTTTAGGTAGTTTTGTTTATCGTTTATTATGATGAATAATAAAGTTGACGAGTGAACTCCTTTTTATGTCTTTATTAATCTTAGAGTAATTTTCTACAAACAAAACAAGTACACGATATAAATAGTAACCGATCCAAATACCGAATGTATTCATTAAAATGTCATTAATATCTACAATTCGTTCGGAATATGATGTTAGAATAAATTGAATTAGCTGTAACCCTTCAATGACAAGAGGAACAAGTAAACTCCAAAGGATCTTTTCTTTGGAGTTTACTTTTTTTATAAAAGGAAATATGATCCCAAAAGGAACGGTCATAAAAATATTCAGTATATAATTGATAGGTGAGCGATGTAGGTTAATAAAAGGTACCACATTTATTATTTCATCTATGTTTTGCTTAAAGGAATTGCCAAGAAACAAGGTGATAGGGAATTGTGTATATTTAATTAATAAACATATATAAAGAAAGAAAGATGATAAAAAAAAGAATCGTATACGTTCTTTTCTGAACTTTATCCATATAAACATAACACCCATGGCAAAAAAAATAACAAAAAGCGGTCCTTCGAAATATATTCTCATAAAATACCACCTTAAAAGAAATGGTTTTAATAAAAGGTTTAGAGAGTTTCTATGGTGTAGATAATTTGCCGCTACCGACTATTTTCCACCCATTATTGCTTTTTACTATAACTAAATAGTATTTTGAAGAATTAGAATCTAATTTTGATGGAAAAGATTCTTTTATTTTTGACACATTACTTTTATCATTGTTTTTTGATACATAATGATTCACACACCCGTAGCTAGTATCAAACCCTGTTTTTTCTCTGTAAAGACAATAAGTTACTGTTTCTCCTGGCGGGGTGATGCCATCAGCCCAGTTTTCTTTGCTGCCGTTGTAAAAAGCGTGACCATCTATTGTAGCTGTTCCTTTGTTTAAAGTGTGATATATTCCGTTAGCCTTTCCATCAACTATATAAACAGCATTATAAGAGTACGAAGAGGATATTGCCGATACAATGATGGGAGTTAGCATCACAATCGATATGAGTAACATCATAGATATTGTAAAAATTCTTGGTTTCATCATTCGCCCTCTTAAAATTTCTTTCATTTTCCTGCTTCATTATTATAAACTTTTTTCTATACATGTATATCCTTATATTCCACAATTTTTTATTTTAAGTATTTGTATATGTTTTATAGAAAATGGACAATTGTTATTTTCTTACGTTTGGTAAAAATAAGGGCTCTTTACCGAAAGTTGTACTTGACTATTTCAGGACACCTCTTCCCTATACTTATGAGGAAAAATAAGGAAAAATATTTTTGGACACGAAGCCTCAAAAAATCCCTCTCTTTTCAAGTGTATGTTGTGGTGATGAAACAAAATAAAGTGAAACTTGTCAGTTTTGCACATAGAAAAGTACAGATAAAATGTTTGGGAAAGAAAAAATGCGCAACGAACTTTGGATCATTGGCGAGCTATTGCATGTATGCGCCTCTTTTTCTATACTTAACTACAGTCATAACAACAGCAAGGATGTGGGGAAGGTGAACGGAACGCCTATACAGCTCAAGCACGTAACAGAAATTCGGGACGGGGCACGAAAAGAAATTGTTGTCATTGAGGCAAATGGTTTATACTACTTAAAAGGAGACGCAACGTATGTAACGTTTGAAGAGACGT
Organism: Anoxybacillus sp. FSL W8-0382; assembly: GCF_038003845.1. Lineage (NCBI taxonomy): Bacteria > Bacillati > Bacillota > Bacilli > Caryophanales > Anoxybacillaceae > Anoxybacillus > Anoxybacillus sp. FSL W8-0382. The sequence continues at coordinate 2,672,585 of NZ_JBBOPX010000001.1, read as the reverse complement.
ATGAAGGAGAAACGATCAAAAACGTCGTGAAAATTGCCAATGATGAAGTGGTCGTCCTTCGCTCCGGTGCGATCTCGATGCGCCATACGTTTCGCAAGCAGTCGGAAACGATCGGTACGTACGAAAGCCCGATGGCGCGCTGGGAAATGAAAACAAAAACAGAACAAGTATCGTATCAGTATAACGAGAAAACGAAAAAAGGGCAGTTGTTTTTTTCTTACATACTTCACTTATCTGGTAAACATGTCGGTCGTCATGCGGTGACGATTTCGTTTAAGGAGGCAAAAAAATGAACATTGTTGAACAAATGAAACAAAAGTTAAAAGAAGAAATCAGGGAAGCAGTCATTCGCTCAGGGGTTGCGACAGAGGCAGACGTTCCAAACGTCATTTTAGAGACGCCGAAAGATAAAGCGCACGGCGACTATTCAACAAACGTCGCGATGCAACTCGCGCGCGTTGCAAAAAAGGCACCACGTATGATTGCGGAAGACATTGTCCGCCATTTTAACGGTGAAGCTGTGTTCGTGAAAAAAGTGGACATTGCTGGACCAGGGTTTATTAATTTTTACATGGACAATCGCTATTTAACAGAACTCGTTCCAACCATTTTACAAGCAGGGGACGCATACGGCGAAACAAACGTCGGCAACGGTCAAAAAGTGCAAGTTGAGTTCGTCTCCGCAAACCCGACAGGTAGTTTGCATTTAGGTCACGCACGTGGAGCAGCGGTTGGTGATTCGTTATGCAACATTTTGAAAAAAGCAGGCTTTGACGTGACGCGCGAATATTACATTAACGATGCGGGCAATCAAATTGTCAATTTAGCAAAGTCGGTAGAAGCGCGTTATTTTCAAGCGCTTGGCATTGATAAAGATATGCCAGAAGACGGCTACTTCGGTGAAGATATTATTGAACTAGGGAAAAAATTAGCAGAAGAACATGGTGACAAGTTTGTCGCGCTCGATGAACAAGAGCGACTTCAACAGTTTCGCGAGTACGGATTAGCGTTTGAAATGGATAAAATTAAAAAAGATTTAGCGGACTTCCGCGTCACGTTTGACGTATGGTATTCGGAAACGTCTCTTTACCATAATGGAAAAATCGAGAAGGCGCTTGAGACATTGCGCGAAAAAGGACATATTTACGAACAAGACGGCGCGACATGGTTCCGTTCGACGACATTCGGTGACGACAAAGACCGCGTGCTCATCAAACAAGATGGCACGTACACATATTTATTGCCGGACATTGCATACCATCAAGATAAACTTGAGCGCGGATTTGAAAAAATTATTAACATTTGGGGAGCCGATCATCACGGTTACATTCCGCGCATGAAGGCGGCGATCGCTGCGCTCGGATACGACCCTGATGTATTAGAAGTTGAAATTATTCAGCTTGTCAGCTTGTATCAAAACGGTGAAAAAGTGCGCATGAGTAAGCGGACAGGAAAGGCTGTTACGCTGCGCGACTTGATGGAAGAAGTTGGATTAGATGCGACGCGTTATTTCTTCGCGATGCGTTCATCGGATACGCATTTAGATTTCGATATGGACTTAGCGGTGTCGCAATCGAATGAAAACCCTGTGTATTATGCACAATATGCCCATGCGCGCGTATGTAGCATGCTTCGTCAAGGAGAAGAACAAGGGTTATCTTATGATGGCGAACTATCTTTTACGTACGAATTAGCGGAAAAAGAAATTGACTTGTTGAAAAAGCTAGGGGAGTTTCCTTCAGCTGTTGCTGAAGCGGCGGTGAAGCGCTCACCACATCGGATGACGAACTACATTTTCGAGCTCGCTTCTGCGCTGCATAGCTTTTACAATGCGGAAAAAGTGCTTGATGCAACGAATGTTGAAAAAAGCCGCGCTCGCCTGGCGCTTATGAAAGCTGTACAAATTACATTGAAAAATGCGTTAGCGCTTGTTGGTGTACATGCACCGGAAAAAATGTAATGCAAAAGAGGGTGTCCCCAATAGGGCACCCTTTCTCATTACAACAATGGAGACATCAAAGTCGCAACGCCTTCTTTTAGTCGGTCAAGCCAAGGCAGCTTGCGAAAATATTCCGCTGTCAATAATGTAGATGTGTCGATGTCGCGAGCGATCGTTTGTTTCACATATTGAATGAACGGTTTGTCATATATGTAACAATTCATTTCGTAGTTGATGAATAAACTGCGATGATCGAAATTCGCTGTGCCGATATCACATATATCGTCATCGATGACAATTACTTTTGCATGGTAAAACCCGTTATAAAACTGATAAATACGAGCTCCGGCACGAAGAAGCTGACGAAAATAAGGATATGCGGCTTCTTTGACGAGTGGATGATCCGCTTGCATCGGTACAATAATCGTCAGTTGAACTCCTCGTTTTATCGCTTCAAGCAGGGCATTCATAATTTTTTTACTCGGAATAAAATATGGTGTCCCGATGATGATTTCTTGTTTTGCTTGTTTAATGAGCTGAATAAATTCTTCCTCTAGATATTTTCCATCTGTCGGAAGAAAGCGATGTTTCATCGCCCCTTTTTGAAGAGGTGGAAAATATCGCTCACTATTTCCAAACGATTGTCCTGTTGCTTTTGTCCAATCTTCTTGAAACTGTCGTTGCAAATCATGAACCCCTTCTCCCATAATTTTTAAATGATAGTCGCGCCAATGGCCAAACTTCGGATCTTGTCCGATATATTCTTTTCCGATATTAAACCCGCCCAAATAGCCAATTTTCCCATCAATGACAGTAATTTTGCGATGGTTTCGCTCATTTAGTTTATAGAAAAAAAACGGTAATGCCGGGCGGTTTGCAAAGGCAAATTGCCCGCTTTTTTGTCGGACGGAAGGAGGCAATCCGAAGCTTCCAACCCAATCGACAAGGAGGCGCACTTCTACTCCTTCATTTACTTTTTGTTCAAGTAAAGAAAAAAATCGTTGCCCCATTTTATCATCGCGCACGATGTAAAATAAAATGTGAATGTGATGTTTCGCTCGTTCCAACTCGGCGAAATAGTCATCAAACAGCTCCTCTCCGGCTGTAAATAGCGTGATGTCGCTTTGTCGTTCGACACCGATTTTTTTTCGCGATGTCGTTTTTGACACTTTATCGCCCCATTTATAATCGAGCAAAAGAAGAAACAATAAAATAATAGCAACTATGAGCCAGCTCATGCCCCCACTCCTTTCATTGTTGTAGTTTTCCCAAAAAGAAAATAAAAAATGAGAAAAAATATTGACTGAATGCTCATTCATTATATAATGAAAGTAAGTTTGTTCAGAAAATTTATTTTATTTTTACAACAAAGGGGGAAGGGTATTGTGCTTTGGTTGAACTGGATTGCTTTTTTACTTGTGACAGCGTACGCCGTTCATTTATTTGTGTATCTCGTGAAAACGCGCATTGCGTATATTAAGTTAGGGAAAAAAGTTGAGTTTGATGGAAAAGTGAAAGAGCGTCTACAAAACATATGGGTGAACGTCTTTGGGCAAAAAAAGCTGTTAAAAGACAAAAAAAGCGGGATCATTCACGTCATATTTTTTTACGGCTTTATTCTCGTTCAGTTTGGAGCGATTGACTTCATCATTAAGGGGCTTGTCCCGGGAGCGCACTTGCCGCTTGGGCCGCTTTATCCAGCGTTTACGTTTTTCCAAGAAATCGTCACATTGCTTATTTTAGTGGCAGTGTTATGGGCGTTTTATCGCCGTTACATCGAGAAGCTCGTCCGTTTAAAGCGAGATTTGAAAGCAGGGCTTGTCCTTATTTTTATCGGTGGACTAATGCTTTCGGTGTTATTCGGTAACGGCATGAGCCGCATTTGGCATAACGAAGGGACGTCGTGGAGTGAGCCCGTCGCTTCTGCCATTGCGCTTGCGTTTAGTTGGGTAGGGGAAACAGGAGCAGCGGTATTGTTTTTTGTCGCTTGGTGGGTGCATTTGCTTATTTTATTAACGTTTTTAGTGTACGTGCCACAATCAAAACACGCCCATTTAATCGCTGGGCCAGTTAACGTCTTTTTCAGCCGATTAACGAGACCGAAACTTGAAAAAATCAACTTTGAAGATGAGACACAAGAATCGTTTGGCGTCGGGAAAATTGAAGACTTTAAGCAAACGCAACTTATTGATTTATATGCCTGTGTCGAGTGCGGGCGCTGTACGAACATGTGCCCAGCAACGGGGACAGGGAAAATGTTATCACCGATGGATCTTATTTTAAAATTGCGCGACCATTTAACAGAAAAAGGTGCAGCCATTACATCGAAAGCTCCTTGGGTGCCGACGTTTGCGTTTGCGAACACAAAAGGAAACCAGCTCGCTTTTATGGCACAAGGAATGCAAGAACAAGCGGCAACGATTGAAATGCCGAACTTAATTGGCGATGTCATTACGGAAGAAGAAATTTGGGCATGTACGACGTGTCGCAACTGTGAAGACCAATGCCCAGTTATGAATGAACATGTCGATAAAATTATTGATTTGCGTCGTTACCTCGTATTAACAGAAGGAAAGTTAAACCCAGATGCACAACGGGCGATGACAAATATCGAACGTCAAGGAAACCCATGGGGACTCAATCGCAAAGAAAAAGAAAATTGGCGCGAGTTGCGTGAAGATGTCCGCATTCCGACAGTAAAAGAAATGCAAAAAGCAGGGGAAGAATTCGAATATTTATTCTGGGTTGGTTCGATGGGTTCATTTGATAATCGAAGCCAAAAAATTGCGTTAGCCTTTGCGCGTCTGTTAAATGAAGCAGGCGTGAAATTTGCGATTTTAGGAAACAAAGAGAAAAACTCGGGCGATACGCCGCGTCGTTTAGGAAACGAATTTTTATTCCAAGAATTAGCGACAGCCAATATTGCCGAATTTGAAAAAGCGGGCGTGAAAAAAATTGTGACGATCGACCCGCATGCGTATAACACATTCAAAAACGAATATCCAGATTTCGGTTTTGAGGCGACCGAATCCGCGTTTGTATTCTGGATTAGATGACATCATTCAAAAACGAATATCCAGATTTCGGTTTTGAGGCGGAAGTATATCACCATACAGAGTTACTAGCAAAGCTTGTTGAAGAAGGTCGTCTTGTCCCGAAATATGAAGTAAACGAAGTCGTGACATTCCATGATTCATGTTATTTAGGTCGATATAACGACGTATACGATGCACCGCGTCAAATATTGAAAGCGATTCCGGGCGTGAAACTTGTTGAAATGGAACGCCATCGCGAAACAGGCATGTGTTGTGGCGCTGGTGGTGGGTTGATGTGGATGGAAGAAACAACAGGCACCCGCATTAACGTCGCGCGCACAGAACAGGCGCTAGAAGTGAATCCGACAGTTATTAGCTCTGGCTGTCCGTACTGTTTAACAATGTTATCAGATGGTACGAAAGCAAAAGAAGTAGAAGAAAAAGTTGGCACGTATGATGTGGCGGAGTTGTTAGAAAAGGCGGTATTTGGACCTGTTCATTAAAAATTCTAAAAAAAATAAATAGTTTTATTTTTTAAGACATTTTCAGTATAATGAAAACAATAGGAAGGTGTGCGGCTTGTCGTGCGCCTTCTTTGCCCGTCCATCATTGAACGAGCGTTCGCTCAATATTTTTGAAAGGGCTTTCTTATTATAAAAAGGGGGAGAAACATGGGGAAAACGGTCATTGTTAGCGGGGTACGTACACCTTTTGGAAAGTTTGGTGGCGGTTTAAGCGCATTGAGCGCAGCGCAGCTTGGAGGTATCGCGATCAAAGAGGCGCTCGTGCGCGCAAACGTTCGTGCAGAAGATGTCGATGAAGTCATTTTCGGCACGGTATTGCAAGGTGGACAAGGGCAGCTCCCATCGCGACAAGCCGCAAGAGAGGCAGGCATTCCGTGGGAGACGAAAACGGAGACGATCAACAAAGTGTGCGCCTCAGGAATGCGTAGTGTTACGCTCGGCGATCAAATCATTCGTGCCGGGGATGCGGACGTCATCGTTGCAGGTGGAATGGAATCGATGAGCAATGCGCCGTATATATTACCGAAAGCGCGTTGGGGATTGCGTATGGGCGATTCGACAGTAAAAGATTTAATGGTCTATGATGGATTGACATGTAGTTTTACAGGTGTGCATATGGGTATTTACGGAAGTGACACAGCAAAAGAGTTAGGTATTACGCGCGAAGAACAAGACCGCTGGGCGTATCGCAGCCATCAATTAGCGATTGCAGCGATCGAAAGCGGCAAATTTGCTGAAGAAATCGTCCCTGTTTCTATTCCACAACGAAAAGGGGAACCGATCACGGTAGCGGTGGATGAATCACCGCGCAAAGATACATCGCTTGAAAAATTAGCGAAACTTGCGCCCGTATTTGATCCAACGGGCACGATTACAGCAGGAAATGCGCCGGGGGTAAACGATGGAGCAGCCGCACTCGTATTAATGAGCGAAGAACGCGCGCAAAAAGAAGGGCTCACGCCACTTGCGACAATTGTAGCCCATACGGCGGTTGCGATTGAAGCGAAAGATTTTCCGAAAACACCAGGCATCGTCATCAACGAATTGTTGCGTAAAACAGGCAAAACCGTAAACGACATTGACTTATTTGAAATTAACGAAGCGTTTGCTGCTGTCGCTTTAGCAAGCATGAAAATTGCCGACTTGCCAGAAGAAAAAGTAAACGTCAATGGCGGCGCGATCGCGCTCGGGCATCCGATCGGGGCGAGCGGAGCGCGCATTATCATTACGCTTATTCACGAATTAAAACGTCGCGGAGGCGGCACTGGCATCGCAGCGATTTGCAGCGGTGGCGGTCAAGGCGATGCAATTATGATTGAAGTCCATTAATGGGGGATAGGGACATGAAAGTGACCGTCGAAGCGGTACAAATTTTCGGAGGCAACGGTTATACCGAAGACTATCCGGTTGAGCGGTTATTCCGCGATGCGAAAGTATGTGAAATTTACGAAGGAACGAGCGAAATTCAGCGGCTCGTCATTAGTAAACATGTGTTAAGGGGGATGGGGAAATGAACTTTCAATTAAGCGAAGAACATGAAATGATTCGAAAAATGGTGCGCGATTTTGCGAAAAATGAAGTCGCGCCGACAGCGGCCGAACGCGACGAAGAAGAGCGATTTGATCGCAGCATTTTTAATAAAATGGCGGATCTCGGCTTAACAGGCATCCCATGGCCAGAGGAATACGGCGGCATCGGTAGCGACTATTTAGCATACGTGATTGCTGTTGAGGAACTGTCAAAAGTGTGCGCATCAACAGGAGTAACGCTTTCTGCTCACATTTCATTAGCGAGTTGGCCAATTTATAAATTTGGGACAGAACAACAAAAACAAACGTATTTACGGGCGTTAGCGACAGGGGAAAAGCTTGGGGCGTACGGTTTGTCTGAACCAGGAGCAGGTTCTGACGTGTCAGCGATGAAAACGCGTGCGGTGCGTGATGGTGATCATTACGTATTAAACGGTTCAAAAGTATGGATTACAAACGGTGGAGAAGCGGAAATTTATGTCGTTTTTGCGGTGACAGATCCAGAGAAAAAGCACCGCGGCATTAGCGCATTTATTGTTGAGAAAGGAACGCCTGGTTTTTCGATCGGGAAAAAAGAGAAAAAGCTCGGTATTCGTTCATCGCCAACAACGGAGCTCATTTTTGAAGATTGTCGCATTCCGAAAGAAAATTTGCTCGGTGAAGAAGGAGAAGGATTTAAAATTGCGATGATGACGCTTGATGGCGGTCGAAATGGTATCGCAGCGCAGGCGGTTGGCATCGCGCAAGGGGCGTTAGATGCAGCGGTAGAATATGCGAAAGGACGTATTCAATTCGGCAAGCCAATTGCAGAACAACAGGGCATTGCCTTTAAACTAGCTGATATGGCAACTGCCATTGAAGCTGCGCGCTTACTAACGTATCAAGCGGCGTGGCTCGAATCAAACGGCTTACCGTACGGAAAAGAATCTGCGATGGCGAAATTGTTTGCAGGGGATACAGCAATGAAAGTCACCGTGGAGGCGGTACAAATTTTCGGTGGCTACGGTTATACGAAAGACTATCCAGTCGAACGGTTTATGCGCGATGCAAAAATTACGCAAATTTATGAAGGCACGCAAGAAATTCAACGCATCGTCATTTCAAGAATGTTGACGAAATAGGAGTGATGTGATGAAAAAACGTGAAGTGCCCGCGTCTGTGAAAGACGAACGGCTTGTGAAAAAAAGGCGCAATCAAATGATAAAAGGGGCGATTTCGCTATTTAAGCAAAAGGGGTTTCATCAAACGACGACGCGCGAAATTGCCCGCGCTTCTGGTTTTAGCATCGGAACGTTATACGAATACATTCGCAAAAAAGAAGATGTTCTTTATTTAGTGTGCGATCGGATTTACGATGAAGTGCGCGATCGTATGGAGCAGGCAATCGATACGACAAAAGGGGATTTAGACGGTTTAAAATTAGCGATTAATTACTATTTCCGTGTCGTTGACGAGCTGCAAGACGAAGTGCTCGTCATGTATCAAGAGGCAAAGTCGCTCGGCAAAGAATCGCTTCCGTATGTGCTTAATAAAGAATTGCAAATGGTTGCGATGTTCGAACATATTTTACGACGTTGCGTAGACAATGGGGTATTTTCATTAACGGAGCGAGAAATTCAATTGTTTGCACATAACATTTTCGTTCTCGGTCAAATGTGGGGATTCCGTCGTTGGGCGTTGAAAAAAATGTATACGCTCGATGAATATATTGAATTGCAAACAAAGCTATTGCTTGAAGGCATTATGAAGCGGTAGCGAAAGGGGATGGGAGAAACATGGCTCACATTTACCGTCCAAAACATCACATTCGCTTTGTGACGGCGTCTAGTTTATTTGATGGGCACGATGCAGCCATTAACATTATGCGTCGCATTTTACAAGCAAGTGGAGCGGAGGTCATTCATGAAAGCGTTGTATGAAGTCGGTGGACAATATCGCCGCAATATGTAATGTCGGGGGGATGTCCCGACATTTTTTTTTGGCAACCGTCTAGCATAAAGTAAATGAATTTGTTTATAATGAATGGTATGGATTTTTGTTGTTTTCATACGTTGGAGAAAGGGAGTGCGGAAAGTGAGTTTGGAGCAATACTCTCAAGAACAATTGCGAGAGATGTCTTTCGTCGAACTTGCGTATTTGCTATTGTGTGAGAAAAAACAGACGGTGTCATTTCAAGAGATGATCGAGCAACTCGTCGCGATAAAAGGGTTATCCGAAAGTGAAGTAAGTGCACGACTAGCGCAGTTTTATACAGATTTAAACGTCGACGGCCGGTTTATTTGTGTTGGGGAAACGGCTTGGGGCTTACGCTCGTGGTATCCATATGATCAAACAGAAGACGAAGCGGTGCCTGTAGAACGCGTGAAGAAGAAGAAAAAAGTGGCGGATGACTTTGATGACTTTGATGACATGGTCGATGAGGACGAATTAGTATATGACGATTTAGATGAGGAATTATTGGGCGATGAAGAACTGTTAGACGACGATTTTGCATTAGATGAAGATGAAGAAGTGATTGACGACTTATTAGACGAAGAACTAGATTTAGACGATGAACCGATTGATGAAGAGCTAGAGGTCGTCGATGAAGAATTAGAGGATGAAGAATTAGAGTTAGAAGAAGATGAGGAATTATAACCTTGACTTTTTACATCGATATATGTAGAATTCTGTTTGGGCTCTTTTCATAGAGATACGTTCGCTCCCTTACTAATTTGTAAGTGGAGCGTTTTTATTTTTCCCCGAATTCGCACACACTGTAACTATTCCAAATGAGTTGAGGGGGAAGGTTTCATGACCAAATATATTTTCGTAACAGGTGGCGTTGTATCATCGCTTGGGAAAGGAATTACGGCTGCTTCACTTGGTCGCTTACTAAAAAATCGCGGCTTAAAAGTGACCATTCAAAAATTTGATCCGTACATTAACGTTGACCCAGGAACGATGAGTCCGTATCAACATGGAGAAGTGTTTGTCACAGATGACGGGGCGGAAACGGACTTAGATTTAGGTCATTACGAGCGCTTTATTGACATTAATTTAAACAAATACAGCAACGTCACAACAGGAAAAATTTATTCCACCGTATTGAAGAAAGAACGTCGCGGCGATTATTTAGGAGGAACGGTACAAGTCATTCCGCACATTACAAATGAAATTAAAGAGCGCGTCTTTCGCGCAGGTCGCGAAACGAATGCGGACGTCGTTATTACAGAAATCGGAGGGACAGTTGGCGACATTGAATCTCTTCCGTTTTTAGAAGCGATTCGTCAAATAAAAAGCGACGTTGGCCGTGAAAACGTGATGTACATTCATTGTACGCTTGTCCCATATATTAAGGCAGCAGGTGAGATGAAGACAAAACCGACGCAACATAGCGCCAAAGAATTGCGCAGCCTAGGCATTCAACCGAACGTGATCGTCGTGCGCACAGAAATGCCGATGTCCCAAGATATGAAAGATAAAATCGCCCTATTTTGCGACATCGATCCGAAAGCGGTCATTGAAGCGCGTGACGCTGACACGTTATACGCTGTTCCGCTTATGCTTCAAGAACAAAAGTTAGACCAAATCGTTTGCGAACATTTAAAACTAAACTGCAACGAAGCGGATATGACAGAATGGATCGCGCTCGTTGAAAAAGTGCGCAACTTATCCAACAAAACGACGATTGCGCTTGTTGGAAAATATGTTGAACTACAAGATGCGTACATTTCTGTCGTCGAAGCGTTACGTCATGCGGGATATGCGTTTGATACGGATGTCGATATTCGTTGGATTAACTCCGAACATGTTGATCGGGACAACGTGGCGCAATTGCTGCAAGGAGTAAACGGTATTCTCGTTCCAGGCGGATTTGGCGATCGCGGCATCGAAGGAAAAATTGAAGCGATTCGCTACGCTCGCGAACAGCGCATTCCGTTCCTTGGCATTTGTTTAGGTATGCAGCTAGCATCCGTTGAGTTTGCCCGCCATGTCGTCGGCTTAAAAGGTGCACATTCAGCGGAAATCGATCCAAGCACACCGCATCCAATTATCGATTTATTGCCGGAACAAAAAGACATTGAAGATTTAGGTGGAACGCTTCGCCTCGGCTTATATCCGTGCAAGCTTGTAGAAGGAACGAAAGCGTATGATGCGTATCAAGATGAAGTCATTTATGAGCGCCATCGTCATCGTTATGAATTTAATAACGAATATCGTACGATGATGGAAGAGAACGGCTTTATGTTTTCAGGTACAAGCCCAGATGGCCGTCTTGTAGAAATTATTGAGTTAAAAGATCATCCGTGGTTTGTTGCGGCGCAGTTCCATCCAGAATTTACATCTCGTCCGACGCGTCCACAGCCGCTTTTCCGCGAATTTATTCGCGCATCGTTAGAAAAATAAAGGAGGATGTCCGATATGGGCATCCTCTTACTCGTATTCTGCGACAATTTCTTGCGTCATGAGCGCTAAACTATGATAAGCGAATAAAGCGGCAATCGCAGAAGGAAAGCCAACGCGTGTACCATCTTCTGTTGGAACGAGCGGCTGTTTTAAACATAAATCAATATGCACATCGACGTAATCAACAAGTGTTTGTGTCGTTTCTTCTATGATGGATGACATACCGATTGTCCATATGTTTTGTTCTTGAAGTTGTTTAGCGATGCGAATGGCTTCTTCATTTGTACAAAAGCGCGAAACGATAAGCACGCGATCAGCGGTTGTTACTTCGTTTATATCTAGCCGTTTTACGTTTGGTAGCTTTTCAGCTCCATAAAGCGCCTCCGCAACAACTGCTTCCATTTCATCGATGCCGTAAATAAAAATCGTTCCGCTACTAATGACTGCCTGTGCAAGTAAGCGGGCAGCATCTTCAAACTGCTCTTCTTCTTGCGCGCTTATTCGTTGAAACACCCCAGCAAGCTGTGTCGATAATATTTTTAACATGGTGAATCCCCTTCCCATGCGACGTTGTCTATGGTGTTCATTATATTAAAAAATAAAAAAATGATCAAAATCCGAACATGAAGCAGGATAAATGGTAAAAATTTCGAAGTAATGATACGATAATAAAGATAGGAGCTTTACATGTCAACTACCCCCACTTAGCTAACGCTTGAAGCGGGGGCTTGCAACTCCCCAGAAGTGCGAGCGGACTTTGTCCTCCTTCCTTGACTTGGGGTTGCATCAAGGGGCAGGTTGACAACTACCCAACGATGCAGGTCATGCCTACATCGTTACCGATTCTCTCGGTGTGTCTGTTGGCAGTACTTGGCTTCCACACACAACAGACGGATATACGCTCGATGTTTTACGGTTACAACGTTTCCTGTAACCAACTCCATACATCGAGTAGCAGTTATTGGAGTGCCTTTATTTAACGGTTTTCTCCACGCTTTTATTATATCATACACAAAAGAAAGGGGGAACGCGCATTCCTCTCCCACTTACTCCCTTTGGTCGTTGAAGTGGGAGTCTCCTGCGCGAAATAGGATGAAAATAGAGAAAATAGAGGTGTTGATATGGCGGGGAAGGTTTTAATTGTGGACGACCAATTTGGCATTCGTATTTTATTAAACGAAGTATTTCAAAAAGAAGGGTACGAAACGTATCAGGCAGCTAATGGTGTTCAGGCGCTTGATTTGTTTGCGAAACATTCCCCCGACTTAGTGTTGTTAGATATGAAAATCCCGGGCATGGATGGGGTTGAAATTTTAAAGAAGATGAAAGAGATGAATGAAAACGTCAAAGTCATCGTGATGACAGCCTACGGCGAACTAGATATGATTCATGAAACGAAAAAGCTCGGTGCGCTGACACATTTTGCGAAACCTTTTGACATAGATGATATGCGTGATGCAGTGAAAAAATATATTCGTTAACCATTGACAGCTTTTTGAACTTTTTTCACAAAGTTTCGTTCGTTTCGGTGAATAATGTTGATGTGTGGAAACAAAGTTTGTTATTCTTATAATGTACATACTATTCGAGGTCGTCTTGTATAAAATTGTCGTATTTTGGTCATTGTACATGTGAAAGGCGCTTTCGGATAGTGAACAATGGCTAATTTAAGGAGGATTTAACGATGCCTTTAGTTTCAATGACGGAAATGCTTAAACAAGCATTGGCAGGCAAGTATGCGGTCGGTCAATTCAACATTAACAACTTAGAATGGACACAAGCGATTTTAGCGGCAGCCGAGGAAGAAAAGTCTCCTGTCATTCTTGGTGTGTCTGAAGGAGCAGCTCGCTATATGGGCGGCTTTAAAACGGTTGTAAACATGGTCAAAGGATTAATGGAAGACATGAACATTACTGTTCCTGTTGCGATTCACCTTGACCACGGTTCTAGCTTTGAAAAATGTAAGGCGGCGATTGATGCTGGATTTACATCTGTTATGATCGACGCATCACATCATCCGTTTGAAGAAAACGTTGAAATTACATCAAAAGTGGTGGAGTACGCTCATGCGCGCGGCGTCTCTGTTGAAGCTGAGCTCGGAACAGTCGGCGGACAAGAAGATGACGTCGTTGCAGAAGGAATCATTTATGCAAATCCAGATGAGTGCGAGGAGCTTGTGAAGCGTACAGGCATCGACTGTCTAGCACCAGCGCTCGGTTCTGTACATGGTCCATATAAAGGAGAGCCAAAACTAGGATTTAAAGAGATGGAAGAAATTCGTGATCGTACAGGTGTACCGCTCGTATTACATGGTGGAACAGGTATCCCGACAGAACAAATTCAACGCGCTATTTCGCTCGGTACATCAAAAATTAACGTCAATACAGAAAACCAAATGGCGTTTACAAAAGTGGTGCGCGAAGTGTTAGCGAAAGACGAAAAAGTGTACGATCCGCGCAAAATTCTTGGCCCTGGCCGCGATGCGATTAAAGAAACAGTCATTGGCAAAATGCGCGAATTCGGTTCTTCCGGCAAAGCGTTGTAATACAAGCCGCACCGTTTCAGCGTTTGCTGAAGCGGGCGGTTTTGTTTCATTCCATTTTGAAAGCGTTTAGGAGGTTGGAAATCATGAAATTTTTTATTGATACAGCGAACATTGATGAAATTCGCCATGCTCACGAACTTGGCATTTTAGCGGGGGTAACGACCAATCCGAGCCTCGTTGCCAAAGAAAACGTATCATTCCACGATCGTCTTCGTGAAATTACTTCTCTCGTTTCAGGCTCCGTTAGCGCTGAGGTGATTGCAACAGATGCAGAAGGAATGATTGCAGAAGGAGAAGAGTTAGCGAAAATTGCTCCAAACATTACAATTAAAGTGCCGATGACGCCAGAAGGATTAAAGGCGGTCAAAGTATTTAGCGAAAAAGGAATTAAAACAAACGTGACGCTTATTTTTAGCGCCAACCAAGCGTTATTAGCGGCGCGTGCTGGTGCAACGTACGTCTCTCCATTTTTAGGACGCCTCGATGATATCGGTCATAACGGCTTAGACTTAATCGAAACGATCGCAAACATTTTTGCGATTCACGATATTGAAACGGAAATTATCGCCGCATCTATCCGTCATCCACAACATGTGACAGAAGCGGCATTAAAAGGGGCGCACATCGCGACAGTTCCTTACAACGTGTTGATGCAACTGTTTAAGCATCCACTAACAGATCAAGGCATCGAAAAGTTTTTAGCAGACTGGAATAAAGCGAACCAAAAATGATGATCGAACCGTTTTCCGTCGCGTTTTAGTATTTGCTTTGCGAGAAGGGAGACAAATATGGAAAAGTTAAAAATCGTTGGCGGTGACTTTCTTCGAGGCTCCGTGCGCATTAGCGGGGCGAAAAATAGCGCCGTCGCGCTCATTCCAGCCGCTATTTTAGCAAACTCACCTGTAGTCATTGAAGGATTGCCGAACATTTCAGACGTTCATGTGCTCGGACAATTAATCGAAGAAATTGGCGGTGCTTTTCATTTCGATGAAAACGAAGTCGTCATCGATCCGTCACATATCGTTTCTATGCCTTTGCCGAACGGAAAAGTAAAAAAATTACGTGCTTCCTATTACTTGATGGGTGCGATGCTTGGACGGTTTAAAAAAGCGGTCATCGGTCTTCCCGGTGGTTGCCATTTAGGGCCGCGTCCAATTGACCAACACATCAAGGGCTTTGAAGCGCTTGGGGCGAAAGTGACAAACGAACAAGGTGCCATTTATTTACGAGCGGAAGAGCTTCGCGGGGCACGCATTTATTTGGACGTCGTTAGCGTTGGGGCGACAATTAACATTATGTTAGCTGCCGTCTTGGCGAAAGGGAGAACGATTATTGAAAATGCGGCAAAAGAGCCAGAAATTATTGACGTTGCGACGCTATTGACAAACATGGGTGCGCGCATTAAAGGGGCAGGAACAGACGTCATTCGTATTGACGGCGTGGAACAGTTGCACGGTTGCCGCCATTCCATTATTCCGGATCGCATTGAAGCAGGAACGTATATGATTATCGGTGCGGCTATGGGGAAAGAAATGATTATTGACAACGTCATTCCGCAACATTTAGAGGCTGTCATTGCAAAAATGCGTGAAATGGGCGTTGTTGTCGAAACGAGCGATGACCAAATTTTTGTTGCGACGAAAGAACATCTTCGTGCTGTCGATATTAAAACGCTCGTTTATCCGGGCTTCCCGACCGATTTACAACAGCCATTCACTTCACTATTAACGAAAGCATCCGGGACGAGCATTGTGACAGATACAATTTATAGCGCCCGATTTAAACATATCGATGAGTTGCGGCGCATGAATGCGAACGTAAAAGTCGAAGGGCGTTCAGCGATCATTACAGGTCCATCCCGACTGCAAGGAGCGAAAGTGCGTGCGACCGATTTGCGTGCAGGAGCTGCACTTGTGGTCGCGGGATTAATGGCCGAAGGGGTTACAGAAATTACAGGGTTGGAACATATTGACCGTGGCTATAGCAACTTAGTTGACAAACTTGTCAACCTTGGTGCAACAGTTTGGCGCGAACAAATGACAGAGCAAGAAATCGAACAACTAAAGAACACATAATGCAACAAAGGGGAGAGGGAGAAACGATGGAAAGAAGTTTATCGATGGAGCTTGTCCGTGTAACAGAAGCCGCAGCACTAGCTGCAGCGCGCTGGATGGGGCGCGGTAAAAAAGATGAAGCGGATGAGGCGGCCACTTCTGCGATGCGCGATGTATTCGATACAGTCCCGATGAAAGGAACGGTTGTCATCGGTGAAGGGGAAATGGATGAAGCACCGATGTTATACATTGGGGAAAAGCTTGGCAACGGTTACGGCCCGCGCGTCGATGTCGCAGTCGACCCGCTTGAGGGAACAAACATTGTCGCCTCTGGTGGCTGGAATGCGTTAGCGGTCGTCGCTGTGGCGGATCATGGTAACTTGCTTCATGCGCCAGATATGTACATGGATAAAATTGCTGTCGGACCGGAAGCGGTCGGCATGATTGACATTAACGCTCCGATCATTGATAATTTAAAGGCAGTTGCCAAAGCAAAAAATAAAGATGTGGAAGACGTTGTAGCGATCGTTTTAAACCGTCCGCGCCACGAACGCATCATTGCCGAGTTGCGTGAAGCGGGGGCGCGCATTAAGCTTATTAATGACGGCGACGTTGCGGCGGCGATCAATACAGCGTTCGATCATACAGGGGTAGACATTTTGTTCGGTTCAGGCGGTGCACCAGAAGGGGTATTAGCCGCTGTTGCGCTCAAATGTCTCGGTGGAGAAATACAAGGAAAACTATTGCCGCAAAACGATGCGGAGTTGGAACGATGCAAAAAAATGGGGCTAGATGTGAACCGTGTATTGCGTATGGAGGACCTTGTGAAAGGAGACGACGCTATTTTTGCGGCGACGGGTGTGACTGACGGCGAATTGTTACGTGGGGTACAATTTAAAGGGGCATATGGCGAAACACACTCCATCGTTATGCGGGCGAAGTCAGGAACCGTTCGTTTCATTGAAGGACGCCATAGCTTGAAGAAAAAGCCGAACCTTGTTATGAAGTGATCGCGAGATGCGCGAACTTTTTGCGCTCTCGCTCTTTTTCTATTGATTGACAATATGAAAAAAGGGTAAAATAGTCGTGTTATGTCCCTTCTCATCATCTTTTCATCTTCGCTTTTTCCATCCAAAGAGAAATTCATCAAAATAAATAAAAGAGTGGTGTAAGTATGGAGTTAGGAGATTTAACGATTGCAAAGCTAGAAAATATGACCATTAAAGAGCTATATGAATTAGCTCGCCAATACAAAATTTCATATTACAGCAAACTAACAAAAAAAGAACTAATTTTTGCGATTTTAAAAGCGCGCGCAGAACAAGACGGCCTCTTTTTTATGGAAGGCGTGCTTGAAATTATTCAATCAGAAGGATTCGGCTTTTTGCGTCCAATTAACTATTCCCCTAGTTCGGAAGATATTTATATTTCCGCATCGCAAATTCGCCGCTTTGATTTGCGCAACGGTGATAAAGTTTCAGGAAAAGTGCGGCCGCCAAAAGAAAACGAACGATATTTCGGCTTATTGCACGTCGAGGCTGTAAACGGTGAAGACCCAGAAATCGCGAAAGAACGCGTCCATTTCCCAGCGCTCACACCGCTTTACCCAAGCCGTCAAATGAAGCTCGAAACGACGCCAGACAAGATATCTACCCGCCTCATCGATTTAATTGCTCCGATTGGATTCGGTCAGCGCGGCTTAATTGTCGCACCGCCAAAAGCAGGAAAAACGATGTTATTAAAAGAAATCGCTAACAGCATCACAACGAATCACCCTGATGTTGAACTGATTGTCTTGCTCATTGATGAACGCCCAGAGGAAGTGACGGACATTGAACGTTCTGTATCAGCCGATGTCGTCAGTTCCACGTTTGATGAAGTGCCAGAAAACCATATTAAAGTGGCGGAGCTTGTGCTTGAACGTGCGATGCGTCTTGTTGAACATAAACGTGACGTTGTCATTTTAATGGACAGTATTACCCGTTTAGCGCGCGCATACAACTTAGTCATTCCTCCAAGCGGACGCACGCTTTCGGGAGGAATTGACCCAGCGGCATTCCACCGTCCGAAGCGGTTTTTCGGGGCGGCGCGGAACATTGAAGAAGGGGGCAGTTTAACGATTTTAGCTACCGCTCTTGTTGATACAGGGTCGCGCATGGATGACGTCATTTACGAGGAATTTAAAGGAACAGGAAACATGGAGCTTCATCTTGATCGCTCATTAGCGGAAAAACGGATTTTCCCTGCCATTGACATTCGTCGTTCAGGTACGCGAAAAGAAGAATTATTAATTCCAAAAGAACATTTAGAAAAATTATGGGCGATTCGTAAGACAATGTCAGATACGCCAGACTTTATTGAGCGTTTTATTCACCGACTAAAGCAAACAAAGACAAACGAAGAGTTTTTTGCGATGTTGGATGAAGAGTGGAAAACAGCCGGAAATTTAAAACGGTTATAAATGGATAGTTGCAAAACAACGGAACGGTTGTTATAATTTTATCATGTGTGTTTTTCATTGCATATAAACTCTGTTTCGAAAAGATTCAGGGCGGAAGGAGATGAAATGAGATGAAAGCAGGAATCCATCCAAACTATAAAAAAGTGATGGTTAAATGTGCGTGTGGAAACGAGTTTGAGAGCGGTTCTGTTAAAGACGAAGTGCGCGTAGAAATTTGCTCAGCGTGCCATCCATTCTACACAGGACGTCAAAAATTCGCTTCTGCTGCAGGACGTGTTGATAAATTTAACAAAAAATACGGCCTTAAGTAATCCGTATGTCATGAAAACAGGCAAGCGAACATTTTTCACTTGCCTGTTTTTTTCGTGAAAGCTTGAAAGAAAGGGGACGCCCTCATGTATGTTATGAAGCAATCCGGCTGGCTTGAAGTCATTTGCGGCAGCATGTTTTCGGGAAAATCAGAGGAGCTCATTCGTCGTGTACGCCGCGCGCAGTTTGCGAAGCAAGAAGTGAAAGTGTTTAAGCCAGCGATTGATAATCGATATAGTGAAGAAGCAGTCGTTTCCCATAACGGGACGTCTGTTATTGCCATTCCGGTGTCATGTGCATTAGACATTCGCAAGCATATTACTGCGCATACGGACGTTGTGGCAATTGATGAAGTGCAATTTTTTGATGAACGTGTCGTTGACGTCGTGCAACAGCTTGCTGATGAAGGATATCGCGTCATTGTAGCTGGATTGGATCAAGACTTTCGTGGTGAGCCGTTCGGTCCTGTTCCAACGTTAATGTCCATCGCCGAATCGGTAACAAAACTACAAGCTGTTTGTACTGTCTGTGGCTCTCCCGCATCGCGCACGCAGCGGCTCATTGACGGACGTCCTGCATCTTATTATGATCCTGTCATTTTAATCGGTGCGAGCGAATCGTACGAACCACGTTGCCGCCATCATCATGAAGTGCCTGACCACCCAGCGAAAAATAAAACAAGTACAGAAACGGCGACTCGTCCATAAGTATGAGTAAAATGTTTGTGGGAGAAAAAAAGACAGGTTCCTGATTTGGTATAATAAGGAACCTGTCAGATATGTAAGCAAAATAGATGAAAAACGGGCTCTCCTCCTGGTAAGGTAGTAAGTGAGAAAAAAATACAACCAAAGAAAGGAGTGGAGCCCATGCAGGATTATATCACAAACGGCTTGACATTAAAAGAGATCGAACAGTCTTTATTTAGACATATGCAAAAACAATATGGTCATCTCCTTCAACAGGTGTTGGAGGAGATCGACCGCACATTGGCAGAACAGCGGGACAAGAAACGATATGCGCTCAAAGATAAGCGGACGATCCGACTCCAAACGCTATTTGGAGAGGTGGAAGTGAAGCGAAACTACTACTTTGACCGTGAAAAAAAGGTGTATACGTCTTTACTCGATGTCTTTCTTCAGTTCGATGGGGCGCATGGAGTGAGTCCGCTATTAGAGGAGACAGCGATTCATCTCGCCGTGACGGGTTCTTCGTATCGACAGGCTGCGCAGTCGCTTGAAAAGCTGGTGGGGTATGCATGTATGAGTCACGAAACGATTCGCCAGTCCATCATCGAGGCAGAGGTGGAAGGGCACCGTGCGATGGAGAAAAAAGGGCGCGTGTTTTTTATCGAAGCAGACGGGTTGTACGTGAAACGTCAACGAAGCCGCATCAAAGGAAAAGAAGAAAAGATCATCACGATTCACCAAGGATGGGAGAAAAACGGGAAACGCGTATCCTTAGTGAATCGACGGTATATGGTTCATCAAACGAATGAACCGATTTGGGAAGCTGTAGAGAATTTTCTGATGAAGGAATACAGCTATGATCCGTTTGAGGATTGGGTGGTCATCAATGGAGATGGAGCCCCATGGATTACAGCGTGTCGAGAATATTTCGGGGACAGGGGGTACTTTCAGCTTGATCGGTTCCATGTGGCAAGAGAGATTCGTCAATTGTTCCGAGGTCATGCGAGATATCGGGTGATTCGAAAGAAGTTAGCATCATGGGATGAAGAAGGTGTGTTACGAGAACTCACAAGTGCCATCGGTACGTTAGAACATGAGGAGAAGGAAAAGCAACTCGAGGCGCTTGTTCGTCGAATCGAGGAGATGCCAGGATGTTTGCGTGACTATCGCGTATGGTTGAAGGAAAAAGGGATTGACACGACAAACATGAGGGCGATGGGGAGTGCGGAAGCAACGATGCATGTGTTTGCGAAACGAAGTAAAAACGGTCGAAGTTGGAGGGATGCAGGGATTGAAGCGATGTTGCGAGCGATCGTCGCGATAAAAGATACGTTACTCATTCGGACACGCGATGGAGTGATGTATGGCGTGGAAGAACGAGAAGAAACGAAACGAGAAACGATCGTGAAAAAGGCACTGAAGCGCGTGCAAACGCAAATGACAGAAGTGGTACGAGATAACATCCCATACCTTCGCCAATCTTCAGGGACACCGATTTACGAGGCATTGCAAGCATTGAAAGGTTTTTAAAACGAGAGAAAACGCACATACCTACAGGATGAGAGTAAGTAAAAGCGCTTACATATAACGATTTTATAAAACCATATATAACCAAAAAAATCGGTCGAGAAAAAAATCTCCCACAAAGTCTTGACTCAAACCGTCCATAAGGGCGAGTTTTTTCGTATGATCGTTTATGATATAATGAAAAGTCGAGGTGAGAAAAATGTTCGATCGTTTACAAGCGGTAGAAGCCCGTTATGAAAAATTAAATGAACTATTAATGGATCCAGATGTGTTAAATGATCCGAAAAAGTTGCGTGATTACTCAAAAGAGCAATCCGATTTAGCTGAGACTGTCCAAACGTATCGTGAATATAAAACGGTGCGTGAGCAGCTTGCGGATGCGAAAGCGATGCTTGAAGAAAAGCTCGATCCAGATATGCGCGAAATGGTGAAAGAAGAAATTAGCGAACTAGAAGAGCGTGAAGAGCAGCTTGTTGAAAAGCTAAAAGTATTGTTGCTTCCGAAAGATCCGAACGATGATAAAAACGTTATTATGGAAATTCGCGGAGCGGCAGGTGGAGAGGAAGCAGCGCTTTTTGCAGGCGATTTATACCGCATGTACACGCGCTATGCCGAGTCGCAAGGATGGAAAACAGAAGTCATTGAAGCACATCCGACAGGACTTGGCGGTTATAAAGAAATTATTTTTATGATTCAAGGAAAAGGAGCGTACTCGAAGCTGAAGTTCGAAAACGGTGCCCATCGCGTCCAGCGCGTACCAGAGACGGAGTCAGGCGGACGTATCCATACGTCGACAGCGACGGTAGCGTGCTTGCCGGAGATGGAAGAAATCGAAATTGAAATTAACGAAAAAGACATTCGTGTCGATACGTTTGCTTCGAGTGGGCCGGGGGGCCAGAGCGTCAACACGACGATGTCAGCGGTTCGTTTAACGCACATTCCAACAGGAATTGTCGTCTCGTGCCAAGACGAAAAGTCGCAAATTAAAAATAAAGAAAAAGCGATGAAAGTATTGCGTGCGCGCATTTACGATAAATACCAACAAGAAGCGCGTGCAGAATACGACCAAACGCGCAAACAAGCCGTTGGAACAGGAGATCGCTCCGAGCGCATTCGCACATACAACTTCCCGCAAAACCGCGTGACCGATCATCGCATCGGCTTGACGATTCAAAAGCTTGATCAAGTGTTAGAAGGAAAGCTAGACGAAATTATTGATGCGCTCATTTTAGACGATCAATCGAAAAAATTGGAGCAAGCGAACAATGAGCAGTAAAATATATGAAGTCCTTCAATGGGCTTCTTCTTTTTTCCGAGAGCACGGCAAAGAAGCAACGGCTGCAGAATGGTTGTTGCGCCACCACTTACAAATGACGCGCGCGCAACTATTTGCTTCGTTGCGTGAACCAATCGATGAAACGAGCAAGCGAACATTTATCGCCGATGTAAAAAAACATGCACTTGAACATATACCGATTCAATATTTAATCGGGTATGAACAGTTTTACGGTCGAACGTTTATCGTGAATGAACACGTACTCATTCCGCGTCCAGAAACGGAAGAGCTCGTCGCCCACGTACTTGCACGTACGACCGAGCAGCCCCTTCGCCTAGTTGACGTCGGAACAGGGAGCGGGGCGATTGCCATTACGTTGGCGTTAGAGCGGCCAACATGGCAAGTGTATGGCATTGATATTGCCGTCCGCTCGCTCGAAGTGGCTAAACAAAATGCCGAAAAGCTTGGCGCTCACGTGCATTGGCTCGAAGGGGACTTACTTAAGCCGATCATTGAAAAAGGGATAACGGTTGATATCGTCGTTTCCAATCCGCCATACATTCCATCGCACGAAATTTCGACGCTATCGCCCGTCGTACAAAAAGAACCGCTCCGTGCACTTGTCGGTGGCGAAGATGGTTTGTTGTTTTATCGTCGCTTGATGGAACAACTGCCACATGTAGTTACCTCGCAAGCACTTATTGCATTTGAAATCGGTCACGGTCAAGGTCGAGCTGTTCAAGCGATGTTGCAACATGCATTTCCTTCTGCGCGTGTGGATGTGATGTGTGATATAAACGGCAAGGAGCGCATCGTCATCGCCGATCTCGCTTCCGAGTAACATCGGAAGCTTTTTTATATTTTTTCATTTTCATAGTTTATGAAACTCCTTTTCTGGTTACAATGCATAACAAGAAAGGGGAGGTAAACGATGAACAAATACGTTATGATGGTATATATAACAATGGTGATGATTGGTGCGCTTGTGACGATATATGGACAACAAACGGAAGCGCAAAGAGATGTTGTCATTCCAAATGAAGCGGTGCGGCTACGCATTTTAGCAAATAGCGATGCACCAGCTGATCAAGCGTTAAAACGTGCCGTTCGCGATGCGGTAAACGATCAAATTACAACATGGGTGAGCGATTTAACGTCATTTGAAGAAGCAAAACGAGTAATTGCCGAACATATACCGGAAATTGAACAAACCGTTGCTCGCGTTCTTCAAGAAAAAAAGAGCGATCAGTCGTACAAAGTGACGTTTGGGCGTGTATCGTTTCCGACAAAAATATATGGATCGTACATATATCCAGCAGGTGAGTACGATGCGGTCTTAATTACGCTCGGCAAAGGTGAAGGGGCGAATTGGTGGTGCGTTTTATTTCCACCGCTCTGTTTTCTCGACTTTTCCACAGGTGAAGCCGTTCGTCCTGCGGAAAAACGAGTCGAACAAAAGACACAAGTTGAACAAATGGAGGAACAGCCGCTCGTTGTTGAAGATGAACAGCAAGTAGAAGTGAAATTTTTCGTTGCAGAAGTATGGGAAAAACTTATGCAATAAACATATCCACAAATTTATCAACAAAAACGGGTTAATTATCCACAATTTGTGAACAAATGTTGTGTGTTTTTTGCGAATGTTTTATACTCATTGAAGAATTTGTTGTAAAATGCTTATGAGCGGTCGATAAAAAATAAGCAACTTGGAATATTTATGAGGTGAAAACGTTGAAGACACGCATATTTTTTGTGGATAAAAATGTGGATGAGTTAAACAGTTGTCCACAAGTGAAACAGGCCGCAGCGTATTTACAACGAGGCGAGCTTGTTGCGTTTCCGACAGAAACGGTGTATGGTCTTGGAGCGAACGCCATGTCCACAGCAGCTGTGGAAAACATTTTTGTAGCGAAAGGGAGACCGAGCGATAATCCACTTATTGTTCACATTGCGACAACGGAGCAGTTGCATGATATTGCTTGCGACATTCCTCCTGTTGCATACACATTGATAGAGCATTTTTGGCCGGGTCCGCTCACGCTCGTTTTGCCGAAAAAAGATGCTGTTTCTCCGCGCGTTACTGCCGGTTTGAACACGGTAGCCGTGCGCATGCCGAACCATCCGATCGCGCTTGCCCTTATCCAAGCGAGCGGTTTGCCTATTGCTGCACCGAGTGCGAATCGTTCAGGAAGACCGAGTCCGACGACGGCGAAACATGTGCTCGACGACTTAGATGGACGGATTGCAGCTGTTGTCGATGGGGGAGCGACAGGTGTTGGAGTTGAGTCAACGGTTATAGACTGCACGTCAGCCATCCCGACCATTTTAAGGCCGGGCGGTGTGACAAAAGAAGAAATTGAACGGGTGATCGGAGCTGTGGATATCGACCGCGCACTTGTGGAAAAAGAGGCTGTGCCGAAATCTCCAGGGATGAAATATACACATTACGCCCCGAAAGCTCCGCTCGTCGTTGTGTATGGCTCACCGTCATTTTTACAACAAGTTGTGAATGAAAAACGAGCGAGTGGATTTACTGTAGGAGTGTTGACGACGGAAGAGCGGCGCGATACGTATGAAGCTGATGTCGTTATTGCGTGCGGACGACGAAGTGATTTACGAACGGTGGCAAAACAGCTTTATGACGCGTTACGAGCGTTTGATGAAACACATGTACATTTCATTTATAGCGAGGCGTTTCCGAACGAAGGCATCGGGGTCGCTATTATGAATCGATTGTTAAAGGCAGCTGGCTATCAACAAATGATGGAAAAATGATGTCTAAACTCCTTAGGGTGTGCATATGTTAACGTGAGGGCACGTCCTAAGGAGGCATTTGTATGATTGGGGAAATGATCACATTAGCGATGATGGCATTTGCGTTGGGGATGGATGCATTTTCCGTCAGCCTTGGCATGGGAATGCTTCGACTTCGTCTGAAGCAAATCGCCTATATTGGATTAACGGTCGGTTTTTTCCATATTGTCATGCCTTTAATCGGGATGGCGATTGGGCGATTGTTATCTGTCCGGCTCGGCCATATGGCGACATACATCGGCGGAGGATTGCTGCTTATTCTCGGCATACAAATGGTCATCGCCTCCTTTCGTCATGAACAAGAACATTGGCTGAGACCGGTCGGTATCGGTTTGTTTGTATTTGCATTTAGCGTTAGCCTCGACAGTTTTTCCGTCGGGTTAAGTTTAGGGATTTATGGAGTAGAAATGGCATTAGCGGTCATAGCGTTCGGATTGACGAGCATGATGTTAACGTGGATGGGGTTGCTTCTTGGGCGCCGCTTTCAACGTTGGCTAGGTACATATAGCGAGGTGTTAGGCGGAGCCATTTTGCTTTTGTTTGCTTGTAAACTATTATTTCCGTTATGAGCTGGGATTTTCCAGTTCTTTTTTCTTTCGTTTAGTCTATATTTTGTCCTGCTGCTTACTTTATAATAATAGTAAACATGAGGGAAATGATGAGAGGTGTACGTTGTGAGCCAAACGAACGTTTTATTTGTATGCACAGGAAATACGTGCCGCAGTCCGATGGCAGAAGCGCTGCTTAAGCATAAGCAGCTACCGCATGTGCAAGTGAGGTCAGCGGGCGTTTTTGCGTTTGAGGGGAGCGATGCGTCACAACATGCGAAAGCGGTGCTTGCTGAAAAGGGGATTCATATTCAGCACCAATCGTCGTTATTGACGAAAGAGCATGTTGACTGGGCGACGTACATATTAACGATGACCGAAAGTCACAAGCAACATGTGTTGTCTCGTTTTCCGGAAGCAGAAGGAAAAACGTTTACGTTGTACGAATTTCTTGGTGACAGCAAAGACGTTATCGATCCATTTGGGGGCTCGATTGACGTGTATCGTCAAACGCGCGATGAGCTCGAACAAGCGATCGAAAAGCTACATGAAAAGCTATAAAGCAAGGGGGCTGTATGATGGGGGGAAAATACACATTTAGCTTACAAAAAAAGCTAGTTATTTTTACAACGGTATTAGCAATCATTACGTATTCAACAAGCGCCTTTTATATTTATGTGCTCTATGACTACGTCAAACAATGGCTTCCCTTTGGGGAAAATACGTTTACCATTTTAACGCTATTGTTCGGTATTTTTTGGTCTGGTGTATTGGCATATTATGCGGCGCGGTTCATTACGAAACCGCTTTCTCAACTTGAACAAGCCGTGTTAAAAGATTCAGCAATTAGCGAAAAGCAATGAATCGTCGCTCGATGTTGTACGTCGTTTAGAAGATCATGCGAAAGAAGTCGGTCAAATCATTTCCCTCGTCGGAGATATTGCCGGACAAACAAATTCATTAAATAGTGAAAAGACCGTCTCGAATCGTTAAAATGAAAAGAGACGGTTTTTTCTTTACACAAACAAGGAGGGGTTTAAACGTGAAAGTAGCAATCGCATCAGACCATGGTGGCATTCGCATTCGCGAGGAAATTAAAAAACTAATGGATGAAATGGGAATTGAATATACAGATTTTGGATGTGAATGTGAAACGTCGGTCGATTATCCAGACTATGCGTTGCCAGTAGCGGAGAAAGTGGCGAATGGCGAATTTGACCGCGGAATATTAATTTGCGGAACAGGTATTGGCATGAGTATTGCGGCAAATAAAGTGAAAGGCATTCGTTGTGCGCTCGTTCATGACGTATTTAGCGCAAAAGCGACGCGCGAACATAACGACAGCAATATATTAGCGATGGGCGAACGCGTCATCGGACCGGGATTGGCGCGCGAAATTGCCAAAGTATGGCTGACAACCCCATTTGAAGGAGGTCGTCACGAAAAACGTATTCAAAAAATTTCCGCTTATGAAAACGAGCAATAAAGGTGGGAGTATCGTGACGGACATGGAACAATGGCGTAGTCAATGGCAAAAGGCGCTTGCTGAGTTTCGTGCACAAGTGCCGCTAACGAATCATGACGTTGTCGTCATTGGTTGCAGCACAAGTGAAGTCATTGGAGAAAAAATCGGAACAGCCGGAACGATGGATGTGGCGGCGATGTTGTTTCAAGAATTAAAACGATGGCATGAGGAAACAGGGGTTCAGCTTGCATTTCAATGTTGTGAACATTTAAACCGGGCATTAGTAGTGGAACGACAAACAGCTGTGACAAAGCAGTTGGAAATTGTGAGCGTCATTCCTGTTCGCAACGCGGGTGGCGCAATGGCGGCATACGCATATACGCAACTTCATGATCCTGTTGTCGTTGAACATATTCGAGCAGATGCGGGCATTGATATCGGTGCTACATTAATTGGCATGCATTTAAAACACGTGGCGGTTCCTGTCCGTACATCGATTAAGCAAATCGGACATGCGGTCGTTACATTTGCAAAAACGAGACCGAAGCTCATCGGAGGAGAACGCGCCGTCTATTCAGAAGAAAAGGCGAACAAATCATGTTCGATCGGTTAAATTTGTTCACTTTTTCATTTGAAAATGTGTTAAGATAAAAAAGAATATTCACAATTTAGGGGAGGATTGTCAATGAGTCGCTTGTCACAGCAAGATCCGAAAGTATTTCAAGCCATTCAAGATGAATTAAAACGACAACAAACAAAAATTGAACTGATTGCATCAGAAAACTTCGTTAGTGAAGCGGTGATGGAAGCGCAAGGATCCGTGTTAACGAACAAATATGCAGAAGGATATCCGGGACGCCGATATTACGGCGGTTGTGAACATGTTGACGTCGTAGAAGAGCTTGCGCGCGAACGTGCAAAACAATTGTTTGGAGCTGAGCATGCAAATGTTCAGCCGCATTCAGGAGCACAAGCGAACATGGCTGTCTATTTTACAGTTTTACAACACGGGGATACAGTGCTTGGCATGAATTTGTCGCACGGAGGGCATTTAACGCACGGAAGCCCGGTGAACTTTAGCGGTGTACAGTACAATTTCGTTGAATATGGCGTCGATCCAGAAACGCATCGCATTAACTATGATGACGTTCGCGAAAAAGCATTAAAACATAAACCGAAATTGATCGTTGCTGGGGCAAGCGCATATCCTCGCACGATTGACTTTGCGAAGTTTCGTGAAATTGCGGATGAAGTGGGCGCATATCTCATGGTTGACATGGCGCATATCGCGGGGCTTGTGGCGGCAGGTTTGCACCCGAACCCTGTTCCTTACGCCCATTTTGTGACGACAACGACGCATAAAACGTTACGCGGTCCGCGCGGAGGAATGATTTTGTGCCAAGAGCAGTTTGCGAAACAAATTGATAAAGCGATTTTCCCAGGCATTCAAGGGGGTCCGCTTATGCACGTCATCGCCGCGAAAGCAGTCGCGCTCGGCGAGGCGTTACAAGATGACTTTAAAACATATGCCCAAAATATCGTGAACAATGCTAACCGTCTAGCCGAAGCTTTAACGGCTGAAGGGTTTACGCTCGTCTCTGGCGGAACGGACAACCATTTATTGCTCGTTGACCTCCGTTCCATCGGATTAACAGGAAAAGTCGCTGAAAAAGTGCTCGATGAGATCGGTATTACAGTCAATAAAAACACGATTCCATATGACCCAGAAAGCCCGTTTGTCACAAGTGGCATTCGCATCGGTACAGCAGCGGTGACAAGCCGCGGATTTGGGCTTGAGGAAATGGGTGAAATTGCGCGCATCATCTCGCTTGCGCTCAAACATAAAGACGATGAGCAAAAATTAGAAGAGGCGCGCCAACGTGTTGCCGCATTAACCGAAAAATTTCCACTGTACGTATAAGGTGTCCATCGGGGCACCTTTTTCTTTAAATCGTAAGTTGAATCCTCGTTTGTTTTTATGTAAAATTTACAAGAATGCATATGAAAAAAAAGGGGCGACTGACATGAGTAAAGTGTACGTATTTGATCATCCGTTAATTCAACATAAGCTTACATACATTCGCGACAAACATACAGGAACAAAAGAGTTTCGCGAGCTTGTCGAAGAAGTGGCGACGCTTATGGCGTTTGAAATTACACGCGATTTGCCGCTTCAAGAAGTTGAAATTGAGACGCCTGTCAGCAAAGCGAGAGCGAAAGTGATCGCAGGGAAAAAATTAGGTATCATCCCGATTTTACGTGCAGGAATCGGAATGGTAGACGGCATTTTAAAGCTCATTCCAGCTGCTAAAGTAGGTCATATCGGATTGTATCGCGATCCAGAGACGTTAAAGCCGGTTGAATATTACGTGAAGCTTCCGACAGACGTCGAAGAGCGCGACTTTATTGTTGTCGATCCGATGCTTGCGACAGGGGGATCAGCTGTTGAGGCGATTCATGCGCTCAAAAAACGCGGGGCGAAAAACATTAAATTTATGTGTTTAATCGCCGCACCAGAAGGAGTCGAAGCGGTACAACAAGCGCATCCAGATGTCGATATTTACATTGCTGCATTAGACGAAAAATTAAACGATCACGGCTATATCGTACCAGGTCTTGGCGATGCTGGCGACCGTCTATTCGGAACGAAGTAAGGTGGGCATCATGAACAAACGAAAAGTGATGACGATTTTTGGGACGAGACCGGAAGCGATTAAAATGGCTCCGCTCGTGCTAGAGTTGCAAAAATATGAAGATATTGAGTCGATTGTAACTGTGACAGCACAACATCGCCAAATGCTTGATCAAGTGCTCGATATTTTCGGTATTCAACCACATTACGATTTAAACATTATGAAAGAGCGTCAAACGCTTGTCGATATTACGACAAGAGCGCTCGCTGGCCTAGACGACGTCATGAAAAAAGTAAAGCCCGACATCGTGCTCGTCCACGGCGACACGACAACGACATTTGTCGCGAGTCTAGCGGCATTTTACAACCAAATTGCTGTTGGGCACGTGGAAGCAGGACTTCGAACATGGAATAAGTACTCTCCGTTTCCAGAAGAAATGAATCGCCAATTAACGGGCGTATTAGCTGATTTGCACTTTGCTCCGACCGCGAAAGCAGCTGAAAACTTGCGCGCAGAAAATAAGCCAGAACAATCCATTTTCATTACAGGGAATACAGCGATTGATGCATTAAAAACAACGGTGCGTGAAGCGTATACGCATTCGATTTTACAAAAAGTTGCAGGAGGTCGGATGATTTTATTGACAGCGCATCGTCGTGAAAACCTTGGTGAACCGATGCGCAATATGTTCCGGGCGATTAAACGGCTCGTAGACGATTACCGCGACGTTCAAGTTGTTTATCCCGTTCATTTAAATCCGGTCGTTCGCGAATTGGCGAATGATATATTAGGAGACGATGAACGCATTCATTTAATCGAGCCGTTAGATGTCGTGGATTTCCATAACTTCGCAGCCCGTGCATATATGATTTTAACCGATTCAGGCGGCGTTCAAGAAGAAGCCCCTTCGCTTGGTGTGCCTGTCCTTGTGCTACGCGATACAACGGAACGCCCAGAAGGCATTGAGGCAGGAACGCTCAAGCTAGCTGGAACGGATGAACAAACGATTTATGCGCTAGCAAGTGAATTATTAACAGACGAAAGAGCATACGAGCAAATGGCGAAAGCGTCAAACCCGTACGGTGATGGGTGGGCATCAAAGCGGATTGTTGAAGCGATTCGTTATTATTTCGGGCAAAGCGCTGTTCCGCCGACGCCATTTCAACACGAAAAAGGGATGTGATGACGCATCCCTTTTTTCTACCAAAAATTTTCCCTACTTTTGTGACCGAACGCATTGACATCACGTTTTCACTATTGTATGCTTACAAAGGGACAAAGATAACCTTTTTAAAAATACAGTAAATTCTGAAAATTAAAAGTGAGGCTTTCGTATGCGACCACATGAGCGCCATCCGTTTCGAGCGATCGGTTTGATGACGGCCATCTCTTCCCAGCTTGTCGGTTCCGTTTTAGTTGGGATTTTTGGCGGGCGTTTTGTCGACGAACGTTTTGGCACCGAACCGCTTTTTTTAATTGTCGGTTTGCTTCTCGGTTTGGCGGCTGGTATTTACGCGATGATTCGCCTCATTCGCTCATTTTTTTCAGGGGAGGAAAAATGAACGAGTTACAGCAACATTGGCGACGTCACAAATCATACATACTATATTTGCTGGCGGTTTATGTGCTTGGGTGGGCATTCACTCCCTATTCGCAAGCGTTTTCAAGTTTGTTTCTCGGAACGGTCATCAGCTTATATAACGGCTGGACGATGGTGCGAAAGGTCGAGCGTTTTGGACAAGCGGTTGCGTCTGGACAAAAAGCACGCTCGCTCGGCATGATGTCGCGCATGGCTGCGGCTGCGCTCGCTGTTTTTATTGCTTTTCGCTGGCCAGAGCAGTTTTCTATTGGGTGGATCGTATTGGGATTAATGACATCTTATATTGTCATTATAATAGATTTCTTTTTCCAAAAAACAAAAGGGGAAGAGAGGTGAGTACAGATGCATCACGAAGCTCCTTTATACACGTTGTTTGGCTTAACATTTAACTTAGCCAACGTATTAATGATTACGGTTACATCCGTCATTGTGTTTGTCATTGCCGTATTAGCAACACGCAACTTAGCGATGAAGCCAACGGGAATGCAAAACTTCCTTGAGTGGGTCATGGATTTTGTCAAAGGAATTATTAAAAGCAACATGGATTGGAAAACGGGCGGACGCTTTCATATGCTTGGCATGACGCTCATTATGTACATTTTTGTAGCGAACATGCTCGGTCTTCCGTTTTCGGTCGTCATTGACAATAAGCTATGGTGGAAATCACCAACCGCTGATCCGGTTGTGACGTTAACGTTGGCAACGATGGTTGTGGCGTTATCGCACTATTACGGCATTAAGCTTAACGGCTTTAAAGAATATGCGAAAGGGTTCGTTAGCCCGATGCCAATTTTGTTCCCGCTAAAAATCATTGAAGAGTTTGCGAACACATTAACGCTTGGTCTTCGTTTATACGGAAACATTTTCGCGGGTGAAATTTTGTTGGCGCTCTTAGCGGGAAGTTTAGCGACAGGAGTCGGCGGAACGATTGCGGCGATTATTCCAACGCTCGCATGGCAAGGCTTCAGTATTTTCGTCGGCGCCATCCAAGCGTTTATTTTCACAATGTTAACAATGGTTTATATGGCACACAAAGTGAGTCATGACCATTAATTTTCATACACATTCATTTCAACATAAAAAAATTGAAGGAGGACTTTTCAAATGGGTGTATTAGCAGCTGCAATTGCAATTGGTTTAGCGGCACTTGGTGCTGGTATTGGTAACGGTTTAATCGTATCTCGTACAGTGGAAGGAATTGCACGTCAACCAGAGGCGCGCGGTATGTTACAAACAACAATGTTCATCGGGGTAGCGTTAGTTGAGGCGATTCCGATCATCGCGGTTGTTATCGCGTTCATGGTTCAAGGTCGCTAGAACTGAGCGCTCGTTCGAGACGAGCTATAACTGCATACGGAAACGAAACTCGTTCAACAATGGCGAAGATCATTCCATGAGAACCTTCGCCATTCCTTTATGTTCGTACGCACACGTTCCGATCATTCGGGCGATTTTTGAAGGGAGTGAAACGCGCGGTGGTAAACATGTTTGTATTAGGTGCTGGGTTCAACGGCGGTGATATCGCATTCCAATTACTCATGTTCCTCTTGCTCATGTTCTTGCTACGTAAATATGCATTTGTGCCGTTAATGGGCGTCATGAAACAACGTGAAGAGCATATTGCGAACGAAATCGAGCAAGCGGAAAAACATCATCAAGAAGCGAAAAAGCTTGCAGAAGAGCAACGTGAATTAATGAAAAAATCGCGCCAAGAAGCGCAAGCGCTTATCGAAGAAGCACGCAAGCTTGGTGAAGAGCAAAAAGAACAAATCATTCAAGCAGCGCGTGCTGAAGCAGAGCGCTTAAAAGAAGCAGCGAAAAAAGAAATCGCACAAGAAAAAGAGCAAGCGATGGCGGCATTGCGTCAACAAGTTGCTTCCTTATCCGTACTTATTGCATCGAAAGTAATTGAAAAAGAATTGAGCGAACAAGATCAAGCGAAGCTGATTAGCGAGTACATTCAAGAGGTAGGAGAAAGCCGATGAACAAACAAGTCGTAGCGAAACGATATGCGTCGGCACTTTTTGAAATTGCGAAAGAACAGCAGCTTCTTGATCAGCTCGAACAAGAACTTCGCGTCGTCAAACAAGTGTTTGCACAACATGAAGCGCTTCTTTCTGTGCTCAATCATCCAAAAATTGCGCTAGCAAAAAAGAAAGCGCTCATTGAAGAAGCGTTTGCGAACATTTCGACGGTATTAAAACATACATTAATGTTGCTTTTAGATCGCCATCGCATCGACATCGTCAGCGATTTGGCAGATGCGTTTATTGCACTAGCAAATGAAGCGCGCGGTGTAGCTGAGGCGATCGGCTATTCCGCTCGTCCGTTAACAGAAGATGAAACGAATGCGCTAGCAGAAGTGTTTGCGAAAAAAGTCGGCGTCGACACGCTTCGCATCACAAACATCATCGATAAAGATGTGATCGGTGGCGTAAAAGTGCGCATTGGCAACCGTATTTTCGACGGAAGCGTCAGCGGAAAATTAGCAAGATTACAGCGACAGTTAACTCGCTAACATTTATAGATAGGGGTGAAATGCATGAGCATCAAAGCGGAAGAAATTAGCGCGCTGATAAAAAAGCAAATCGAAAACTATCAGTCTGAAATCGAAGTGAGCGATGTCGGCACAGTCATTCAAGTCGGTGACGGAATCGCTCGTGCTCATGGCCTCGACAACGTCATGTCAGGAGAGCTTGTTGAGTTTGCCAACGGCGTCATGGGATTGGCGCTAAACTTAGAAGAAAACAACGTCGGTATCGTTATTTTAGGACCGTACACAGGCATTAAAGAAGGCGACGAAGTACGCCGTACAGGTCGAATTATGGAAGTGCCAGTCGGTGAAGCGTTAATCGGTCGTGTCGTAAACCCATTAGGACAACCAGTTGACGGGCTTGGTCCAATCGAAACGACAGCAACTCGCCCGATTGAAAGCCCAGCGCCTGGCGTCATGGATCGTAAATCTGTTCATGAGCCATTACAAACGGGAATTAAAGCGATTGACGCGCTTGTGCCAATCGGTCGCGGTCAGCGTGAGTTAATTATCGGAGACCGTCAAACAGGTAAAACGTCCGTTGCGGTAGATACAATCATCAACCAAAAAGGGAAAAACATGATTTGTATTTATGTGGCGATCGGACAAAAAGAATCAACCGTTCGTAACGTCGTTGAAACGTTGCGTAAATACGGGGCATTAGATTACACAATCGTCGTTACAGCGTCTGCGTCACAACCAGCTCCGCTTTTATTCTTAGCGCCATATGCGGGCGTAACGATGGGCGAATACTTCATGTACAAAGGACAACACGTTCTCGTTGTATATGATGATTTATCAAAACAAGCAGCAGCTTATCGTGAGCTTTCGTTATTATTACGCCGTCCGCCAGGTCGTGAAGCGTATCCGGGTGACGTATTCTACTTGCATTCTCGCTTGCTTGAGCGCGCAGCAAAATTAAGCGATGCAAAAGGTGCAGGTTCGTTAACAGCGTTGCCTTTCGTTGAGACGCAAGCGGGCGACATTTCAGCATACATTCCAACGAACGTCATTTCTATTACAGACGGACAAATTTTCTTGCAGTCTGATTTGTTCTTCTCTGGTGTGCGTCCAGCGATTAACGCCGGTCTTTCCGTATCGCGCGTCGGTGGGGCAGCACAAATTAAAGCGATGAAAAAAGTATCAGGTACGTTGCGTCTGGACTTAGCGGCATATCGTGAGTTAGAGGCGTTCGCACAATTCGGTTCCGACCTTGATAAAGCGACACAAGCAAAACTTGCTCGCGGTGCGCGCACAGTTGAAGTGTTAAAACAAGGTTTACATGAGCCGCTGCCAGTGGAAAAGCAAGTAGCGATCATTTACGCGTTAACGCGCGGCTTCTTAGATGACATTCCATTAGAAGACATTCGCCGCTTTGAGAAAGAGTTCCATGCATGGTTAGATAAGGACGAAAACGGTCAAAAGCTAATGGAGCATATTCGCACAACAGGCGATCTTCCAAACGAAGAAGACTTCAATAAAGCAATTGAAGCGTTCAAAAAGACGTTTGTTGTATCCGAGTAACAAAAGTAGAGTGGAGAGCGGAACAGCATGGCTGTTCCGTCCCTTTCAACAATTGAGCGAAAAAGGTGGTGAAACCTTTGGGAGCATCGTTACGCGATATTAAAGCGCGCATTAATACGACAAAAAAGACGAGCCAAATTACGAAAGCGATGGAAATGGTCTCGGCCTCAAAGTTAAACCGTGCTGAACATAATGCGAGATCGTTCACGCCGTACATGGAAAAAATTCAAGAAGTCGTCGTGAGCGTTGCACTTGGCAGCAATGACGCTTCTCATCCGATGCTTGTAAAGCGCCCGGTAAAAAAGACGGGATATTTAGTCATTACATCTGACCGCGGTTTAGCTGGCGCCTACAACAGCAACGTGCTTCGTGCCGTTTTTCAAACGATTCAAGAGCGTCACCGTTCAACAGAGGAATATGCGATCATCGCAATCGGCCGCGTCGGTTTAAATTTCTTTAAACGCCGCAACATCCCGGTAGCTTTACATATTACCGCTTTGCCAGACCAACCGGTGTTTGCGGATATTAAAGAAATTGCGAACAAAACAGTAAACATGTTTGCAGATGGCACGTTTGATGAGTTGTATATGTTTTACAACCATTTCGTCAGTGCCATCCAACAAGATGTCACAGAGAAAAAGCTATTGCCATTAACGGATTTAGCTTCCGATAAAAAGTTAACGACATACGAATTTGAGCCGTCACAAGAAGAAATTTTAGAAGTGTTGTTGCCACAATATGCAGAAAGCTTAATTTACGGTGCATTGCTCGATGCAAAGGCGAGCGAGCATGCAGCGCGGATGACAGCGATGAAAAACGCAACAGACAACGCAAAAGAATTGATTCGGACGCTTACACTTTCTTACAACCGTGCCCGTCAAGCAGCGATTACGCAAGAAATTACAGAGATTGTGGCCGGAGCGAACGCATTGCAATAACGTTGATTAGCAGTTAGGAGGGAAAACGATGGCAAAAGGACGCGTTATTCAAGTTATGGGTCCTGTTGTAGACGTCAAGTTCGAAGACGGACACTTACCTGCGATTTACAACGCCCTAAAAATTAAACATAAAGCGCGTAACGAAAAAGAAGTCGATATCGACTTAACGTTAGAAGTAGCCCTTCACCTTGGGGACGATACAGTACGCACAATTGCGATGTCAACGACAGACGGATTAGTGCGTGGCATGGAAGTTATCGATACAGGAGCACCAATTTCTGTTCCTGTCGGTGAAGTGACGCTCGGACGTGTATTTAACGTACTAGGGGAGCCGATTGACTTAGGAGAAGAAATCCCAGCAGACGCTCGCCGCGATGCAATCCACCGTCCGGCACCAAAATTCGAACAGCTTTCAACACAAGTTGAAATTTTAGAAACAGGGATTAAAGTCGTTGACTTGCTTGCACCTTATATTAAAGGTGGAAAAATCGGTTTGTTCGGTGGTGCAGGGGTAGGAAAAACGGTTTTAATTCAAGAGTTAATTAACAACATCGCGCAAGAGCACGGTGGTATTTCCGTATTCGCCGGCGTTGGTGAGCGCACGCGCGAAGGAAACGACTTGTACCATGAAATGAAAGACTCTGGCGTTATTAACAAAACAGCGATGGTATTCGGTCAAATGAACGAGCCGCCTGGAGCACGTATGCGCGTCGCATTAACAGGATTGACGATGGCGGAATATTTCCGTGATGAGCAAGGACAAGACGTATTGTTCTTCATCGATAACATTTTCCGCTTCACGCAAGCAGGTTCAGAAGTTTCCGCCCTATTAGGACGCATGCCTTCAGCGGTAGGTTACCAACCAACGCTTGCGACAGAAATGGGTCAATTACAAGAACGTATTACATCAACAGCAGTTGGTTCGGTTACATCGATCCAAGCGATTTACGTACCAGCGGACGACTACACAGACCCAGCGCCAGCGACAACGTTCGCACACTTAGATGCAACGACAAACTTAGAGCGTAAATTATCTGAGATGGGTATTTACCCAGCGGTAGACCCGCTTGCATCAACATCTCGTGCGCTTTCTCCTGAGATTGTTGGAGAAGAGCATTACCAAGTTGCTCGTAAAGTACAACAAACGTTGCAACGCTATAAAGAATTGCAAGACATTATTGCGATTCTCGGTATGGATGAGCTTTCAGAAGAAGATAAACTTGTCGTTCATCGCGCTCGTCGCATTCAGTTCTTCTTGTCGCAAAACTTTCACGTTGCTGAACAGTTTACAGGACAACCAGGTTCATACGTTCCTGTAAAAGAGACAGTTCGTGGCTTTAAAGAAATTTTGGAAGGAAAATATGACCATCTTCCAGAAGATGCGTTCCGCTTAGTCGGCCGTATTGAAGAAGTAATTGAAAAAGCGAGAAAAATGGGCGTAGAAGTTTAATAAGGGACCGAGGAGGATTTTCCATGAAGACGATTAAAGTCAGTGTCGTAACTCCGGACGGCCCAGTATATGAAGCGGATGTGGAAATGGTGAGCGCTAAAGCGCAAAGCGGCGAACTCGGCGTGTTGCCAGGGCACATTCCGATGGTCGCACCGCTAGAGATTGGCGCAGTTCGTTTGAAAAAAGGAAACGCAACTGAGCTTGTCGCGGTGAGCGGTGGCTTTTTAGAAGTTCGCCCTGATCGCGTCACGATTTTGGCGCAAGCAGCGGAACGAGCAGAAGATATTGATGTGGCGCGTGCAAAAGCGGCGAAAGAGCGGGCTGAACG
Organism: Anoxybacillus sp. FSL W8-0382; assembly: GCF_038003845.1. Lineage (NCBI taxonomy): Bacteria > Bacillati > Bacillota > Bacilli > Caryophanales > Anoxybacillaceae > Anoxybacillus > Anoxybacillus sp. FSL W8-0382. The sequence goes on along the minus strand of NZ_JBBOPX010000001.1, from coordinate 2,634,478 downwards.
CCGTCTGCAAGCAAAACAAGAAGATATTGATCATAAGCGGGCTGAGCTAGCTTTACGTCGCGCGCTCAACCGTTTAAATGTCGCGAATCGCAACTTTTAACCCTAAGAGCATCGTCTCTTAGGGTTTTTTGTTATTAGAAAGAGGGGGGTGTTTTTCTTGTTTTTGGAACAAGTTTTATCGACACATATGTGAAGAAGTGATATAATGTTATCGGTTACAGTCTTAATAGTGTGACGTTTTCGAAAAATGTGTATAAAGTCACAAAGGGGTGGGGCATCGTTGAACGTTTATGTAAACAGTTATGTAGTCGTCTTTGTGTTTCTTTGTTTAGGTATTTTACTTCCGATCGTTGCGCTCACAGCAGGACGTTTTCTTCGTCCACATGCGCCAAATGCAGCGAAGCAAACGACATACGAAAGCGGATTGGATCCATTCCACGATTCGCGCGTGCAATTTAACGTGAGATATTACATCTTTGCGTTGCTGTTCGTCATTTTTGATGTAGAAACTGTATTCTTATATCCGTGGGCGGTGGCATTTGAAAAGCTCGGTGCATTTGCCATCATCGAAATGCTTATTTTCGTCGTCATGTTGTTGATTGGGCTTGTGTATGCTTGGAAGAAGAAGGTGTTAAAATGGATGTAAAATTGTTGAACGTATCAGATCAGGAAATGGAAGAAATGCGCCGCAATGTGTTTTTAACGACATTAGAACAGTTAAAAGCATGGGCGCGCAGCAACTCGTTATGGCCACTCACGTTTGGTCTTGCCTGTTGTGCGATTGAAATGATGGGAGTCGGTTCTTCACATTACGATTTAGATCGCTTTGGATCTTTTTTCCGTACGTCACCTCGTCAATCTGATGTCATGATCGTTTCAGGTACAGTCACGAAAAAAATGGCGCCAATTGTTCGCCGCTTGTACGATCAAATGCCTGAACCGAAATGGGTCATTGCGATGGGATCATGCGCAACTGCAGGTGGTCCGTACGTGAAGTCGTATTGCGTCGTCAAAGGTGTCGATCAAATCGTCCCTGTTGATGTATATATTCCGGGCTGTCCGCCAAACCCAGCTGCCCTTATTTATGGCATTAATAAGTTAAAAGAGAAGATTCGCTATGAAGCAAAAACAGGAAAGAGGGTGCTGTAAATGAGCGATGAAAAAGATTTACAGCAACTAAAAAGAGAAGCGGCCGAACGGGCGAAACAATTAGCAAAAGAGAGATTGGCAGCAAAACAAGCAGCCGAACAAACTGAGCCGACGCTCGAACAGGAAGATGATGTTGCGCTTGCGAAGAAAAAAGCAGCAGCAGCGAAAGCGAAAGCCGCAGCATTGGCGAAACAAAAAGCAGCAGAGACAGGGGACTTAAGCGAAGAAGAATTAGCGAAGAAAAAAGCGGCAGCAGCAGCGAAAGCGAAAGCTGCAGCAGCAGCAAAAGCAAAAAATGCAGATGTCGCTGAACAAAAAGAGGAAACACCGTCGCCAAATCAGCCATATCTCGACAAATACGTCAAAGTGATTGAACAACATCTCGGAAAAGACGTGTTAGAAAACGCTTACATCAATCGTTTGTCGAAAGACGTACCGACACTCGTTGTGAAAAAAGATACATATTTTAAAGTGGCTGAGTTTTTAAAATATAATGAGCAGCTAAGTTTTGATTATTTATCGGAGTTGCACGGAACGGATTTTCAAACACATATGGAAGTGTACGTGCACTTGTATTCTTATAAAAATCGCCAGTCCGTTGCGTTGAAAGTAAAAATAGATCGCGACAATCCGGTCATTGACTCGCTTGTTCCGCTTTGGCCAGGGGCAAATTGGCCAGAGTGCGAAGCGTACGATTTACTTGGCATTCGTTTTGAAGGCCATCCAAACCTCATTCGCATTTTCTTAGGGGAAAATTGGGTCGGCTATCCGCTCCGGAAAGATTACGAACCGTACGATATGGAGGGTTAGAGCGTGCTGAGAACAGAGGAGATGCTTTTAAACGTCGGACCGCAACATCCGAGCACGCATGGCGTGTTTCGCCTCGTGCTGAAAATTGATGGGGAAATAATTAAAGAAGCGACTCCCGTCATCGGTTATCTTCATCGCGGGACAGAAAAAATTGCGGAAAATTTGCAGTATACACAAATCATTCCGTACACAGATCGCATGGACTATTTATCGGCGATGACGAACAATTACGTTATTTGTCACGCAGTAGAAACGATGATGGGTATTGAAGTGCCAGAGCGCGCAGAATATTTACGTGTTTTAGCGATGGAGCTTGGCCGCATTGCGAGCCATCTCGTTTGGTGGGGTACGTATTTGCTTGATATTGGTGCAGTCAGCCCGTTTTTATATGCGTTTCGTGAGCGGGAAATGATTATTAATTTATTAAACGAACTATCAGGCGCGCGCCTAACGTTTAACTACATGCGTGTCGGCGGCGTGAAATGGGATGCGCCAGATGGATGGATCGACAAAGTGAAACAGTTCGTTCCATATATGCGCAAGCAACTAGAAGGCTATCATGAGCTCGTTACAGGAAATGAAATTTTCCGCAATCGCGTCATCGGAGTCGGAAAGTATACGAAAGAAGAAGCGTTAGCATATTCATTAAGTGGGGTCAATTTGCGTTGTACAGGTGTAAAATGGGATTTACGAAAAGATGAGCCGTATTCTATTTACGACCGATTTGATTTTGACGTGCCTGTTCGTACGGAAGGTGATTGCTTCGCCCGTTATGAATGCCGTCTTGCTGAAATTGAGCAATCGCTCCGCATTATTGAACAGGCGTGTGAACAGTTTCCGGATGGCGGTGAAATTATGGCGAAAGTGCCGAAAATTATTAAAGCGCCACCGGGCGAGGCGTATGTGCGCATCGAGTCGCCGCGCGGAGAAATTGGGTGCTACATTGCGAGCGACGGGAAAAAAGAGCCGTACCGCTTAAAATTCCGTCGACCGTCATTTTACAATTTACAAATCCTTCCGAAACTATTAAAAGGGGAAAATATCGCAAATTTAATTGCGATACTTGGCGCGATTGATATCGTGCTTGGGGAGGTCGATGGATGATGATGGAACAACTTTTGCAGTCGACGCCAAGCTGGACGAATGTCGCCATTTTCTTTGCGATTGGCGTTGGACTATTGCTCGTTGTATTAGGATTTGTCACGTATGGCATTTTAGCGGAACGAAAAGTGATGGGATTTATGCAAGGCCGTATCGGTCCGAACCAAGTTGGAGGACGCTGGGGGTTGCTGCAAACGGTGGCTGACGTGTTAAAGCTATTGTTAAAAGAAGATACGATTCCAAAAGCAGCCGATCGCCCGTTGTTTATTTTAGCACCGGTCATCGCGTTTGCCCCTGCGTTTATGGTGCTTGCCGCACTGCCGTTTACCGATGCGTTGCAATTTGCTGACATTGGCGTAGGGCTATTGTATTACATCGCTGTTTCCGGATTAACGACAATCGGGGTCGTGACAGGTGCGTGGGCATCGAACAACAAATATGCGCTACTTGGAGGCATGCGCGCAGCTGCGCAAATGATTTCATACGAAGTGCCTCTCGTCATGTCTGTCATCGGTGTCATTTTGTTGGCGGGAAGTTTAAACTTAAACGACATTGTCGAGGCGCAAAAAGATGTTTGGTTTATTATCGCGCAGCCGATCGGATTTCTCGTTTTCCTCATCGCCGCTGTGGCAGAGTTAAACCGGACGCCATTTGACTTGCCGGAAGCAGAATCGGAGCTTGTTGCAGGATTCCATGTTGAATATTCTGGCTTCCGTTGGGCGTTTTTCATGCTTGCAGAGTACGTATACTTTTTTGCGATGGCAGCTTTAACAACTGTTCTTTTCTTAGGGGGATGGCATCCGCTTCCGTTTCTCGATTTTATTCCAGGAGCGGTTTGGTTTGCGTTAAAGTTTAGTTTAGTCGTCTTTTTATTCATTTGGTTCCGCATTACGTTTCCGCGTGTGCGTGCCGATCAATTGATGGAGTTTGGCTGGAAAGTGTTATTGCCAGTTGCGCTCGTCAACATTTTTGTGACAGCTCTTGTGAAACAACTATTTTTTTAAATAAAAAGGTGGGTGGGCAGAAATGCTCGGTTTAATGAAAGGATTAGCGTATACGCTGAAAAACTTAACAAAAGAAAAAGTGACGTACGATTATCCGAACGAACCGCTTCCGCTTCCGGATCGCTTTCGCGGCATTCAAAAGTTTTATCCGGAAAAATGTATCGTTTGCAACCAGTGCGCAAACATTTGCCCGACCGACTGTATTCAATTGACGGGCAAAAAGCATCCGGACCCGACGAAAAAAGGAAAAATTATTGATACGTACGACATTAACTTTGAAATTTGCATTTTATGCGATTTATGTACCGAAGTGTGTCCAACAGAGGCGATTGTCATGACGAACAACTTTGAATTAGCGGAATATAGCCGCGATGAGTTATTTAAAGATTTAACGTGGCTTGATGAAAACGATACGAACGTGCGGAAGGTGAATAAGCCATGAGTGGACAATATATTGCGTTTTTCGTTCTTGCGCTCATTGCGCTTGGCGGCGGCATTTTTATGTTAAATTTAAACAAAGTCGTCCATATGGTCGTCGCCCTTGTATTTACGTTCGTCAGTCTCGCCGGCATTTACGTACTTTTATCAGCTGAATTTGTCGCAGCTGTTCAAGTGCTTATTTACTCTGGCGCCATTACAATCATTATGTTATTTGGCATTATGTTGACGCGCCACCAAGATGACGGACAATCGACAGGAAGCCCGCTTCGTAAAGCGCTCGCGTTGCTCGGTACGGTAGCATTCGGTGCGGTTATGTACATCGGCATTCGCACGCTTGATTTCGGTACGGAAGCGGTTGGACTTCATGACAAAAATACGGAACAAATCGGAATTGCGATGTATTCGAAATATGTCATTCCGTTTGAACTGACATCTGTATTATTGCTCGTTGCTCTCGTTGGCGCGGTCATTTTAGCGAAAAAAGATGATAAGGAGGCGGGAGAATGAGCGTACCGTTATCCGCCTATCTCGTATTTGCGCTTCTGTTATTTTGCATCGGGTTGTATGGGGCGCTAACAAAACGCAATACAGTAATCGTGCTCATTTGCATTGAACTTATGTTAAATGCTGTAAACGTCAATTTAGTCGCATTTAGCAAGTACGGCGTAAACCCAGGCATTACAGGGCAAGTGTTTTCGCTCTTTACGATTACTGTTGCAGCGGCAGAAGCAGCGGTTGGATTAGCCATTTTAATTGCGCTATACCGCAATCGCAAAACGATTCATATTGATGAAGTCGATTCGATGAAACGATAAAGGATGGGAAACAAAGGGGTTATATATAAATGCACCTGAAAAAGGGGATGATTGAACGATGATGGAAAACGCATGGCTCATACCGCTTTTTCCGTTCGTATCGTTTGTTGTGCTGCTTGTCGTTGGCAAGCAGTTAAAAGAACGAAGCGCGTATGTCGGGATGTTGTTGACGTTTCTTTCGCTCGTTTTGGCTCTCGGAACGTTGTATGAGCGATGGACGGCATCAACATATAAACAAGCATACACATGGCTAACAATCGGGGATGTGGATATAACGGTCGGCTTTGAAGTGAACGCATTAAATGCATTAATGCTCGTTGTTGTGTCGCTTGTTAGTTTTCTCGTACATACGTATGCGAAAGGATATATGCACGGTGATGAGCGCTTTCCGGTATTTTACGCATATTTAGGCTTGTTTACATTTGCGATGCTCGGGCTCGTCGTATCACCAAACTTACTGCAAACGTATATCTTTTGGGAGCTTGTCGGTCTCGGCTCGTTCTTATTGATCGGATTTTATTTTTACAAAGAAGAAGCAAAAGCTGCAGCGAAAAAAGCGTTTATTATGACGCGCATCGGGGATGTCGGCTTGCTGATCGGCATGATTTTATTATTCCTTGAAGTAGGCAGCTTTGAATATGAAGCCATTTTTGCCGCGTTACAAAACGGAAATATATCGACTACAATCATCACGTTAAGCGCCATTCTTATTTTTATTGGCGCTGTCGGAAAATCAGGTCAATTTCCGCTTCATACGTGGCTTCCGGATGCGATGGAAGGTCCAACGCCTGTATCAGCGTTAATTCACGCTGCAACGATGGTCGCGGCTGGGGTATATTTAGTGGCGACATTGTTCCCGCTTTATGAAGCGAGTGAAACAGCGATGACGACCGTCGCTTACGTTGGAGGATTTACCGCTATTTTTGCGGCATCGATCGGTCTTGTGCAAACGGACATTAAACGCGTGCTTGCATATTCCACCGTCAGCCAGCTTGGCTATATGATGTTAGCGCTCGGTTCCGCAGGTTATGTTGCAGGTGTCTTTCATTTAATGACGCACGCCTTTTTTAAAGCGCTCCTCTTTTTAGCTGCAGGTAGCGTCATTCATGCGGTGCATACGCAAAACATTGAACAAATGGGCGGATTATGGAAAAAAATGAAATGGACCGCTCCACTCTTTTTAATCGGAACGTTAGCGATTAGCGGGTTTCCGTTGTTCTCAGGCTTTTTCAGCAAAGATGAAATTTTAATTGCCACGTGGACGCACGGACATGTCGGTCTATTTGTTGTTGCTGTTATTGCGGCCTTTTTCACAGCGTTTTATATGTTCCGCTTATTTTTCCTTGTATTTGCAGGGGAAGCGCGAACGAACGTCCACGACGTTCACGAATCACCAATGGTTATGGTGCTTCCGATGATTGTGCTCGGCGTGCTTGCTGTCGTTTCTGGCTACGTCCAAACACCGTGGGGAGCGTTTTTAGGCGAATGGTTGACGGAAGGAACGAACTGGCATGCACATGCGGAAGGACCGAGCTGGATTATGATTGTTGCGACTGTTGTTTCTTTATGTGGCATGGCTTTTGCGTGGCTCATATATGGCAAACGTGCGATTGCGCGCGACTGGCTATCGTCACGTTTCCCAATGACGTACAACGTGCTTATGAATAAATATTACGTCGACGAGTTTTACGGACTGACTGTCACGCGCGCGACCGCATTCATCAGCTTGTTGTTTGAATACATCGATCGTTTCCTCGTCGAAGGAATAGCTCGGTCGCTTGCAGCAGCTACGCGCGGTATCGGACGAATCGGTTCGCGTCTACAAAACGGTCAAGTACAAATGTACGGCACAGTAACGATTGTCGCTTTAGCGATTCTCGTCGTCATTTTTGCGGTGACAGGGGGGTATTTATAATGCAGCCATACTTTTTATCGCTCTTAATTTTCTCCCCGCTTTTAGGCATACTCGTTCTTTCGCTCTTTCCGAAAGAACAAGAAAAAGCGATCAAATGGCTCGGCGTGTTAGCGACGCTGCCATCGTTATGTTTATCGCTGTTTGCGTTTTGGCAATATCGAAACGGCTATGATATAAGCAAGTTATCGGAAAAGCGATCGTGGATTCAATTTGGCGAGTTTCCGTTTTTGAAAGAAACGGATTTTACGGTCGCGTACGAACTGCACGTCGACGGTTTTGCGCTCGTGATGATCGTGTTAACGACAATTTTAGCGACGCTTGCGGCGATTGCTTCTACGTCTATTCAAAAAGAATGGAAAGGATATTTTCAACTATTTTTACTGCTTGAAATCGGTATGCTCGGCGTATTTGCGGCAAGCAACCTCGTTCTCTTTTTCATCTTTTTCGAATTGACGCTCATTCCGATGTTTTTCTTAATCGGAAAATGGGGATATTTCGAAAAAGAAAAAGCAGCGTACAGCTATTTAATCTATAACGGTCTTGGTTCAGCCGTCTTATTGATCGTCATTGCGGTATTGTTTGCACGTACCGGTACATCGAATATAGCAGAGTTGCGTTACATATTAACTAACTCATCGGTACAAACGATTTCGCCAATTTCCGACGATCTTCGTTACGGATTGTTTATCGCCTTGCTTGTTGCATTTGGGGTAAAATTGCCGATCGTGCCGCTCCATCGTTGGATGTTGCGCGTGCACGTACAAGCGCCGCCGTCTGTCGTCATGCTGCACGCAGGGGTTTTGTTGAAAATTGGTGCTTTTGGTCTCGTTCGTATCGCCCTCGGATTATTTCCTGGGCAATTCCAGCAATTTTCGACATGGCTCATCGTTTTAGGAGTTGTAAATTTATTGTATGGTGCGTTTTTAGCACTTAGACAAACCGATTTTAAAATGGTACTTGCTTACTCGAGTGTGTCACATATGGGGATTGTATTGATCGGTCTTGGTTCGCTAAACGAGGCAGGAATACAAGGAGCTATTTTCCAAGCGGTGTCACACGGATTTATCGCGGCGTTCTTATTCTTCTTCGTCGGGGTCATGTACGAAAGAACGCGTACAACAACGCTTGCTCGTTTAGGAGGGTTAGCGAAGACGATGCCGTATGCATCAGGATTTATTCTTGCTGGAGCGATGGCTTCGCTTGGGTTGCCGGGGACGTCAGGATTTATTAGCGAGTTTATGGCGTTCGTTGGTGCATTTCAAGCCGAGCCTTGGCTCGCTGCGATCGGTACGCTCGGTATTATTATGACCGCGGTATATTTGTTGCGAGCTGTACTTCATATGACGTTTGGGCAAACAGCGGTGACGAGCGTTCGCGATTTACGTGGTATCGAATGGGTGCCAGCCATTAGTTTACTGTTACTCATTATCATCATCGGGGTATATCCGAACGTGTTGGCGATGCCGCTGCAGACGACGATTGAAACGATGATGAACGGGTTAGGGGGTTGATGAGATGGATTTTGAAACATTACTTAGTTATCAATGGGGCGTCATGATGCCGGAATTTATTATTCTCGGCGTAGCCGTCGCGCTCTCGCTCATCGACCTATTTATTCCAGAAAATCGCAATCGGCAGCTGCTTGGCTTATTTGCTTTCGTTGGCGTCGCCGTTTCGTTCGTATCGTTGCTTGGGTTATGGACGAGTGATGTTACATCCATTTTAGATGATACGTTTCGCCTCGATTCGTTTGCGAAATCGTTTAAAGCGTTATTGCTCATCGGTAGTGCGCTCGTGTTACTTCTTGCGATTCATTACGAACCGAATGAGCGCATCGCCTACCGTGGCGAATTTTATTACTTATTTTTAACGGCGCTTCTCGGCGCGATGATGATGGCATCAAGCGGCGATCTCATTACATTGTTTGTCGGTCTTGAACTATTGTCGATTTCCTCTTATATTCTCGTCGCCATTCGGAAAAAACATACGTTAGCGAATGAAGCGGCGTTGAAATACGTCATTACAGGAAGTATCGCAACAGCCATTACGTTGTTCGGAATGAGCTACATATTTGGCTTTACCGGGTCGACAAATATAAAAGAAATTGCCGTACAACTTGCGAGTACGTCCGATGAAAATCATCAATACGTTTTATCGCTCGCCTTTTTGCTCACGTTTGTTGGATTATCGTTTAAATTAGCATCCGCTCCGTTTCATATGTGGGCGCCTGATGTATATCAAGGTGCAACGACGCCCGTTGTTTCGTTTTTAAGCGTTGTTTCTAAAACAGCTGGATTTGTCATCGTGTTGCGCGTCATTGTTTCCGTCTTTGCGCAAACGCCAGCCGGAAGTTCCGCTTCCATGTTGATGACGCTTGCGCCATATATCGCTTTTTTAGCAGGAGCAACGATGATTATCGGCAATACGATTGCCCTTCGACAACGAAACGTGAAGCGTATGCTCGCATATTCAAGCGTGGCGCATGCTGGATATGTATTAGTTGCTTTTGCGAGCTTGTCGATGTTTATGTTTGAAGCGATTTGGTTTTACTTATTAGCATATGTATTTATGACGATCGGTGCATTTGCTATTTTGCAAGTCGTTTCTCAACATCATGATGATGAAGATATAAGCATATTTGCCGGTTTGTACCGCCGCTCGCCGCTTATGGCGATTGCGATGACAATCTTTTTACTATCGCTTGCAGGTATCCCAGGGACAGCTGGATTTATCGGGAAAATGAATATTTTCCTCGGGGCGTTTATCGTCGAGCCTGCTCATTATGTGCTCGCGTCGATTATGGTGATCACAACGGTCATCTCTTACGTATATTACTTTGGAATTTTCGTCCAAATGTTTTTCCGACCAGTCGAACATACGCACCGATTAGAGTGGCCACCTGGGGTCATTGCGGTTGTCGTTATTTGTGTCATCGGCACCGTTTTATTAGGGGTGTTTCCAAACATCGCTTACGATTTCCTTGCACCGTTTGAACATTTTAGCGATTTTCTTCAATAAGACGTATAATGGAAGGGGTTTACCCTTCCATTTTCTTTTGTGAAAGGAGGAATAAACGTGGAAGTATTTGGACAAGAGGCGTTAATTAGTTTACTTTCTCATTTATTTTTTATTACGGTGACGTGGTGGACGTTACAAGCGGTTCGACTTGAAGTCATTTTCAAACCAAATCGTATCATTCAAGCGCGCGTCTTTTACATTTTAATTACGATTGCTATTGGCTCATTAGTGAGCAACTTCTTTTTAGATTATTTACGCTGGTCGCGTCAGTTGCCATTTTTACTTTAAACGCGAGCGTTGTCGATTTTTTTCACGTATGTTCCCTTCCGATCTGGCAACAATAAAGCTAAGGAGAGGAAGGGGAAAAAAGATGAGAAAAAGATGGTTGGCACTCGTTATTTTTTGTTTGTTATTAAGTGGTTATCGGATGTATGATGGTGAACGTGTCGAAAGAGAAATAACGAAAATAAACGACATGCTCGGCGTATTTGACGCTCATCATATTTACCTCAAACGATGGAACGTCTACGCCAAAGAGCAAGTGCTCACGACAGACCCTCACAACTGGATCCAACAATACGTGAGAACATGGTCCTCTTTTCGTTGGACGGTTGAACCGCACAAGATGATTGGCAAACGTGAAACCTCCGCTTACGTTGAAACGATTCAACTTATCACGAACGCTCATCATCCAGCTGTCCTTGTTTTATACGAAGCAACCGGTTCAACGTGGAATAAACAACTCGAACGCACGCTCGTCCGACAAACGACAAAATTATTCGAAAAACCTACATTTTTTACTTGTATTACAGGGGAATTCGATGGTAAGATGAAAGGTGTTTTGTTTGACAAGGCGGTTCGCTTGCTTGCTTCATTTCAAGCGCAACCGATCGAATCATTGCGTGAAGAGACATTTGTCTCCCTCTCAGCATATACTGAGCAGTGGAAGACATCACTTTCTGTCGGACAACAACAAATGAATCTTCAACTGGCGTTACGACAAAACGGATTGGGCGCGCGAACGACCGTTGTCATTGGCACCCCAATCATTACATCTGAATATTAATATAGAGACTTTGGACGCGGAGGGGAATGCCTTGGAAAAAATCATCGTCCGCGGCGGGAAGCGGTTGAGTGGCACAGTGAAAGTGGAAGGTGCGAAAAACGCTGTGTTGCCTGTCATCGCCGCAACATTATTAGCGAGTGAAGGAAAGAGCGTCATTTACGATGTACCTGAACTCTCCGATGTATATACGATTAGTGAAGTGTTGCGTCATTTACAAGCGGACGTAACGGTTGGCAACAACAAAATTGTCGTTGATGCATCTGGAGAGCTAACGATTGAAGCACCTTTTGAATATGTACGAAAAATGCGCGCATCTGTATTAGTGATGGGACCGTTGCTTGCGCGTAAAGGCCGCGCGCGCGTGGCGCTACCGGGCGGCTGTGCGATCGGCTCACGACCGATTGACCAACATTTAAAAGGATTTGAAGCGATGGGTGCAACGGTGAAAATCGGCAACGGTTTTATCGACGCAGAAGTGAATGGAAAATTGCGCGGTGCGAAAATTTATTTAGACTTCCCGAGCGTTGGTGCGACGGAAAACATTATGATGGCGGCCGTGTTAGCTGAAGGCACAACGATCATTGAAAACTGTGCGAAAGAACCAGAAATCGTTGACTTGGCAAACTTTTTAAACGCCATGGGTGCGAAAGTGCGCGGGGCTGGAACAGGCACGATTCGCATTGACGGTGTTACTACATTATATGGTGCCGAGCATACAGTTATTCCTGATCGCATTGAAGCCGGAACGTTTATGATTGCCGCTGCCATTACAGGCGGAAACGTCCTTGTACAAGGTGCGGTGCCAGAACATTTAACGTCGTTAATCGCAAAGCTCGAGGAAATGGGTGTCACGATCGTTGAAGAAGATAACGGTTTGCGCGTCATTGCGCCAGACAAATTAAAAGCGGTAGACGTCAAAACGATGCCGCATCCCGGCTTTCCAACAGATATGCAATCACAAATGATGGCGCTATTGATGAAAGCAGAAGGCACAAGCATGGTAACCGAAACGGTATTTGAAAAACGCTTTATGCACGTCGAAGAATTTCGTCGCATGAATGCTGACATGAAAATTGAAGGCCGTTCGGTCATCATTAATGGCCCATGCAACTTGCAAGGGGCGGAAGTAGCCGCAACGGACTTGCGTGCAGCTGCTGCGCTTATTTTAGCCGGGCTAGCGGCGGAAGGATATACGCGCGTAACGGAGCTGAAGCATTTAGATCGCGGTTACGTTCGTTTTCATGAAAAGTTAGCCGCTCTAGGTGCTGACATCGAGCGTGTCCGCGAGGATGTCGATACGGCACAAACACAAATGACAGACGTTGGATGAACATAAAAGCGACCGTTTGCGGAGGCGAATGGTCGTTTTTTGCATATATGCTTGTCCCCTCGCATACAGTTTAGTAATGACAAAGGGGGGATCGGATTGCGACAATGGATCATCGCAACAATAACACTATTTACACTTATTTTACTTATTCCTGCGTTAGTCGTTTTAGCGTTTGGGGAAAAGCAGAGCATACCCCTTTCGGCCGAACCGAAGCACGTTCAAGCGCGCGATGAACCGATCGTGGAAGTGGCGGTATACCGAAGTAAAGAAAAGAAAGTCGAACGGCTTCCGCTTGAACAATATGTCATCGGCGTCGTAGCGGCAGAAATGCCAGCGGAATTTGAAATGGAAGCGCTAAAAGCACAAGCGCTTACCGCAAGGACGTACATTGTTAAACAGCTTATGCATAAACAGACGATTGAACTGCCAGAAGGGGCGAACGTCACCGATACGGTCATGCATCAAGTGTATTATAACGAAGAACAGTTAAAACAACTATGGGGCATGAGTTACGAATGGAAAATGAAAAAAATTAAAGAAGCGGTCGAGGCAACGAGAGGGCAAATTTTAACGTACAACAACGAGCCGATTGAAGCGGCGTTTTTTTCGACAAGCAATGGCTATACGGAAAACTCAGAAGCGTATTGGCAAAACGCGTTTCCGTATTTAACGAGCGTTGAAAGCCCGTGGGATGAACAGTCGCCAAAGTTTTACGAACAAATGACAATATCCGTTCGCGAATTTGAACAACGGCTCGGTGTGAAACTGCCAAAAGACGGATCCGTTGGCAAAGTGCTTGCACGCACGCCGGGAAAACGCGTCGCTCTTGTTGATATTAACGGGAAACAGCTCACTGGCCGTGACGTGCGCGAAAAGCTGCAGTTAAAATCAACTGATTTTACGTGGGAGAGGAAAGGAAATAACATCGTCATTACGACAAAAGGATACGGTCACGGCGTCGGGATGAGTCAATACGGTGCGAACTTTTTAGCGAAACAAGGAAAAACGTATAAAGAGATTGTCACATATTATTATCAAGGGGTACAAATTCACGATCTTTCACTTGTCGCTTCAAAATTTTGAAGCGGCAAATTTTTTTATTTTTACGTGTATAAATGCGCTTCTTTCTGTTCACAATGGTTGCTGAGGTGATGAACATGAAAGAAGAAAACAAAAAAGTTTCAAAGTTGTTCCGTAAACGTTGGGTTGTTCCTTCCGTTTATTTGTTAAGCGCAGCGCTCATTTTAACAGGTGTGCTTTGGTTCCAAAGCAAAACAAACGACATCGTCCAACCGCCTGTTGATGAGCAAACAGAACAAGGAACGGCGGTGAATGAACAAGAATCTGTTCCGGTACAACAAGCGGTTGAACAAATCATTATGCCTGTCCTTGATCCAAACGCTGTTGAAATCGCTAAACCATTTTACGATTTTCAAGCATCAGCCGAAGAACAAGAAGCTGCTCTCGTCTCTTATAATGATGAATATTATCCGAACAAAGGTGTCGACATCGCGATGAAAAACGGCGAAAGCTTTGATGTGACCGCATCGTTAAGCGGAACGGTCATTAAAGCGGAGAAAGATCCGCTCTTTGGCTACATCGTTCATATTCAACATGATCGCGGCGTTGTAACGGTATATCAATCATTAAAAGACGTACAGGTGAAAACAGGCGATACAGTAAAACAAGGACAAGTGATCGCAAAAGCGGGCACAAGCGAGTTTAATAAAGAAGCAGGCGTGCACGTCCACTTCGAAATTCGTAAAGATGGGCAAGCGGTCAACCCTGTCGCTTACTTCGATCAACCGCTAAGCGCATTAGAAAACAAAGAACAACAAACAACGGAACAGCAAGAAACGAATCAAGAAAAAACGAATGAACAACAAAGTGATCCGTCAAGTACTGTTCCAGATGCTTCGATCGGAATGGCAAGAACATGAACAGATGGGCAAAATGCTCATCTGTTCGCTTTTTTATGGCATATATTTTCTTCCTTCCTAATACACTATTACAAACTTGAACAACGAGGGTGTTTGAGGTGAGATGAACGATTAATAGATGAGCTTGACGACTTTGTTATGAGCGAGTAAACGCCACTGCGATCAACGCCTTATACGTCTCATTTCACACTTCTCACATCCAACTTAGGGAGGGCGAGCAGTGTGCACGATTACATCAAAGAGCGTACAATCAAGATTGGCAAGTATATCGTGGAGACGAGAAAAACCGTTCGCGTCATCGCGAAAGAGTTCGGTGTGTCTAAAAGCACCGTCCATAAAGACTTAACGGAGAGGCTCCCGGAAATTAACCCCGAATTAGCGAATGAAGTAAAAGAAATTTTAGATTACCATAAATCCATTCGCCATTTGCGTGGAGGAGAAGCAACGAAGAAAAAGTATAAAAAAGAAACCGAGCAAGCGACGTAAATTTCTCGTTCCCCTTGCGAAAAATGTACTCTTTTTCGTTATCGTTGTGGTAGAATATTTTATTAGGAGAAATGGCAAGGAGGAACATATATGTTTTTCGCAAGGGATATCGGCATCGATCTCGGCACGGCGAACGTGTTGATTTATGTAAAAGGGAAAGGCATCGTATTGAACGAACCTTCCGTCGTTGCGATTGATCAACATACAAAGCGGGTGTTAGCGGTAGGGGAAGAAGCGTGGCGCATGGTTGGGCGCACGCCTGGGCATATTGTTGCCATTCGTCCGTTAAAAGACGGGGTGATTGCAGATTTTGAAATTACGGAAGCGATGTTGAAACATTTTTTAAGCAAACTCAATTTAAAAGGATGGTTTGCTAAACCGCGCATTTTAATTTGCTGTCCAACAAACATTACGTCCGTCGAACGAAAAGTGATTAAAGAAGCAGCGGAAAAAAGCGGAGGCAAAAAGGTATATTTAGAAGAAGAGCCGAAAGTGGCAGCGATCGGTGCGGGAATGGACATTTTCCAGCCTTCAGGGAACATGGTGATCGACATCGGTGGGGGCACAACGGACGTTGCAGTATTATCGATGGGTGATATCGTCACATCCGCATCCATTAAAGTAGCGGGCGATAAATTTGACCAAGAAATTTTAAACTATATTAAACGAGAATATAAACTACTAATCGGTGAGCGAACAGCGGAAGAAATTAAAATCAATATCGCGACTGTTTTCCCGAATGCGCGCGATGAAGCGATGGACATTCGCGGCCGCGATTTAGTAACAGGCTTACCAAGAACGATTACGATTCGCTCCGGTGAAATTGAAAAGGCGCTACGCGAAACGGTATATACGATCGTCCAAACAGCAAAAAGCGTCCTTGAGCGCACACCGCCAGAACTATCAGCCGACATTATTGACCGCGGCGTTTTCTTAACAGGAGGTGGGGCATTGCTTCACGGCATCGACCAACTGCTTGCGCAAGAATTAAAAGTACCGGTCTTTATTGCGGAAAATCCGATGGACTGTGTAGCGATCGGCACAGGATTAATGCTTGATAACATCGACAAAGCTCCATATCGTCAACCCGTATAGGTACCATTGGGAAATGGTACCTATTCGCTTTTTCCCCACATTTCTTTTATAATGAAAGTAGTGTAAAAACGGTGAGGGGGAGTTTTATGTTTCGCGGACTATATACAGCAGTCTCAGGCATGCTTTCACAACAACGCCGCATCGAGATGATGACGAACAATATCGCAAATGCGAATACGCCGGGCTACAAAGCTGATCAAGCATCGTTGCGAGCCTTTCCAGAGATGCTAATGCACCGCATTCAACAAACAACGATTCCGACAGAAAAAAAACTCACATGGCGCGATCGGACGTACATTGGTCCGCTATCGACAGGGGTGTACGTGCAAGAACTTGTGCCGAACTTTGCGCAAGGAGATATACGCGAAACAGGAAACAACACTGATGTAGCGATTGTCGATGGGACAGGCACATCGTTTTTTACAGTACAAAATGAAGCCGGCGACGTGCGCTACACACGAAACGGTCATTTTACGATCGATGCCGACGGTTTTTTAACGACGACAGACGGCTTGTACGTGCTCGATGAAACAGGCAACCGTATTCAAGTGGGCGATGAACAGTTTACTGTACTTGAAGACGGAACGATCACAAAAGACGGCGAACAAATTGCTCGCCTTCGCATCGCTTATGCCGAAAATGTGCAAACGCTTACGAAAGAAGGGAACGGTTTATTTCGAGCCGAACAAGAACTTCCGCCTGCTGACACGTATACAATTCGTCAACAATATATGGAACGTTCAAACGTCGATTTGTCTCGTGCGATGACAGATATGCTTTCAGCTTACCGAGCGTTTGAAGCGAACCAAAAAATTTTACAAGCATATGATAAAAGTATGGACAAAGCGGCAAACGAAATCGGCCGCTTAAGGTAGGGGGATGACGATGCTTCGGTCAATGATTACTGCCGCCAACACGATGAACCAACTACAACAACAACTAGACGTCATTAGCCATAATATCGCCAACGTCAATACGACCGGGTTTAAAAAACGCGATGCCGTATTTGGTGAATTGCTCGCCCAACAGTTTACGAACTTGCTAAAAACGGACGAAGCGCCTCGTCTGACGCCAGCAGGTGTCCGCCTCGGTGTCGGCGCAAAAGTTGCGTCCACCTATATGCAAATGAAACAAGGTTCGATCGTAAAAACAGATCGTCCACTTGATCTCGCTTTGACGAAAGAAGGGCAATTTTTCCGCATCGCCGTCGATGGCGACATTCAATATACGCGCGATGGTGCGTTTTACCTTAGCCCGTCCGCAAACAATCCAGACGAACTTATGGTTGTAACAGCTGATGGTTATGCGGTGCTAAATGAAAACGACGAGCCGATTACTGTCCGCGACGGTTTTAAAGACATTCAAGTCACCCAAAACGGCACGATGCAATTCATTGCGCCAAACGGAGACATCATGCAGACGGTAAACATCGGGGTATCATATATCACCCGCCCGCAACTTATGCAAGCGCTTGGCGATAACCGTTTTGCTTTCCCAAATGGGCTCAATGTGGAAGACGCAACAATCAACTTAGCTGGCAATAATCGCAACGACATTTCATTACAACAATACGCCCTAGAACAATCAAACGTGGAGCTAGCGACAGAAATGAGTGAACTGATGATTACGCAACGGTCATATCAGCTTAACGCTCGTGCGATTACGCTATCGGATCAAATGATGGGGCTAATTAACGGCATTCGTTCGTAGAGAGGGAAATCATTATGGAAGAAAAAAAACAAAAACGCTCGCTTCGCCGTCCGCGCCGTCGCCTTATTCCGATTTGGCTTCGTTTAGTGATCGTGTTCGTTCTCGTTCTGTTAAGTGGGATGATCGGAGCGATGGTCGGCTACGGTGTAATTGGCGAAGGAAACGCATGGGATGCGTTAAAACCAGCGACGTGGCAACATATTGTCGATTTAATCGAAAAACAGTAGTGGACAGACCACTTCAAAACGTGATACATTGAAAAAAAGGCGGAAGGGAGATCCTTCCGTTTTTTTATCATACTGACAGAGAAGACCCTCCACTTCCATAAGTGGGGGATGAATCGGTCATTTTTTGTTTAAAAAAAATCAAAATACTCTTGAATGGATGGTAGTCTTTGGCATATCCTAATAAAGAGGAGGTGAAACTGTGAAAGAGGTCACGATGACGATTAAACTGCCATTATTCGAACCTACCAAATTGAAACAAGAGATGTATCAAACGATGAGAAATGAGTTTTCAAGGCTCTTAAACCGTGCGGTGGATATCAAACGAACAAATCCAAAAATCGCTGTCACCGACATTGATAAACTTTTAAAGCAGGATAGTATTCTTCCAACCACGACCCAACAAGAAGCGAGAAAACTCGCCTTAAGTCGATATGATGATTGGAAAAAGAATCAAAAAACAAAAAGTTTTCCTCGTTTTAAGGAAAAACAAACGATTCTCTTTAACAATCAAAACTGGCATTTTCGATATGATAACGGGTATTTAAAACTCGGAATCCCCACCATCGAAGGAAGATTGACGTTAGAGAAATATGTCCCTGTTCGAACGAACGAATATACGTCATTTTGGGTTCATTTTTTGTTAAACGGGGAAATGGATAAAACCAACAAGTATTATGACTCATCCTTCGAACAAATTATTGACATCAAAAAAGGAAACGGTCAACTGTATGAAAAGAAAAAACGTTGGTATTTTGCGTTTTCGATTACCTTGACGGTCAAAGAAAAGGAAAATACAGACGAAACCGAAAAATCAGTCGGGGTTGACCGTGGACTTCGCATGATTGCCGTGGCAGGTTGTGGACAAACTGGAGAATACAAAATCTTCAACGGTCGATATCTTGGACATATTCGAAGAAAATACCACCGTCTTCGTAAACAACTTCAAAAAGCGAAGAATATGAAAGCGTTAAAACGGCTTGAAAATAAAGAACAACGAGTCATCGATTATTGGAATCATGTCATCAGTAAAAAAATCATCCGATTTGCCGAGCAAATCGGAGCAAAAACCATCAAACTAGAAGATTTAAGCGGTATTCGAAAAATGAAAAAACATTGGAAACAAAGTAATAGAAACATTCATTCGTGGGCATTTTACGATTTGGAAATCAAAATCCAATATAAAGCAAAATTAAAAGGGTTGAAGGTCGAATACGTTGACCCTTACAAAACAAGTCAAGGATGTTTCCAATGTGGAAAAGTCAAAAAGACGAACCGAAGAGGACCGCTCTATACATGCTCGTGTGGCTACAAAAAACAGGCAGATGTGAACGCCAGTTTCGTGATTAGCACACGACCATCCATTGCGGGGTAACCCGCTGACAGGGATTCTATGCCCTTGTCAAGGCACATGACCGTGCTGGACACCTAGCCGATGAGGTCGAACCGTCTGGACACCATAGGTTTCCATGCGGATGAGATGGAGGTAACGGTAACCAATGAACCCCCTCACCGAAGGTGAAACGTGGGAATCCCCCACTTCAACCTTTTGGTAAGTGGGGGAGGAGGTCAAAAAGGAGGAATTCGTATGCTTGATATTCAACAAATTCAACAAATTATTCCACATCGCTATCCGTTTTTACTCGTTGATCGCATTGTTGAAGTGGAAGAAGGAAAACGCGCCGTCGGCATAAAAAACGTGAGCGCCAACGAACAATTTTTCGTCGGCCATTTTCCTGAATATCCGGTCATGCCTGGCGTATTAATCGTCGAAGCACTTGCGCAAGTGGGAGCTGTCGCGATGTTAATGAAAGAAGAAAACCGCGGTCGCCTCGCCTTTTTCACCGGCATTGATAACTGCCGCTTTAAAAAGCAAGTAAAGCCGGGCGATCAATTACGATTAGAAGTCGAAATGATTCGTTTTAAAGGTGCAATTGGCAAAGGAAAAGGCATCGCCACAGTCGATGGTGAGCTCGTATGCGAAACAGAAATGATGTTTGCGCTCGGTCAACAACCCAATGACTAAAGTCATGGGCTTGTAAGCCCCATGTTGACCAGACCAAGGCTTGAAACAGAGCCTACGTTATAGATGTCATGACACGTTCGGGTGCTTCTCCAGCCCGTTCCTCTGTCGTGCAAGGTTAAACAAGCGTGGTGGGTAGCGCTAGTGTCTTGCACATAACAAGCATCTATAACATGGTCGAGGAGAATATGACCTGCTTTATGCAGAGGAAAGGGGAGAACCCTATGGTTTTTGTGTTAGACACAAACAAACGTCCGCTTGCTCCTTGTCACGAAGCAGTTGCAAGAAAGCTGTTGAAACAAGGGAAGGCGGCGATTTACAGGCGATTTCCATTTACCATCATCTTGAAAAAATCAGTAGACGAATCAGAAATTAAAGCAACATATCGGCTAAAAATCGACTATGGAAGCAGGCATACAGGATTAGCGATTTTGCGAGGACAAGAAGTGGTATGGTTAGGGCAACTTGACCATCGCACAGACATCAAGGAAAGAATAGATAAAAGGCGTGCTTTTCGTCGAGCAAGACGAAATCGAAAAACAAGATACAGAAAACCACGCTTTCTGAACCGCAAGCGAAAGGAGGGGTGGTTGCCGTCATCACTAGAGAGTCGTGTGCAAAATATCCAAACATGGGTTAACCGCCTAAAGAAGTTATGCCCCATTGGGTATATATCATACGAAAATGCCAAATTCGACACGCAACTCATGCGAAATCCTGAAATCAATGGTGTAGAGTATCAACAAGGCACGCTACAAGGATATGAAGTACGGGAGTATTTGCTTGAAAAGTTTGGGCGGAAGTGTTGTTATTGCGGAAAAGAAAATGTTCCACTTGAAGTGGAGCATATCATTCCAAAATCAAGAGGTGGAACAGACCGAGTGGATAACCTATGTCTTGCCTGTCATGACTGTAATCAGCGCAAAGGAAGTCAAACCGCAGAAGAATTCGGGTATCCGCACATTCAAAAGCAAGTCAAAGAATCATTAAAAGATGCAAGTGCTATCAACTCGACAAGATGGAAAGTGTATGAAGTGTTAAAACAGACAGGATTAGATGTCGAGTGTGGAACAGGTGCACGAACAAAAATGAATCGTGTTCGTTTAGACTTGCCGAAAACACATTATTTTGACGCTTGTTGTGTAGGCGAAAGCACAACAAATCACTTATATTTCAAAACAAAAGAAGTGTTATTTATCAAGGCAAAAGGGCGTGGTAGTCGCTCTCGTACAAACCTAGATAGATATGGCTTCCCAAGAGGTTATCTTGCAAGACAAAAATTCTTCTTTGGTTTTCAAACAGGGGACATGGTTAAGGCTGTTGTCCCAAGAGGGAAATATCAAGGCGTTTGGTTTGGCGAAGTCGCATGTAGAAAGACTGGAAGTTTCGATATTAAAGGCAAGGACGGAAAGCGTATCGCACAAGGAATAAATTATAGATATGTCCAAGTCATTCAGCGATTTGACGGATATGCTTATGGAAAGGGGGTGGCGGAACTTGCGTAAGGTGCAATTCCTCCCCGTGCCTAAAGGCAGGGGCTTCCTTGCGTAAGTTTCGTGAAAAATAATGCATAATCGTCTCCTTTCTGGGCATGTTATAAGTGATTACATATAAGACAGAAAGGAGACAGAAGATGAAAGCAAAATGGCTACTCAAACTACTTAGCGCGCTCATCGCCATCATGGTCATCACCGGTTGCAATAACGACGATACCGATAACGATATGAACAATCAAGAAGAGATGCAACCAGGCGAAGATACAAATGAAGGCGTCGGTGACGATGAAGACGATGCTGTGCCAGATGAAGAAGACGCCGTTGAAGATGCGGAAGATATGAATGACGCAGACAATACGGACGAATAAACGTAAGAGGATTCCTCTTACGTTTTTTTATTCCCTCCTTTCCTATAATACGTAACAAAGTTATAAAACAACTTTGTCAACATTCTTTTTTTATGGTACATTAACGGTTGACGATTATTATATGGAGGGTTTTTGTATATGTTAAAACAGCTTCCTCATCGCATCAAGATGAACATCACGCTGTCGATTAAAAAAGTGTTTGAACAATATATGGCAACAATCGGCTGGGACGAAACAAAATATGATGCTGCAGCGTTCATGGAACAATGGCGTCATTATTTATACAATGAAGCGACATGGTTTGCGGAATTAGACGATACGATTAAAACAAACCCACACTTTCATGAACAACTTGCCGACCGCATTAACGAAATTATTGACCAGCTCGTCAATGAACCTCCAACGGACGAACAAATTGCCGAAATTAACCGTCTCGTTGAACGGCTCGGCATCGATGATTTCCCTTACGGCTGTAAACTAGAAGCAAAATATCATATCGAACGTCTCCAACATGAATTAAAAAAAAAGAAAAGCTGACGAAACGAGCGAGTGAAAAGCAACGAAAGCTGGCAGAAATTTTATATTATCAAGCGTATGACCGTCCGCTTCCAGAACGCGACTATACGGTTGCTGAAATGAACAATATTATTGCACAGGCGAAACAAATCATTGCACAAGAAGAAAAAGACGAAGAAATCATTCACTAACCGGCAGAACATGGCTCTGTCGGTTTTCTTTTTCGTGGAAATAATTTTATAAAAAAGGTAGAAAAACGGAATTGTTTGTCGGTATAATGAAGCTAGTGAACGTTTTTGTCGAAAATATGTGTTTTATAGGAGGACGCCATGGAAGAGACGATTAGCTTACGAGAATTATTTCAGACGTTGCGCAAACGTGCGTGGCTTATTGTAGCGATTACCGTCATTGCGACGATGACAAGCGGGATCGTTAGCTATTTTGTGTTGACGCCAATTTATCAAGCATCAACACAACTGCTCGTCAACCAAGCGAAAAACGAACAACCAATCTACAACATTAGCGAAATTCAAACGAACTTGCAGCTTATTAATACGTATAACGTCATTATGAAAAGCCCAGCCATTTTAGATATTGTAAAAGATGAACTCGATTTAAATATGTCGATTGAAGAGCTTAATGAAAAAATTAACGTCACAAGCGAAAAAGATTCACAAGTTGTTAACGTAACAGTCGAAGATCCCGATCCGTATATGGCGGCTGATATTGCCAATACCGTTGCAAGCGTGTTTCAACGTGAAATCGTGAAAATTATGAACGTTGATAACGTCAACATTTTAGCAAAGGCAGAAGTAAAAGAGCAACCTGTTCCGGTGAAACCAAAGCCGCTATTAAACATGGCGATCGCTTTCGTCGTTGGCATGATGACAGGTGTTGGTTTAGCATTTTTACTTGAATATTTAGATAATACGATTAAAAACGAACAGGACGTCGAGAAATTGCTTGAGCTACCTGTGCTAGGAGCTGTCACAACAATTGATGAAGAAGGAAAAGAAGCAAAAGCGTTACAAGCGAAAAAGCAAGTAAGAGGTGAGACGGTTGGTTCTTAAAAAGAAAAAGCGAATATTTGAGCGTACAATGCGCTCACTCATTACAAAAACAAATCCAAAATCGCCAATTTCTGAACAATATCGGACGATTCGAACAAACATTCAATTTTCTGTCGTTGATCGTCCATTGCGCTCGATTATGGTCACCTCTTCTGCCCCTGCAGAAGGAAAAACAACAACTGTTGCCAATTTAGCGGTCGTTTTTGCGCAACAAGGAAAAAAAGTGCTTCTTATTGATGCCGACTTACGTAAACCGACAATCCATTATACGTTTCGAAAAGATAACTACATCGGTTTAACGAACGTATTAACGAAACAAGCTACACTTCAAACAGCGGTGAAAGAAACGGATGTGGAAAACTTATTCGTGTTAACGAGCGGTCCGATTCCACCAAACCCAGCTGAATTGCTTGGTTCTTCTGCGATGGAAGAACTATTAGCGGAAGCGTATGATCAGTTTAATGTTGTTCTTTTTGATACACCGCCCGTTTTAGCGGTGACAGATGCGCAAATTTTAGCGAATCAATGTGATGGAACGATTCTTGTTGTCCATAGTGGAAAGACAGAAATTGAAGCTGCACAAAAGGCGAAAGAACTACTCATTAACGCAAAAGGAAAGCTGCTCGGTGTCGTGCTGAATCAAAAGAAGCAAAAAGAAAGTAGCTATTACTATTACTACGGCAACAAATAGACAAAATTCGACAAAAATTGTATATTGCGTAATACGATTTTCCTATGTTAGTATGAATTACATACGAGGAAATTGTCGAAAAATATGAGAAAAATTTCTTTCATGTCGATAGATCAAAGGGGGGATTGTGATGATTGACGTTCATAGTCATATTTTGCCGTCTGTCGATGACGGGGCGAAAACGCTCGCTGATGCAATTGAGATGGCAAAAGCAGCTGTTGCGGAGGGAATTACAACAATCATCGCCACCCCCCATCACCGCAATGGAGCGTTTGAAAACGATAAATCGTCCATTATGGAACACGTTTATGCATTGAATGAAGCGTTGCAATACCATCGCATTCCCCTTTCTGTTTTACCCGGGCAAGAAGTACGCATTTATGGGGAATGGCTAGACGGTTATCGAGACGGTGATATTTTACCTCTCGCAGAAACGAAGTACGTTTTAATCGAGCTACCAAGCAATCACGTTCCGCGTTACACCGAGCAGTTGTTGTTCGATATTCAGCTGCAAGGTCTCGTCCCTATTATCGCCCATCCGGAGCGAAATAGCGAGCTGATCGAGCACCCAACGAAGCTATATGACCTTGTGAAAAAAGGAGCATTGACACAGCTGACTGCGGGAAGTATCGCTGGTAAGTTCGGCAAAAAAATTAAGAATTTTTCCTTGCAAATCATCGAAGCGAACTTAGCTCATTTAATCGCATCGGATGCACATAATACGACGTCACGGACATTCCATATGCGCGAAGCGTACGACGTCATTCAAAAACAGTTCGGCTCGCAAGCAGTATACGTTTTCCGTGAAAACGCCGAACTGCTTGTCGCGAACGAGACGTTGTATAAAGATGCACCAGAGCGAATTAAGAAGAAGAAGTTTTTAGGTATTTTCTAAGTTTTATATGTTCCCAATACATCGTGTGGATTAGTTATGCTTTGCTGGTTTCGTACGTTTGTCGATATCAGCTTTCTTTTTTCGATAGACACCGAATGACGGTTGTCTACATGTTTCGGTGATGTCTCCTTACCGTTATCAACGGGGGCACTCGGCTGTGCTGTGGGTGGGGACGATGACGGTCTTGCCACCTTAGACGCCTGTCGTCGATGGTGCGGTGTGAGGGTGGGTTAGATGCCCAATGCTAACCTTGTTTTTTGTTTATGTCTCTTTTTTGCCGTGTTATAATGAGAGAAACGGCAGAGGAGGGATACGAATGAGCCAAGAATTAAAAGCTTTGCTTCGCTCTGTGTTAAAAGAAGAACTGCAACCTGTTCATGAGCGATTAGAACGTGTTGAACAAACGCAACAAGAGTTACAACGCGGTCAAAAAGCACTAGAAAAGAGTGTTGCTCAAATCCAGCAAGATGTAACAGAGCTACAAGTAGGCCAGCGAGCATTAGAGAGCACAGTTGCTCAAATTCAACAAGACGTCGCACAGTTACAAGCAGGCCAACAAGCATTACAACAAGACGTCGCACAGTTACAAGCAGGCCAACAAGCATTACAACAAGACGTCGCACAGTTACAAGCAGGCCAACAAGCGTTACAACAAGACGTCGCACAGTTACAAGCAGGCCAACAGGCGTTACAACAAGACGTTGCACAATTACAAGCAGGCCAACAAGCGTTACAACAGGACGTCGCACAACTGCAAGCAGGTCAACAAGCATTACAACAAGATGTTGCACAATTACAAGCAGGTCAACAAGCATTACAACAAGACGTCGCACAGTTACAAGCAGGCCAACAAGCGTTACAACAAGATGTTGCACAATTACAAGCAGGTCAACAAGCGTTACAACAGGATGTTGCACAGTTACAAGCAGGTCAACACAAGCTAGAAAATGATATGGGCGAAATGAAACAGTCACTTGGAAATATGGAACAGACACAGGAGAAGATTCTCGAAGAGTTACGCATATCAAAAAACAACCAAGCATTAGTGCTAAATGATTTGACAAGCATAAAAAAATCAATGGATGTGACGGTTGCTTATTTGCAACGTAGATCCGACGTAATGTTTGATAAAATGATCGAACATGAAAAAGAAATTTTAAATTTAAAAACACGTCTACCAAACTAACTCCCAATGGGAGCTATTTTTTTGTACATCGACGTATATGTTATGCATATATAACATGTACGTGGGTGTACAGTTTAGGAAGCGAGGGATCTATGTGAAAAAAGTACGAAAAGCGATCATTCCAGCTGCCGGACTCGGCACACGATTTTTACCAGCGACAAAAGCGATGCCGAAAGAAATGCTTCCGATTGTCGATAAACCGACGATTCAATACATCGTCGAAGAAGCGATTGAATCAGGCATTGAAGACATCATTATCGTCACAGGAAAAGGAAAACGCGCAATTGAAGACCATTTCGACCATGCGTTCGAGCTCGAACAAGCTTTACTAAAAAGCAACAAACACGACTTGCTTGAAAAAGTAAAAGAACCGTCCAAAGTCGACATTCATTACATTCGTCAAAAAGAACCGAAAGGACTTGGCCATGCCGTCTGGTGCGCCCGCAAATTTATCGGCGATGAACCGTTTGCGGTGCTGTTAGGCGACGACATCGTCCAAGCCGATACCCCTTGTTTAAAACAGCTCATGAACGAGTTTGAACAAACGCATAGCTCGATCATCGGCGTCAAACAAGTTGCTGATGACGAAACGCATCGATACGGCATTATCGATCCACTTGATAAAAAAGGACGACGCTATCAAGTGAAACAATTCGTCGAAAAGCCAGCGCCAGGCACTGCACCATCGAACTTAGCCATCATGGGTCGGTACATACTCACGCCAGAAATTTTTCTCTTCCTAGACAAACAAGAAACCGGTGCCGGCGGTGAAATTCAACTGACCGACGCGATTCAAAAGCTAAACGAAATCCAGCGCGTGTTTGCGTATGAGTTTGAAGGAAAACGCTACGACGTTGGGGAGAAGCTTGGGTTTATTCAGACGACGATTGAGTTTGGGTTACAAAACGAAGAGATTAAGGATGACTTATTAAAATTTATGGAGCGGATCATTCAACAACATCAACAGTCATAAGCACGATGCTTATGATTTTTTTGTGGAATCGGGGGTGAAAAGATTGGGTGTTAGTCCTCAAGAGAATCGTTCTTTGATAAAGCAAAACGAAACGGTTAGGATTAACTACACAGAAAAAGCAGAAGTGAGTATATATCCGTACATAAAAAGAGGCATGGACATTTTATTTGTGCTTCTCGCAACTCCGTATGAGTAAAATGTTTGTGGGAGAAAAAAAGACAGGTTCCTGATTTGGTATAATAAGGAACCTGTCAGATATGTAAGCAAAATAGATGAAAAACGGGCTCTCCTCCTGGTAAGGTAGTAAGTGTGAAAAAAAAATACAACCAAAGAAAGGAGTGGAGCCCATGCAGGATTATATCACAAACGGCTTGACATTAAAAGAGATCGAACAGTCTTTATTTAGACATATGCAAAAACAATATGGTCATCTCCTTCAACAGGTGTTGGAGGAGATCGACCGCACATTGGCAGAACAGCGGGACAAGAAACGATATGCGCTCAAAGATAAGCGGACGATCCGACTCCAAACGCTATTTGGAGAGGTGGAAGTGAAGCGAAACTACTACTTTGACCGTGAAAAAAAGGTGTATACGTCTTTACTCGATGTCTTTCTCCAGTTCGATGGGGCGCATGGAGTGAGTCCGCTATTAGAGGAGACAGCGATTCATCTCGCCGTGACGGGTTCTTCGTATCGACAGGCTGCGCAGTCGCTTGAAAAGCTGGTGGGGTATGCATGTATGAGTCACGAAACGATTCGCCAGTCCATCATCGAGGCAGAGGTGGAAGGGCACCGTGCGATGGAGAAAAAAGGGCGCGTGTTTTTTATCGAAGCAGACGGGTTGTACGTGAAACGTCAACGAAGCCGCATCAAAGGAAAAGAAGAAAAGATCATCACGATTCACCAAGGATGGGAGAAAAACGGGAAACGCGTATCCTTAGTGAATCGACGGTATATGGTTCATCAAACGAATGAACCGATTTGGGAAGCTGTAGAGAATTTTCTGATGAAGGAATACAGCTATGATCCGTTTGAGGATTGGGTGGTCATCAATGGAGATGGAGCCCCATGGATTACAGCGTGTCGAGAATATTTCGGGGACAGGGGGTACTTTCAGCTTGATCGGTTCCATGTGGCAAGAGAGATTCGTCAATTGTTCCGAGGTCATGCGAGATATCGGGTGATTCGAAAGAAGTTAGCATCATGGGATGAAGAAGGTGTGTTACGAGAACTCACAAGTGCCATCGGTACGTTAGAACATGAGGAGAAGGAAAAGCAACTCGAGGCGCTTGTTCGTCGAATCGAGGAGATACCAGGATGTTTACGTGACTATCGCGTATGGTTGAAGGAAAAAGGGATTGACACGACAAACATGAGGGCGATGGGGAGTGCGGAAGGAACGATGCATGTGTTTGCGAAACGAAGTAAAAACGGTCGAAGTTGGAGGGATGCAGGGATTGAAGCGATGTTGCGAGCGATCGTCGCGATAAAAGATACGTTACTCATTCGGACACGCGATGGAGTGATGTATGGCGTGGAAGAACGAGAAGAAACGAAACGAGAAACGATCGTGAAAAAGGCACTGAAGCGCGTGCAAACGCAAATGACAGAAGTGGTACGAGATAACATCCCATACCTTCGCCAATCTTCAGGGACACCGATTTACGAGGCATTGCAAGCATTGAAAGGTTTTTAAAACGAGAGAAAACGCACATACCTACAGGATGAGAGTAAGTAAAAGCGCTTACATATAACGATTTTATAAAACCATATATAACCAAAAAAATCGGTCGAGAAAAAAATCTCCCACAAACTCTTGACTCAATCAGAACTACTGATGAACAGTTTGTATCAAATTTATGTTAAAATGAATATAAGATTTATACAAAAAGGAACGATTAGCATTGTTGAGAGATGTTAGTGATTGGGAACGGATCGGATATGGTAGAAAAAGCACATTGGAGAAAGAGGAATTGATATCTCCAGAGAAAATACATTATCTTATAAAATATCCTCGACAATTTAAAGAAGGAGTTTCTTGGGAGGATATTACAGAATTAATTGCTGCTGAAATTGGAGCTATATTTGGTTTGGAAATGATGGATGTGGAAATTGTAACAAGGAATGGTAGAAGAGGATGTCTTCTGCGAAATTTTGTAAAAGAATATGATGCAAAAATGGCTGAAGAAGGCGGAGTTTTATTATCAGCACTAGTAGATGATTATACGAAGCTCCAAGAATCCTCATTGAAGGGCATGGAACTTATTGATGCTGGATTCAAAATAATGAGGGAGTTTGCATATTGGAAGGCCATAAAATCAGAATTTATAGATATGCAATTGTTTGATATTCTTATTGGCAATCAAGATAGGCACCCATTTAATTGGAAATTACTATTTCTCGAAACAGGAGCAAAGTTCTCCCCCATTTATGATAACGGTGTTTCCTTAGGTTTTCGATTTGATGATGAAAAGCTCATGCAAATGGTTTCGAATCCCCAAGAAATGAACAAATATACCGAGAAAACAAAGGTTAAGGCGGGTATATTTGAAAAGAAAAAAGTCAAAGCTAAAGACTTGTTAACATATATTAGTAAAAACTTTACAGATGAGTTTAATCAAAGTATCCAAAAGTTAGTTGAATTTGATTTAATAAGGTATTCTGATTTTATTCAATCATTAGATATTTTAAGCGAGGCACAAAAAGACTGGTTATTGAATATAGTGCCTTTTCGAAGAAAGAAAATATTGGAGTGGATTGGAAGGGATGATCAATAACATGAAAAAAGTTCATACACTTTTAGTGGTTTGGCAAAATCCTAAAACCCGTTCTTTTTATCATATAGGAACTCTTTCTCATTATGATGGCTATTATGAGTTCACTTACACCTATAATGCCTCTGGTCACGGAAAACTGAAAGATGCATTGAATAACGGGTATATGTTGCATCCAGCTTTCCCAGACCCAACTAAAATATATCGATCAAAGGAGCTGTTTCCGGCGTTTGAACGCCGATTGCCGTCACCAGATCGTGCGGATTTTAAAGCCATTTTGTCCGATTTAGGTCTGGATGAGAATTCCACTAAGATGGACCTGCTTCAACAAACACGTGGGCGGTTAGCCAGCGACACTTATTCTTTTGAGCAACCGCTGCGTCTTGAAGACGATGGAAAGCTGTGTGTCAGCTTTTTTGTTCATGGCATGCGCTATCAAAATCTTCCTCAAAATTGGGCAACATGGCTAGCCATTAACGAAACGTTGAAATTGGTACAAGAACCAACAAACGCTTATGACCCTCATGCTGTTGCTATTTATACTCATGGGGGGAAGAAGCTTGGATATGTTCCAGCCTTTTATAGTAAGGCCATCTTTTCCTTGTTAGAAAATGGAGTGAACCCTTCTGTTCGTGTTGTGTATATGAATGAAAAATCAACACCTCATTGGTGGCTGAAAGTAGCCTTTGAGTGCGAAATTCCTTCTTTCCAAGAGGCAACATTGGATGAATTAGATCCTGTTATGGGATAATACTTGTCGTGCTCCGGATTTTGTCAGAGATTTAACATTAGCGGGGATAGCTTGGTCATTGCCATGGATATTGATAACCTCGGCAACGGCTTAGGTTTATTCCGCCAAAGAAGTGATGGAAACATGTGAAAAAGTCACTGCCGCAAAGCCATCATTGAATCCACCGCCCGCCGCCCGGGCGACCCGGCGCGCCTTGTTGCATCCTCGCAAAAAATTTATGAAGAACTTGCTGGAAAGCAGAACATTCGTCGGAACAAATCATCGAAAGCGCGTGGAAATGGCATAAATACAGAGTCTCCTGTTGAACAAGTTTCAA
Source organism: Anoxybacillus sp. FSL W8-0382 (assembly GCF_038003845.1). Lineage (NCBI taxonomy): Bacteria > Bacillati > Bacillota > Bacilli > Caryophanales > Anoxybacillaceae > Anoxybacillus > Anoxybacillus sp. FSL W8-0382. Next base: position 2,603,314 of record NZ_JBBOPX010000001.1, on the reverse strand, counting down.
CAGGAGATTACTTTTCTGCCACTGTATGTCGCTTTATGTTGGGGTTATTCGGCAACTGTCGAAGCCCTTCCAATTCCGCTTTCAGTATCTCCAACAGTTTCTTTTACTCTTGTCTTGACGTTCATCTTCTTTTGAACTGTACACCAACATATAGCACTGACACCCCTCGCTATCTCCAGTGGTGATCTCTTTGACATATAAATTTCTCAAACTTGGTAGTATCGGTTGCGACAGTTTATCTTTTCTTTCGGGGCGTCCTTTCCGGATCGCATTTTCCCACACATGATATAATGTCTGCCTAGATTTTAAGTTTTGCTGACTACAAATTCCACCCATAAATCGCTTTTAAATTTACTTTGTTATCAGAATCCAACTCATATTTCGCACCTTGGTAGGGCGGAACAAAAGGATTTTTTATTCAGTTTTTTAGAATAACTTTTAAACCAACACCAAAAGCGATGGTATCCTTTTTTTACCATCGTTGGTCGTTCTTTATCCCATTAGACGTAAATGCTCTCGTCCATCCCTAATCCTTGCAGAATCCTTCGCTGCTCGTACGTGAGCGGTTGACCTAACGCGCGTTGAATTCGTCCATCCGGCAGTTCCAACAGGACGACTCTGACATACCAAAACAATTGAAAAATCGCTTGTCCGGTCGGTCGGGTCAGTTTCCGGCCTCCCGCGCCCTTTAATGGGTGTTCCGGGGTGATGAACTGACGCACCCGGCGCTGGAAGACGCGGTAAATCGCCAAGGCCAACAGAAACAAATAGCCCAATACCGCGACCCGTTCCGGTTTTTTTACGTAAATCTCATCCGTAAAGAACGGGTCTTTCAAGAAAGAGAAGTTCATTTCCACCGAGATTTGGCCTTTATACAACTTCAAGATCTCTTTCGCATCCATCGGTTGACCTTTCCATTCCTCCGGAACTGTCGTGACAAGGACAAACCGGGACGCTTTCCGTCTCGCCTGTTCCCACGCATCTTGGTCGAATTCCACGTTCAAGCGAAGGGCGTACAGCGTTTCCATGTCCGGTTCCGCCCCTTTTTTCGGACGTCCGCGCCGTTTTTTCGGACGCACGATCGCTTCGACCGACGCCTCGACGCGATGGAACCGGAGACGAAGGGACGCCTTTAGAGACGCTAGGGCTTGTTCGGCGTCTTCCCGGCACGAAAACAGACGGCTTTCCCACTGGGTTTGTTTCTGCCGAAGAAGCTCTGCTTCTTGGTTTCGCTCTTTTTCGAGCGTCTTTCCTTTTCGTTGGTCGAGCGCGCTGGATTCAACGACGATCAACCGGACCGAATGACCTTCGTACGTCGATGTCGTTTCCCACACCCGGTAGGTGGCTCCGTTTTTCTCCGCTAAGGAGAACGGATCGCTCCACGGCGTGTCTTGGGCATCAGCTTTAGCCAGCGCGGTTTTGACGATCCGGAGCGAAGAAGGGCCTCTTGTGATCAAAAAGGCGTTGGCGGCCTTCGTTTGCGCCAGTGTGTCTTTCGTCATGGCGGCAGAATCGGCAACATAAATCCATTCATCTTCGATCTTCGCCTGCTTCAGCTGTTTCTGCACACGGGACAACACCTCGGGATTCCACGTCTTATCCGGCAGGTTGCCGTCGTGTACATCGCCATAAAACGGGATGCCATCCTCGTTGCCAATCAGCCCAAATCCGATCTGCTTTTGCCAACGATGATGCCGGTTGTAGCCATGCGTAATCTGCAAGGCATCCGGCGAGGCCGATTCATACGCGCCATAAACGGTCTTGTCCGTCGTATCGGCGTGGAAGACGCGAAGAGAGAGGCCTTCTTTCTTGTAGATCTGCACGAGGCAAGACGAAAGGACTTGATGGATATTCGCCTCATACAGGCGATCCAAATGACGCGCGATGGCATCGTCGTTGAACCAAGACGGCTCCAGCCCTGGCCGAATCAGCTTCGGCAAATCGATGTCATGCGCCCATTGTTCCAAATGAACGAGCGCTTGCCGGCCGCTCAAGATATCCAGAACGATTAGTTTGACGATATCGCTGGCTCGAGTTTGGCATTGCGGATCCACGGGAACGAGACGATCAATCAACTGAGGAAGGTCAAGATCTTTGAACAGGGCGCTTATTATATTCAAATAAGAACTTTCATAAATGGCCCGAATTTGAACGTCCATGATGAGCAAACTCCTTTGCTTTCCTTGTATTCCAAGGTTTTATTCGACAGGAAGATAAAAAAATCCTCCCGATTTTTGTCGAGAGGGTGCGAAATGTGAGGTATAAGGAACATCTTTTTCCGTTTTTGCATAATCGATTAGGTGTTTGGAAAATATAGTTTAGTGAGAGAAATCGGTGCAAATAAGGAAGTGAGATGATGAAATGAGTGGACCGTCACTACGGAAATTGGAAGCGCACCGTTCTATTCATCATGGCGCCTTTGTCGAAGCGAAGCGCCTGACAGAGTTGTTGGAAACATTGTATGCCGATGGGCGTTGTGGGCATGCCGCTGAAGTGGCGGATGCCCTTAGGTTTGGTGCCTGTCACCACCCGAGGACAGATGTCTCGTTAAGAAGAAAATGCGCATATTTCTTACTTCAAACATCGTCAGCGGATCATCGGTGTTGGTCAAAGCAGCTAAAATCTCTGTATGGCCGATAAAAGGAACATTGGCAGCTTTCAGCGACTCTTTATTGATCGGTGTGGTTGCTAAAGCTGATAAGCTTCCATTTAATTCCAAACGAACAGCCGTTTCAATATATTCATAGGCTGCCTTGCCACATTGTGTTTGGACTTTTCCCATTTCAAGGGTGTCCACATTTACATTGTTCAGTGAAATAACATCAATCGTTCCGTGTTCATACTTCCCTTCGATCTTCTGTGTCGAAGGAAGCGAAGATCGACGGAGATGGGAAACATTGACCAATCGATTGCACGAACATTGAAATGGGCAAGAAAATTAGTGATTGATATATTGCTGAAAAGAGAAAATGCCATTGCGTTTGACCCACCTTAATAAAGAGAAATGTTTAAGCAGCAATTTGCTAAATCAGGCTGCTGTTTTTTGTGGTATGAGTAAAATGTTTGTGGGAGAAAAAAAGACAGGTTCCTGATTTGGTATAATAAGGAACCTGTCAGATATGTAAGCAAAATAGATGAAAAACGGGCTCTCCTCCTGGTAAGGTAGTAAGTGCGAAAAAAATACAACCAAAGAAAGGAGTGGAGCCCATGCAGGATTATATCACAAACGGCTTGACATTAAAAGAGATCGAACAGTCTTTATTTAGACATATGCAAAAACAATATGGTCATCTCCTTCAACAGGTGTTGGAGGAGATCGACCGCACATTGGCAGAACAGCGGGACAAGAAACGATATGCGCTCAAAGATAAGCGGACGATCCGACTCCAAACGCTATTTGGAGAGGTGGAAGTGAAGCGAAACTACTACTTTGACCGTGAAAAAAAGGTGTATACGTCTTTACTCGATGTCTTTCTTCAGTTCGATGGGGCGCATGGAGTGAGTCCGCTATTAGAGGAGACAGCGATTCATCTCGCCGTGACGGGTTCTTCGTATCGACAGGCTGCGCAGTCGCTTGAAAAGCTGGTGGGGTATGCATGTATGAGTCACGAAACGATTCGCCAGTCCATCATCGAGGCAGAGGTGGAAGGGCACCGTGCGATGGAGAAAAAAGGGCGCGTGTTTTTTATCGAAGCAGACGGGTTGTACGTGAAACGTCAACGAAGCCGCATCAAAGGAAAAGAAGAAAAGATCATCACGATTCACCAAGGATGGGAGAAAAACGGGAAACGCGTATCCTTAGTGAATCGACGGTATATGGTTCATCAAACGAATGAACCGATTTGGGAAGCTGTAGAGAATTTTCTGATGAAGGAATACAGCTATGATCCGTTTGAGGATTGGGTGGTCATCAATGGAGATGGAGCCCCATGGATTACAGCGTGTCGAGAATATTTCGGGGACAGGGGGTACTTTCAGCTTGATCGGTTCCATGTGGCAAGAGAGATTCGTCAATTGTTCCGAGGTCATGCGAGATATCGGGTGATTCGAAAGAAGTTAGCATCATGGGATGAAGAAGGTGTGTTACGAGAACTCACAAGTGCCATCGGTACGTTAGAACATGAGGAGAAGGAAAAGCAACTCGAGGCGCTTGTTCGTCGAATCGAGGAGATACCAGGATGTTTACGTGACTATCGCGTATGGTTGAAGGAAAAAGGGATTGACACGACAAACATGAGGGCGATGGGGAGTGCGGAAGGAACGATGCATGTGTTTGCGAAACGAAGTAAAAACGGTCGAAGTTGGAGGGATGCAGGGATTGAAGCGATGTTGCGAGCGATCGTCGCGATAAAAGATACGTTACTCATTCGGACACGCGATGGAGTGATGTATGGCGTGGAAGAACGAGAAGAAACGAAACGAGAAACGATCGTGAAAAAGGCACTGAAGCGCGTGCAAACGCAAATGACAGAAGTGGTACGAGATAACATCCCATACCTTCGCCAATCTTCAGGGACACCGATTTACGAGGCATTGCAAGCATTGAAAGGTTTTTAAAACGAGAGAAAACGCACATACCTACAGGATGAGAGTAAGTAAAAGCGCTTACATATAACGATTTTATAAAACCATATATAACCAAAAAAATCGGTCGAGAAAAAAATCTCCCACAAAGTCTTGACTCAAACTTTTTTGTGATAATATTCTAAATAAAGAAGGGAGGAGTGTAGAATGAGAGAAGAAGAGTTTCGAAGATTCTTAATGAACGACAGCAATATAAAAAGCAAGTAACTATTCATCCCGATAGTAGTATGTAAAGAAGCGCAACACAAATAGGACATCCCCGTAATAGAAAATGCCCTAAGTGGTAGAAAGAACACGATCGAGCGTGTCACCCGTCAACAGAAGACATAACGAATCCCACACGTTTTTTTCGTGTTTCGTCAGTGTGGAAACGATGCTTCTTGCGATGCAAAACGACTGCGCGAATGTTTCTTCGCGAAACGTACCCGAAATGTTCTCTTTGACTTTAACCATGCGAAGATCGCGTTCGGCTTGGTTGTTGTCAAAGGGAACATGTACTTCACGTAAGAAACGCAACGCTTCTTCCTTTCGTTTCTGAAGCCGTCGAACAAAAGCGAGTGCTTTTTTCGGAAGAGGTGTCATCGTTTCCAATCGATGTTGTGCTCTTTCTAGGATGCGATCATACACTCGTTCCCACCGTCTCGCTTCTTCTTCGGAAAGTGCACCGTGATGGGCTTCGACGGCTTGCTTGGCGGCTAACAGAAACGTGGTCATGCGCATCGCCCACGTATGCCCTTGTTCGATGAATCCTTTTAACTCACGCAAATGGTGGGCATGACAAAGGGCATGGGTGGCATGTGTGTATTTCGGATACGTACCGAACCCATCGTGCATCATCGTCCCTTTGTATTGTGGAAGAATCCCGATCTCATCCGTTGCTTTCTTTCCACGAGAAGCGTGAGAAGCCAAGTATGTATATCTCGATGTACACGCGACATGCACCCATGCGAGTTTCCCATTGATGCGCAAACTCGTTTCATCGACATGCAGGATGTTGGATTCAAGTAAGGCGTCTTCGATGATGTCCATATTTGATTCCAGCGCTTCGCGTCCTCGTTTCACCATATTGGCAAGGGTTCCTGTACTAATCGAGTGTTGATATAACGCTTCGATTGTATCACTTAAACGCTTGTACGGGATCAATTGGATATGATGTAAATAAACAACGAGCGCAGTAAGGCGTGGACCGTATTGCACATGATTCGTGACATGGGATGGGAATTCGGCTTGTTGCACGCATCGACAATGCGGACACGATTTCACTTCACGTTCATGTTGTGTCACCTCGATCGCCACAGGAGGGACATCAAACACTTGACGGATATCGACTTTGAACGGTTTGACGTCACGCAAAGAAACCCCACATCCTTGACACGTATGCACACGGTGGACGACACGATGATGTGGATGTTCCACTTGACGGAGCGTCGTTCCTTGATGTCCTTCTTGTCCGCCTGGCTTGTTGCCAGATGGTTGACGAGAAGAACGTGTGTTGGCAAAACGGTCAGAAGATGGGGGCAAATGGCTATTGGAGCTGTTTTTTTTCGTGCGTGCTTCCAGCTCTTGAACACGGTACTTCAGTTGTTCATTTTCTTTGCGTAGTTGTTTGTTTTCGTGACGCAAATGTTCATTTTCTTGAACGAGTTGATGAATGAGCTGTTTTTGTTGTTGAACTTTGCCGATTAAGCTCTCAACTGTAAATACAGCTTGTTGTACCGTCAACATGCGATTCACCTCCTTGTCTATCAATATTCACATCATAGACAAGGAAAGAAGAAAATATTCAGCTCACTTTATGATGTGGCTGAATAGTTACAAAAGCAAAGTGAAAGCAGTTCATTCAAGAGTAGCAAGGGCTTTAAGGGTCGAACGAGAGCTGAACGTCAATTTAGATGATATTGTGAAAAATGATGAAGCCATGTATCATTTGTTGCTGCAAATTCAAGAAAGGCTTAATGATAAGCTATATCATAATGCTTATCAAAATGCGGTGCGAAAATATTATTTGTTTGTGAACGGAAAGGAGTTTCCGAGATTAAGGCGATACCTGAATCCGTGATGGTTGGAAATCAACTTTGATTTTGGTGTTAGTTCTATGGATATATGATCCATACATCCCTTTTTTTGATGATTCCCTGCACCACTTTCATGTTTGAAAACGAGATAAATCCTCTTTTATGGAGATACAAACCAAAAAAGAGACAAAAAAAGTACAGGGGGGAGTGATGGATATGAGTACCCGAACATCTGTTTGTTATCTTGCCTCTTTCCATTTTTGATACACATTCAGTAGGAGTATACTGTACCCACTCCTTCGCGTCAGTTTCATCCAGATCTGTCGTGATCGGCGGACGAGTCGACCTGCCATCGTGATCACCGTCTGAATGATCGTCTTGATGCGGCGGCGTTTCACTTTATGATGTAATGGATGTCTCGGATCGCTTAATAGATCTTGTCCAATCAGGCGAAGAAGGTTGTACACGAATGCTCCCATGACTAACACGAGCGCATTCGTTTTCATCTTCCCTGATGGAAGTCGCTCTAAATCTAAGTCGCTTTTCAGTTCGCTATGAAACTGTTCGCATGTCGCATGATCGTGATACAATGCGAGCACATCACTCATTCGAACATGCTCGTATCCTTCGAGGCGCACCCAGTAGCTTTCGACTTCGTAATCAGGAACGAGCATCAGCTGTCCATTTCGTTCCATCGTTCGTTCCGTCACTTGGGTGACTTGAACGTACGTATACGTGTGTCCATCGATTGCTGCTGTCTGTGGAAGGCATAACTCATACGTTTGTACTCCTTCTGTTTGTCCATCATCGACGCGTCTGCCCTTTTGCGAAGCGATCTGGAACCAAAGCGCTTTCGATTCTCGGCGTAAGTTTCGCTTGATGACAAAGTCCACGTCTTCCTTTAGACATACGTGCACATTCGCTTCCGCATCGTTTCCTGCATCCATGCGGACAAGCAGACGAGACGAGGTCAGCGGACGAGCTCGACGGATAGCGGTAGTTAAAAACGAAGGCATGTTGTCTTGTACATGTTGTTTCCCTGGACGCAGCTCGGCATGAACGATATACCCTTCCTTCCCTGCGTACGCAAACAACGGCGTAAAACCGTCAAATCCTTTATACGTTCGACTCACTCCTTCTTTTTTCGTATCGGAGTTATCAAATGGGGAAGCATCTATATCAAGGGGAAGCCATGTCGTTTTCCCTTTCGTCCAACAAGCGGACAAGGTAGCGTGTTGTCGAACCAACAGACGCATCGATTCCTCCCAAATGATGGTTTCGGTCATCGGGAGACAAGCGAGCTGATCGAGACGCTGTCGCAACGTTGGGGAGGAAGGTACGTGCCGAATGCCCATTGATGTCGAAAAGATATCGTCCTGACGATACGCTTCGATATGATCAAAATCCGTTTTTCCTGTGGCAAGCAAGCCGATCATCGAGCGAATGACGTCGCTATGGGAAATGTGCACATCTCGACGAACCGTTGGGAGCCGAAGTGCGTTTACTCGTTTATCCAGCTTCGTTTGGTGCAGTAAGTAGCCCACGAGAGCAAGCCCAGCACTTGGAGTAATCGCTTCATCTGTCAATACAAACCGAATCGGGAAATCTTTCATCACATTCACCTACTTGATGAAGAATCGTCAACGTCGTTTTCCCTTATCGTATCAACGGTTTGCGACCATTGTAAAGATGTTTTGTCACGGATTCAGGGCGATATTAACAAGATGCAGTCAGAGTTTGCGGGTAACTATTCAGCCCGTACATAGAAAAAATTTACGAGAGCCGGTTTGTTCGTACCTTCCTTGTCTATACGAATTACCATCATAGACATGGGAGGTGAACACAATGGCAAATGTTGCTTTTGGCTTCCAAGAAGCGGTCTTCACACTCGAAAGCATGGTGGCAAACATCGAACGTCAAGCCCAGACCATCGAAAAACTCATCAACGAAAATAAACAGTTAAGACAAGAAAACCAGCAATGGAAAGCACGTATTGCAGAATTAGAAGCCCGTACGAAAAAAACAGTACGAATAGTCATTTTCCGCCGTCCTCTGACCGGTTTGGGGCGAAATCTCCTTCTAGGTTTGGTGCCTGTCACCACCCGAATTGTTTGAAGGAACGCGGTATTATTCGCATGAAGAAGGTTGGAGCGTATCGGATGAGCTGTTTGCAAACTGTCTTTGCTTGCCATCGGGTTCAAGTATGACGATTGAGGAACAACAACGAGTTATTGATGTAATTACAAGCCTCTTGCTTAAATAGGTGGGCGGCTGATTTTTTTATTGCATCGAGGGATGAAAGTGCAGACAAAAGCCGTACAAATAGAAATCGAGCAATTTAAACGCATTTTAATTGAAGCGTACGAACGAGGGCAGTCGAATGAAGTGACAGCCAAAGAGATGGTTCAAGAATTGGCATAGAAGTTATGTGTAGATGGTGAAAAATAAGTTATTATTAGATTTTATAGGAATTTAATACTGTCACGTTTTTTAATTGTGTGTCTTTTCATCCGTTTGCTAACAATTAAAACAAACGTGAAAAATCTTTTTCTAAACGATTGCAGGATATTTTATTTTTAGATCGAATAGTCTTAATATTCTGTATATTTTTTATGGGATGATAAGGGGATGGTTAGTTTGAATAGGCCATTGAAAATAATCATTCTAGCTATTACACAAACATACGAGCGTTACTGTGTTGCAGGGATGACTGAACGTGGACAATGGATCAGACCATTGCCCCCTGATCATCGTTTTTGGGCAAGCTACAAATATGATGATGGTACGTTCATTAAGCCGGGAGACATATGGGAGGTCACCGACTATGTCAAATATAATGATCCTACTTCACCGGGGCATACGGAAGATATTCGAGTACTGAGCTATGAATCCTTATACAAATGCGGGGAATTAAACAATACTGAACTATGTGCATTTGTTAAGCAGCATCTCGAAAGTGAGCAAACACTACATGATACGCTAAATGCTAACGGACGATCGTTATGTTTAATCAAAGTGGATGATATTTGGAAAATAGAAGGAGCGAACCGTATTTGCTTTACAATGAATGCCAAAGAATATCGGAACAATACTTATAAAGAAGGTTATCCGGTAACAGATTTAAAATGGCGTTCCGTTTTTCGCTCTCATCGCTCGATATCCTTTAAAGGGTTTCAAAATTTATATTTGTGTATCGGATTGGCACGAACAGAACCGAATAAGAATATTACACGTGAATATCCGATGGTTATTAGTATTATCACAAATCCCTTTGTGGATTATCCGCCGCAATACCCATAATGGAAGTGGATATTTACGCTTGCTTAATGGTATACTTAATGTAAAAAGAAGGGGGAATGGTGAATGAGGGAACTAAAGGGAAAGTTATACACCTCAAATATCGAAGGATTAAAGTATGCGCCCCCTCATGCAGAAATATGGCAAATTACACGTGCTGGTCATAATATCACAGGTGCTATTGTTGTCCGTAGTTTGTCACCTTCCCCTCAGTTGTTTGAGCGTTACCTAAGGGAGTGGAAAGGGACACAAACGAATGAGTGGTGGCCTTTATATGAAAATGCCTTTCTTTCTGAACTAAGAGAAGAAGAAAAGCTAAAGTCGCTCCGAGATATTTATAAAAAATTGCTTCTAGGGAAAGATATTGTACTCCTTTGTTTTTGCCCGGATCATCGTTATTGTCATCGCCGTTTAGTGGGGGAGTTTTTTAAGCCGTATGGAGTTGAAGCGGTGGAGTTAAATCCTATGAAAACAGAGCAATTAAGTTTGTTTTAGGTGAGTGAAAAAATGAAAGCGAAAATTTGCACAATTGGGTTTGCGAAGAAACCGTTGCGAACGTTTGTGGAACTTTTAAAACAAGCAAATGTTCAAGTAGTTATTGACACACGTTTGCATAATACGTCGCAATTATCGGGATACGCTAAAAAAGACGATTTAGCATTTATTTTAGAAATATTAGGTATTGGTTATATTCATGATCCCCTTCTTGCCCCCACGGAGGAAATTCTCAAAGCGTATAAAAACAAGGAGATGGCTTGGGGAGATTATGAGGAGAAATATGTAGAGTTATTAAAAATGAGAAAAGTAGAGCAGTCCCATCAAGATCTCATCGCAAAGAAAACGGTTTGTCTACTATGTAGTGAACACGCCCCACATTACTGTCATCGTCGTTTATTAGCAGAGTACTTGCGAAAATTTTATTCGGATATAGAAATTGTTCATTTAATGTAGAGAATGAAATTAGTTATAAAAGGATGTACAAACTTTCTCTTCCCCTTCGTCGAGCTATATGATATCCTTCACATGAAAATAACTTCATGATAAGAGGAAGATGTAGATGAAATCGGAACGAAAAAGGGTAAAACGTATATGGATCGGAGCAATTGTTTTATTTCTTGCGTTGGTAGGGGCGTATGCATTTTCTGTTTACTATAAACTACAACAAACGATCAGCGAAATACACGAACCTATTCAACGTGAACATTCAGAGAAACGCCCAGAGGAGCTATCATTTACAAAGCAACAACCGATCTCGATTTTGCTTATTGGGGTAGATGAACGAAAAAATGATCGCGGTCGGGCAGATTCGTTAATTGTGATGACAGTAAACCCGAAAAAGCAGTCGATAGAAATGGTAAGCATTCCGCGAGATACACGCACATTGATTGTCGGTAAAGGGAAAGAGGACAAAATTAACCACTCGTATGCTTTTGGCGGGGTGGAAATGACGCTTGCGACAGTTGAACAATTTTTAGACATTCCAATTGATTATTACATTAAAGTGAACATGGAAAGCTTTAAAGATATCGTAGATGCCGTTGGTGGTGTTACAGTAAATAATGCTTTTGCATTTGAATATGAAGGAGAGTCGTTCCCTAAAGGAGAAATTACTCTAAATGGAGAAAAGGCATTAAAATACGCTCGTATGCGCTATGAAGACCCACGTGGCGATTTTGGCAGACAAGATCGCCAAAAACAAGTGATTGAGGCCATTATTAAAAAAGGAGCTAGCTTCTCTTCTCTTACAAACTATGGTGACATACTTGAAGCGATAGGAAAAAATATAAAAACAAATTTGACATTTGACGACATGAAACAAATTCAAGCGAACTATAAAGAAGCACGACGTCATATCGAGCAGCTACACATACAAGGAAAAGGTCAAAAAATAAACGGGATCTACTATTTGATTGTACCAGAGGAAGAACGTATAGCCATTTCGCAACGGTTAAAGGAGCATTTGGAGATACAGAAAAGGGGCTGACCGAAAAGACCGCTAAAAAGCGGACTTTTGAGTCAGCCCTAAAAAATGCATTTATTTGAATTTGATTGTTGCTAGTCTTCCGTTTACTTCCTCTATATCAAAATATTCCGGATCAAAGTCGTCTCCGTACCATTCATCATACCACTCGAGAAACTCTTCCCGTTCTTGTTTTCTTGTATCGTTTTGCATCATATCAATTACATCTTGGTAGCCCCAAACGCCACCGACATCTTCTGGTGGGCATGCTCGTTTTCCTTTAATGCAAATGGGATGTGGCAATGGTTCCGTTCGTTTTTCAATTTTTTCTAATGTAATAACATGATCCCAATTGTCCCCAAAGTCATACGTATATAAAACTTTGTCTTTTTCTTGACTTAAATATGTTTTTATCCGCACTTTTTGAGAATTGAGCATATCTTTCCAAGGGTGTGAAAAATCATCCAGAGGATGTGGTACATCGATGATCGCGTCGCCCGTTTCAAATTGATATAAGTGATAGTTTTTCCAACCCATTGCTTCTTGAATGATCAGATGAAGTTGATCGAATGTAATATTGCTTGGAATAAGTACACGTCGCCAAATGGGAGGACGAATACCACGCAAGGCGATTTTTAATTGGTAAACGGTTTGTTTTTTCTGCAACACTTTCTCCTCCTTTCTTTTACTATAATGATAGACGAGTTTCTATGTTTTTATAAGAGAAATCTTTCATTTTTTTCGATAGCCGTATCGTGCAAAAATGCTCACGTTTGTGTAAACTGAAAAAAAACGTGCACGGAGGTTGGCTATGAACATTGTCGTTGTCGGAACAGGATATGTGGGCTTAGTGACAGGTGTGGCGCTTGCGCATATCGGACATCGGGTGACATGCGTTGATGTCGATAAAGAAAAAGTTGAGCGGATGCGACAAGGGATCTCACCGATTTATGAGCCGGGCATTGAGCCGTTAATGAAAGAAAATATGGAAGCGAATCGGTTGTTTTTTACGACAGATGGTGCGAGTGCATATCAGGAAGCGGATGTGATTTATATCGCGGTCGGCACGCCTGAAAATGAAGATGGCTTTGCGGATTTAACATATTTAAAGCAAGCGGTGAGAGACATTGCTTCGGCGGTGACGAAAGACGTGATCGTCGTCACGAAAAGTACGGTGCCAGTTGGGACAAATCATGAAATACAACGTATGTTTAAGCAGCTCGTTCCACATGTGCATATCGATGTCGTATCAAATCCAGAATTTTTGCGTGAAGGGTCTGCGATTCATGATACGTTTCATGGCGACCGCATTGTGATCGGTGCGGATGATGAACGGGCAGCAGCGGTCGTTGCCGATATTCATCGGCCATTTGGCATTCCGATTTTTCACACGGATATTCGCAGTGCAGAAATGATTAAATATGCTTCAAACGCCTTTTTGGCGACGAAAATTAGTTTTATTAACGAAATTGCGAACATATGTGAAAAAGTTGGGGCAGATGTTGAACAAGTAGCAGCGGGAATGGGAATGGATCAACGCATCGGTTCATCGTTTTTACGCGCAGGTATCGGTTACGGCGGGTCTTGTTTTCCGAAAGATACGAAAGCGTTAGCGAAAATTGCGGCAAATATTGATCACGATTTCGAATTGTTGAAGGCAGTGATTGAAGTAAACAATAAGCAACAACGCAAGCTAATTGAAAAAGCGAAAAAAAGATTTGGGCATCTCGCAGGGAAAAAAATCGCTCTTCTCGGTTTATCGTTTAAGCCAAATACAGACGATATGCGGGAAGCTGCATCGCTTGTCGTTGCGCGCGAGCTGCTTGCGGAACAGGCAACTGTTGTTGCTTATGATCCGATCGCGATGGGGAAAGCGGCACATGTGTTGCCGAAGGAAGTCATATATGCAAGCAGTGTGGAGGAGGCGTTACAAGATGCTGATGCGGCAATGATTTTAACGGAATGGGATGAATTTCGCCAGCTGGACTTATCTGTATACGTTAACGAAATGAAAACGCCGATTATTTTTGATGGGCGCAATTGTTATGCGCTTCACGATGTAGCGCGCTACCCAATTGAATATTACTCGATCGGACGAAAACCGATAACGAATATAAAATAACTCCATCTTTCCTATATATGTCAACAACCCAATGACTAAAGTCATGGGCTTGTAAGCCCCATGTTGACCAGACCAAGGCTTGAAACAGAGCCTACGTTATAGATGTCATGACACGTTCGGGTGCTTCTCCAGCCCGTTCCTCTGTCGTGCAAGGTTAAACAAGCGTGGTGGGTAGCGCTAGTGTCTTGCACATAACAAGCATCTATAACATGGTCGAGGAGAATATGACCTGCTTTATGCAGAGGAAAGGGGAGAACCCTATGGTTTTTGTGTTAGACACAAACAAACGTCCGCTTGCTCCTTGTCACGAAGCAGTTGCGAGAAAGCTGTTGAAACAAGGAAAAGCAGCGATCTACAAACGCTATCCATTTACGATTATTTTAAAAGAAATTGTCGATAATTTTCGACCGAAAACACCGTATCGGCTCAAAATCGATCACGGAAGCAAACACACAGGACTTGCGATTTTGCGAGGACAAGAAGTGGTATGGTTAGGGCAACTTGACCATCGCACAGACATCAAGGAAAGAATGGATAAAAGGCGTGCTTTCCGTCGAGCAAGACGAAATCGAAAAACTCGATACAGAAAACCACGTTTTCTTAATCGTAGGAGAAAAGACGGGTGGTTGCCGCCATCACTAGAGAGTCGCGTGCAAAATATCCAAACATGGGTTAACCACCTAAAGAAGTTATGCCCCATTGGGTATATATCATACGAAAATACCAAATTCGACACGCAACTCATGCGAAATCCTGAAATCAATGGTGTAGAGTATCAACAAGGCACGCTACAAGGATATGAAGTACGGGAGTATTTGCTTGAAAAGTTTGGGCGGAAGTGTTGTTATTGCGGAAAAGAAAATGTTCCACTTGAAGTGGAGCATATCATTCCAAAATCGAGAGGTGGAACAGACCGAGTGGATAACCTATGTCTTGCCTGTCATGACTGTAATCAGCGCAAAGGAAGTAAGACAGCAGAAGAATTCGGGTATCCGCACATTCAAAAGCAAGTCAAAGAATCATTAAAAGATGCAAGTGCTGTCAACTCGACAAGGTGGAAAGTGTATGAAGTGTTAAAACAAAGCGGATGCGAAGTAGAGTGTGGAACAGGTGCACGAACGAAAATGAATCGTATTCGTTTAGACTTGCCGAAAACACATTATTTTGACGCTTGTTGTGTAGGCGAAAGCACACCAAATCACTTATATTTCAAAACAAAAGAAGTGTTATTCATTAGAGCAAAGGGGCGTGGTAGTCGTTCACGCACAAACCTAGATAGATATGGCTTCCCAAGAGGTTATCTTGCAAGACAAAAGTTCTTCTTTGGCTTCCAAACAGGGGACATGGTTAAGGCTGTTATCCCAAGAGGGAAATATCAAGGCGTTTGGTTTGGCGAAGTATCATGCAGAAAGACTGGAAGTTTCGATATTAAAGGTAAGGACGGAAAGCGTATCGCACAAGGAATAAATTATAGATATGTCCAAGTCATTCAGCGATTCGACGGATACACATATCGAAGGGAGGGAATGAACATTGCGTAAGGTGCAATTCCTCCCCGTGCCTAAAGGCAGGGGCTTCCTTGCGTAAGTTTCGTGATAAAATTGAAGTGTATGACAAGGAAAGGAGATATTGTATGATTTTAGTCGTTGGTGGTGCGGGATATATCGGCAGCCATGTGGTAAAGAAATTAGTTGAAACGAAGCCGATCGTCGTGCTCGATAATTTATCGACAGGGCATCGTCATCTCGTGGACAAACGAGCGGTATTCGTTCATGGCGATTTAGGCGATCGGACGACGCTTGTACGCATTTTTGAAAAATATCCAATCGATGCGGTGATGCATTTTGCGGCGAATAGTTTAGTAGGCGAGTCGGTCGTTGAGCCGATGAAATATTATAAAAACAATGTCGCAGCGACGCTGACATTATTGGAAACGATGATGGAATATGGTGTCAAACGTTTTATTTTTTCATCGACAGCGGCTGTATACGGCATTCCAAACGTTGATCTTATTACGGAAGATTGCCCGACAAACCCAATTAATCCGTACGGTCGCTCGAAATTAATGATCGAGCATATGCTTTCAGACTTTGCCTCGGCGTACGATTTACGCTACGTCGTGTTGCGCTATTTCAACGCGGCAGGTGCGCATGAAAGCGGTGAAATCGGGGAAGATCATCATCCGGAAACGCATTTAATTCCGCTTATTTTGCAACATTTGCTCGGATTGCGTGATAAAATTTCGGTGTTTGGCACAGATTACGATACGCCAGATGGCACATGTATTCGCGATTACATTCATGTGACCGATTTAGCGGAGGCGCACATTCTCGCGCTGCACGCCCTTCTTTCGGACGAGAAAAAGACAGCGACATACAATCTTGGCAACGGGCTCGGATATTCGGTTAAAGAAGTGATCGATATGTGCGAGCGTGTGACGGGGAAACAGGCGACGATCGAATATACGGAGCGCCGCCCGGGAGATCCGGCTCGACTCGTCGCCTCGTCTGAAAAAATTGCTCGTGAACTTGGCTGGAAAGCGACGCGCTCGCTCGAAGACATTATCGCAAGTGCATGGCTTTGGCATAGAAAACAAAAATAAACAGCCGGTCGCGTCGGCTGTTTATTTTTTTCGTTCTTCTAGTTTTTTGGCCATTTGTTCAAGCAGTTTTTCCCATAATGTTTGTTGCTTCGTTCCTTTTTTCTTTGCCATATTTCACCTCATGAAAGCGTAAATAGTTCACGTAATTGTTCGTTGGACAGTTCGGTAATCCACGTTTCACTTTGGATGAGCTGTTCATTGAGCGACTGCTTTTTCTCAAGCATATCATCAATTTTTTCTTCAATTGTGCCGGTTGTAATGAATTTATGCACATGAACAAATTTCGTTTGCCCGATGCGATATGCTCGGTCTGTCGCTTGGTTTTCAACGGCCGGATTCCACCAGCGGTCAAAATGAATGACGTGGTTGGCGGCTGTTAAGTTTAGCCCTGTTCCGCCCGCTTTGAGCGATAAAATGAATATATGAAACTGTCCGTTTTGAAATTGTTCAATCATTTCATCGCGCGTTTGTTTTGGCGTGCTGCCGTTTAAAAAGACGACCGTTTCTTTTAGATGAGAAGCAAGAATATGTTGAATCATCTCGCCCATTTGAATGTACTGGGTAAAGATTAAGCAACTTTCCCCGTTTTCGCGAATTTGCCCGACAAGTTCAAGCAGCTTTTCTACTTTATGCGATCGCTCGACGATTTGCTTCGGATGTTTTTCTTTTAAGTATAGTGCTGGATGGTTGCATAGTTGTTTTAAGCTGTTTAACATTTGTAAAATGATGCCGCGTCGCGCAAACCCATCGACTTGTTCGAGTTTTTCAAGCGACTGTTGCACAATTTGTTCATATAAGGATGCTTGCTCGACGGTGAGCGGGCAATATTCTTTTTGTTCGAGTTTATCCGGCAAGTCGAGCGCAATACGTTCGTCTGTTTTTGTTCGCCGCAATAAAAATGGACGAATAAGCTTTTGTAAACGTTCGGTCGCTTGCTTATCGCCATTTTTCTCAATTGGAGTCGCAAATTGGCGCTGAAACTCGGTTTGCGATCCTAAATAGCCCGGATTTAAGAAATGGAAAATGCTCCAAAGTTCGTTTAGTCGATTTTCAATCGGTGTGCCGGTGAGCGCAATTTTATGACGCCCTTTTAGTTTACGAATGGCACGCGCTTGTTTCGTTTGGGCATTTTTAATGTTTTGTGCTTCATCTAAACAAATGACATCCCAATCGATGCTTGCGAGGTCGTCGAAATCTAAATGAGCCAAACTGTATGATGTAATGACAAGATCACAGCTTTTTGCTTTTTCGATAAACGTATCTCCATGTCCACGAGTGGATCCGTGATGAA
Source organism: Anoxybacillus sp. FSL W8-0382 (assembly GCF_038003845.1). NCBI lineage: Bacteria > Bacillati > Bacillota > Bacilli > Caryophanales > Anoxybacillaceae > Anoxybacillus > Anoxybacillus sp. FSL W8-0382. The sequence continues at coordinate 2,585,443 of NZ_JBBOPX010000001.1, read as the reverse complement.
CGTAGACGGTTAAAGACGGAACGAATTGCTGACATTCTTTTTGCCAATTGCCGATGACGCTCGTTGGACAAATAAGTAAAGCAGGGCCGTTTCGTTTCTCGTTTTCTTTCACATAGGCGAGATAGGCTAGCATTTGTATCGTTTTCCCAAGACCCATATCGTCTGCTAAACAGCCACCAAAACCGAGCTGGCGTAAAAAGATGAGCCAGTCGACGCCTCGCTGTTGGTATGGACGTAACGTGCCATGGAACGTGCTCGGAATGGTGACGTTTGGGATATGGTCAATGTTTTTCATTTTTCGTACGAGTGTGGCAAACGAGCGATTTAGTTCAATGTCAATCGCTTCATCGTCTTCATGTTGTTCGTTTGTTTTTTCCGCGAGCGTTTGCATCAGCACGTCACGAAGCGATAAACCTTCTTGTTTCGCTCGTTTCATTAGCTTTTGTACGTGTTGAATGACGGCAGGGTCAAGTTGCACCCATTGATCGCGAATGCGCACGAGGCGGCGCTTTTGTTCGACGAGTTCCGCGAATTGCTGCTCCGTTAGTTCGATGCCGTTTGTAGCGATGCGCCAGTCGAAATCGACGAGTGCATCAAGCCCGAATACAGATGTCGCCGATGATTTCACTCGTGCTTTTACACGAAGGCGCGCTTGTTTGACGACTTCCCACCATTCTGGAACAATAACGCGCACACCCGCTTCGGTGAGTTCGATTGTCGCTTCCACTAAAAAGCGCAACGCTTCTTCTTCGTTTAGTTGCGTGCGCAGCGCCCCATTTTCGCTTAGCCATGGAACGATCGTTTGCCAGCGTTGTTGAGCTCGTTCGATATGGTTAGCGTACGCTTGCCAAGCTTTCGGCATATGCGGATACACGGTGATGTCGTTTGTTGTTGCGTCGATGAGCACCGTTTCGAGCGGCCACGCCCCTCCGTCTTCCTCTGGTTCGTTTAAACGAATGGCGACGATAAATGGTGGGCGGTTTTTGTCCCAGCCGATTTCTGTTAGCCATTCGTGCTCGTCTATAAATGGTGTAGCGTCGCCTGAAATAAGCGGATATGTTTCAATGATTTGTTGCCACGTTTGTTTTAGCTCCACGTCCGATTGAATCCAGTCATTGATTGCTTCGGAACGCCAAACGGATACGAATGGATGATCGTCCGCTTCTGTTCCTTTCCATCCGAAGCGCCCGTTTTTCCATGCTTCAAAGTCAGGCATAAACTGCTTTTGTTCGATATGTCCCATGATTTGTTTTGCCCATGTTTGAAATTGTTTGCTTTGTTCGTCCCATATCGTGTCGATGAATGCGTTTGTCGATGGATAAGCAAAAAACGTAAGCGCCTCCCATGGCGAAAGAAGGACGCCAATATGGTTTCCGATTGTATCAACTGTCGCAAATGTCCCGTAAAACGTTTCTTCATGCCAACAAAAGACGAGCTCTTTCCACTCATCTGGGTGCGCATCATCACTATAAATGAAAAACTGTTTCTGTTCTTCAAGCCAGCGGCTTTTTAGTTCAAGTTGCATCATATGAATTTCCCTTTCCGTAATAAATCTTGAAAGGCACGTAATCGTTTTGTTTGTTCAGCGAGTTTTGTAATATATGTTTCCCAGCGAGGCATTTGTTTTAAGGCGCGGTAATGGGCGCGCAGTTTTCGTAAATGTTTTATTGCTTGTTCATATGCGCTCCGATTTTTTTGTTCAATATAATGCATAATCGTTTGGTGATACAAAGGAAGAACGAGCGAACGATCCGCTTGTTCGACTGCTTTTAAATGGAGCGGGTGAATCATATCGACGGTTGTTTTTTCAAGCATATATAATTCAATAAGCTCTTTCCATTTTTGTTCATCAAATAAGTAATCGATGTACGTATAAAAGCTGTACGGAAGCAGCTTTTGAAGAAGCTGTTCGTACCGTTCGGTTTGTTCATTTTTTGTAGCGATACGATATTGGACATAGGCAGATAATACATGTTGAACAAACCACTCACGTTCGGTGATATGAAGCGAATATAAGTATGTTTCCACATTTTGTTCGAGACGATGAAACCACTCTACTCCACGTTGAATTTGTTTTTTGGCAAATGACATATGCATAAAACGGACGATATGTTCCGTTGCTAAGTATGGAAACGGTTCAATGAGCTGATACGCACGATGATCGTTTTCAAGCAAAAACGATACATAAGAAGCTGCGCCGATAAATGGTATTTTTTCTTCTACGGTTTGTTTCTTATTCAACTGTTCAATCGCCCATGTACATTCCTCTTGGCGATATGTTTCGTCGGTCAATACGGTTGTCCATATGATTTCGTATACATCTAATATTTGTCTAAAGTACGTTAATTCGCCTGACAATACGTTTCTTACGTATGGGATAGTAGCGTATAAAAGTTGTTCATGGCTTTTTGTACGCGGTTTTTTCGCTAAATTTATGAGCGCTTGTTGTACGGTTGAAGAAAATTGTTCCACATGTCGCTCTTGCATGATCGCGAAGTAGCCCCATGATTTTTGCGGAATATGAACAAGTTTAATAAATGTAAATAAGGCGGCATGGACATAATATAAATGGTCTAAAAACGATGCTTTAGATGTCGGACGTTCAAATGTTGGGAAAAACGATTGAACGAGCCTGCGCATATGTTCTTCTTCCGTTATATTGTATAGCGGGATGCGGCGATATTTTTCTTCAAACGATTGCCACCACGCGTCAACGATATTTGCGTTGTTTGACGTATTGCTTCTATTTTTCTCGTTTAGCTTCTGTTGCTGAACGGTTTGTTGTTTCACTTGTACGTCTTTTTGTTTTTCATTGCTTTCGGCTTTTTTTCGTTTTGTCGCTGGTTCTTTCCATGTTCTAATTAAATTCCCGACTGCATCAATTTGATTGTATGCATATAAAAATAACGCAACATTGTGCGGACATAGACCGACGGTTGTGCAAGTGCATGATGATCCTGCCGCCTGCTTTAACCGAAAAGATGGCTCATATGTATGTCCCTTATCTGTTACTTTCCCTTTCAGCACATTGTCCTCAATTGTCACGTTATACACATGCCCAGTACGGTACAATTGCCATGCTCGTTTAATGATGTCGCTATGTTTTTTGTACGGTAGCAGCTTCATCAAGCGTTCAGCCGCTTTTGTCATCACTTCGGACGATAGCATCGTCTGCAACATATGTAAATTACTCCTTTTCGTTCATTTGTCCTCATTTTAGCATGCTCTCTATTTGTTTACAAATAGTGAGTAAAGGGATATAATAATCATATATTTGAAAAAGTGAATGTAAAATAGGTTTTTTTAGTTTTTAAAAAATATTTTTATCTTTAAATGAACGTAAGAAGGTGGACGAATTGAGAAGAAAACCGTTTGAGCCCCCAATGTTACCGTTGCAAGATGGCGTGATAGACCAATTGAAGTTTATCCACGAACTAATTGACGCGAACAAAAGCATTGTAGAATATGAAACAATGTTAAAAAACTCTAAATTACATCCGAAATTTTTACTTCGACCAGTTATGTTGAAAGAAGCTGTTCAATCAACAAAGCTCGAAGGAACACAGGTGACATTGGATGATGTCATGGAAGTAGAAGCGGAAACGAAGAAAGTAAATAAAGATATTCAAGAGGCGTTAAATTATTATGAGGCACTAATAAAAGGGATGGATTTTTTGCAGCGCATTCCACTTTCCAATCGTTTATTTAAATATTTGCATGAAATTTTATTATCTAATCATGTGAGAGGTGCTAATCGCGCGCCAGGAGAGTTTAGAAAAATTCAAAATTTCATTGGACCAGAAGGGTGTACCATTGAAACGGCAACATATGTTCCACCGGAACCTCACCTTGTTTACGACTACATGAGCAATTTGGAAAAGTATATAAACGAACCAAAAGACGATTTTGATGAACTTATTCGTGTTGCGATTATTCACGCGCAATTTGAAACGATTCACCCTTTTTTAGATGGGAATGGAAGAATTGGACGTATCTTAATTCCTTTATACTTGTATAGTAAAAAAGTGATTGAGTTTCCAAACTTTTTTATTAGTGATGTACTGGAGCGGGATAAACATAAGTATTACCGTTTTTTAAATGAGATACGATATGAAGGGAATTGGAATCAATGGATTCGCTTTTTCTTACAATGTATAAAAGTACAGGCGAAGAAGAATGTCCAGCTTATTCAAGATATAAACGAGCTATACGAAAGAGATTTAGATGTAGCAAGTAAATTGATCAACAGTAGCCATGTTCGTCATATAATGAATGTCATGTTTCAACGTCCGATTTTTACAGTCAAAACTATTGTCGAGCTGACAGGCATGAGCGAAAGTACTGTCCGAAGATATGTGAACAAATTAGAGCAACATCAATTAATTTTCTCAAATGGAAGAATGCGCTCGAAAACATATTATTATTATAACTTACTTGACTATCTTCGCTAAATTTTCAGTGGAGAACGTAAGAGGAGCATTTCATTATGAATGTTTCGGATCAGCTAGTCGGCCACAAGACACGATCCCCCTCATTAGTATGGGAGGGCTTTTTTGTTGTACAGAAGGGGAAAAAGTGATAAAATGGTATTAATATTTCCATATATAGAAATAGAAAGGGTCTGAATGATGACTAAAACAAATCGTATGATATGGTGGGGTCTTGTCGTTGCATGGTGTGCGCTTATTTACTATTTTACCGAGTCTCCGCTATTTACCGGGGAGCAAACAGCGCAATGGATTCGTCGTTTTCTTGAATATGTTGGCATTCATACGAACCATCCTGTGAGCGACGGATTATTTTCATGGAATCTTATTGTTCGAAAATGTGCGCATATGACGGTATTTGGAATGTTTGCGTTTTTTGCATGGAAAGCAACGGCTTCATACCGTGTCGCTTGGTTGTTGACGCTTTTTTGCGCCATGTTCGATGAATGGCATCAATCGTTTCAACCGAAGCGAAAGGCGCTATTTTCTGACGTCATCATCGATATGATCGGGGCGACGATTGTGATCGGGGCGACGATTGTGTTATGGATGGTTTGGAAGGCGAATAAGCGAGCATAGACGCTCGCTTATTTGTCAGCAGGAAATACAATGCCTGTTTGTTTTCTTGCTTCGTCCATCACTTTCATTGCCGCAAGCGAATGGGCGTGTGAATTAATTGTAGATTCCTTCTCTCCCCGTTCGATGAGTGACATAAATTCAAGCGCCTCATAGTACATCGGCTCGTACGGTTGCGGAACGGTGACGTCTTCAATGCGCCCGTCACGGTAATGAATATGTACGCGCGTTGGTGTATGAATCGCATCGATGACGATTGTCCTTTCTTCTCCTTGAATTTCGGCAGGAGCATACGAGTTTGCGATTTTGGAATACATAACGATCGCATCCATCTCGCCGTAATCGAGCATGATGCTTCCTTCGCCATCTACACCCGACGATAGGCGAACGCTATGGGCTTGAATGGCTTTCGGTTCGCCAAACAAAACAACGAGCGGATATAAACAATAAACGCCAAGGTCCATCAATGCGCCGCTTGAAAAGGCAGGGTTAAAGGCGTTTGCGACTGTTCCTTGCTTAAATGCATCGTAGCGCGAAGAATATTGGCAATAGCTTGCGACGTAGCGACGGACGCGCCCGATTTTCGGCAAATGGTGTTGAATCGCTTGAAAGTTTGGTAAACACGTCGCCTTCATCGCCTCCATCAACACGACACCATTTTTTTGTGCCGCCTCAATCATCGCTTCCACTTCTTTGGCGTTAGAAGCGAGCGGTTTTTCACAAATGACATGTTTGCCGTGATTCATAAGCGTGATTGCTTGTTCGGCATGAAACGCATTTGGACTTGCGATATATACCGCATCGACGTTTTTGCTTACTGCAAGTTCATGTAAGTTTGTAAACGTTTCGGTTGCCCCTGTTTTTTCAGCAAAGGCGTTTGCGGTTTCTTTTTGTCGAGAATAAACAGCTTGTAAATGAAACGAAGGCACTTGTTTGGCCGCGCGAATAAACGCTTCTGTAATCCAATTTGTTCCGATTGTTGCAAAGCGAATCATTCATTTTCTCTCCCTTTGATATATGTCCAACCATCTTGTTGGTACACTTTTTCTTCTTTCATTAATCGTCCAAGCGCGCGTTTAAATGCCGCTTTGCTCATATGAAAGCGGGTTTGAATGTCTTCTGGGTCGCTTTTATCGCTATATGGCATCGCACCGCCACGGCTTTCAAGGTAGTTGTAGATCGTTTCTGCATCTGTTTGTAAACTTTCTTGTTTGCGCGGAAGTAACGAAACGTTAATCGTCCCATCTTCTTTCACAGCGATGATGCGCCCTTCGACAAGTTCACCGAGGCGTGGTTCTTGTCTTCGTTGTGATTCGTGAATAAATCCGATATATCCGACATCTGTAATGAGAAACGATCCTGCTTTAATAAGGCGATAAATGCGTCCGCGCACGTTCGTGTTGAACGCAGAAGCGGGAGCGGGAACGCTTATTTGTTTCATCGTTTCTTCATCCGCGAGTTTCGCGAGGAGGCGACCTCGTTTATCTACTTGAAGCGAACAGTATAACTGATCTCCTTTTTCCGGCCAAAGTGTCGGAATGGACGGTAAGTCATCGACCGATAATAACACGTCTTTTTCAATGCCGATATGAACGAAAACGCCGAGCTGTGGTACGACGTCGACGACTTCAACCCAACCGTATGATGACGTCGTAATGAGCGGGCGCTTCATCGTTGCACGCATCCGTCCATCATGATCGTGATATAAAAATACGGTCACATCATCCCCAACTTGTAACTCGCCTTCACATTGACTTTCATGAAGTAAGGCGCTTTCTTTTCCATTCGTGACGATGTAGCCGAACGGTTTTTGTTCTTTTACTTGCCATATTACGATTTGTCCAATCATTGCTCTCTTCCTTTTTTATAGCGTTTAATGCTTATTCTACACGATTGCAAGGAAAGACACAAAGGGATGTATCTTCTTTCCTTTTGACGTGTTACAATAAAGAAAAAGTGTTGAGGTGGGGAAAATGAGTAAAGTAGCACGAAATGCGTTATGTCCGTGCGGAAGTGGAAAAAAGTATAAACATTGTTGTGGGAATAATGTTGTGTCGATGCATGAGCTTATCGATCAAGACGTTATTCACCATATGCACGATCTCATTCACTATGCTACATTTGAACACGAATCGTTTTTGTATCGAACGGTTCAAAAACATATGATCGTAGAACAAACGGACGAAGATACAACACCTGTGTTTCGCTTTTTCATTAGTATGTGGGCAATGTTTTTCAAAAAGGATGCACATGGGATGACGATTTTCGATTACTATTTGCGCACGCTTCGTAAGCAGGCAATTCGGCCGACTGTATATAGCATCATTCAGTCGTGGCGTCAAGCGTTCCCAACGTTTGTTTGCATTGATGAATTGCGCGATTCGTATGTTGTCGTAACAGATTTATTAACTGGGGAAACGAAACATATGAAACTACTTGATATGCCGGATGAGTTCGAGTTGGAAGAAGGACAAGCGTTGGCAGGAATTTTTGTACCACATGGTCAATATATCGCTTGTTTTGGAACATTTTTTCCTCTCCCGGTCGTTTTAACCCGTCCGTTATACGTATACATACAAGATGTTTGGAAAGCATGCGGCGAACAATATGAACGATGGATTGAGACGTATCCAGAAACGTTTCAAAAATCATTACGTTTAACGATGTTTGACGTCGAAAGTTTATCGCCAAAACAAGAACAAGTGTTTATATTATTTGAACAAAACTTTCCGAAAAAAGATTTGTCCATTCTTGATACCGCTCGTCTCATTTGGGTGGAATATTGTCGTCTGTACAATCCGACGATTCGAAAGCCAGAAGTGTACGCAGCAGCGCTTCATTACATTATGGCTGATGCGATTTTGCATGAATGGATTCCACAAAAACAACTTGCTGAGCAATACGGCATTTCTGCGAGTACGTTATCGAAACGGATCGATACGTTTTACGATGCGTTTGAAGACATTGCCGAACAAATTCACGACCAACTTGATGACTTATTTACTGACTGGGATGATGACGACTGGGATGAAGATGACTGGGATGATGACGACTGGGACGATGAGGACATCTTTGAAGTATGTGAAGATTGTGATGAAGAGTAAAAGGGAGCGAATCGGCTCCCTTTTTTTAAATGAGTTCAATATCTTCTAAAATCATGCTTGCAAAAAAGCCGCTGATGTGATGAAGTGCTTCAAGCACCGCTTTTGGATCGGCATGGAAAAAGTCTTTCATCATCGACTGATTTTGTTCATGAATAAATGCGAAAATGAAATCTGTCTTGATTCGATTGCTTAGTAAGACAGGGCAATAGCTCAGTTCAAGCTTACGTTTTATATTTCCTTCGTCGCCGAAATGTTTGCGATATACTTCACGCAACGTTGGCAATTGTTCTTGAATTTTTTCATGCGCATCTGTTAACCATGCTTGCACGGCTTCAGCAGGTGGAAATTGTTTATGAAGCAAAATGAGCTCAAAGATTTTGTTTAATGCAAAGCTTGACTCTGTCGCAAAAGCGACGTTCGTCAACAATAACGAAACGTATTCTTCTTCTGTTTTTGTTTCCATGCGCATTTTCATAAAAATTTCTAATATTTCCGAGTGTACTTTCGTCTTCGTCCAATCTTTTGTTAATTGTTGAACGAGCGCCATCACCGTTCGATTGACTGTGTCATTTGTCCATTCCATCGCGAATGCAACCCTTTCTTTTGCATGTATGTATACCATTACTTTACCAATGTTATGACAAAGAAGAAATAGTCAATTGTTATATTCATGTGATATGATTAATAATGTTGTCGAATGATCGAAGCGAAGGAGAGTTTTTTATGTCGTTTCAAACGATTCACATACTCGGAGTTCCGTTTGTTCGTGCGACAATGGATGAAATGATGTCCGTCATTCATGCGCACGTCAAACAACAAAAGCCTTGTTTTATCGTGACGGCCAATCCTGAAATTGTTATGAAAGCAAATGAGGAACCGACATACATGGCGACCATTCAGCAAGCGGATTACGTCGTCGCGGATGGCATCGGGGTCGTGAAAGCGGCTGAACTGCTCGGAACGCCGCTTCCAGAGCGAGTGGCTGGCTACGACTTGCTTTGCCGCTGTTTGCAGCTTGCTGATGAGCATGAATATCGCGTATATATGATCGGCGCAAAAGAAAAAGTTGTACAAGCGGCAGCGAAACATGTGCGTGACCGCTATCCGAACGCTCGTTTAGTCGGAGTACGCAACGGCTACTTCGATTGGAACGATGAAACGATCATCGAAGAAGTGAAGCGAGCCGAACCGGATTTTGTTTTTGTCGCGCTAGGCATGGGGAAACAAGAACAATGGATTGCCGAACATATACAGACAGTCGGACGTGGTGTATGGATGGGCGTTGGCGGAAGCTTCGACGTGCTTGCTGGAGTGGTCAAGCGCGCCCCTGAACTATGGATTCGTCTCCATTTAGAATGGTTGTATCGACTGTTAAAACAGCCGACGCGAGCGAAGCGGATGATGGCGTTGCCGCGCTTTGCGTGGACGATTTTAAAGCAGAAGGTTGTTAGAAAATGAGCCAGTCATTTGTGAAAGGGACGATCATTTTAACACTCGGCACGATCATCTCGAAAGTGCTTGGCAGCATTTTTCGCATTCCGTTACAAAACATTGCGGGAGATAAAGTGCTCGGCATTTTTAGTCTCGTTTATCCGCTCTATATGGTTGCGCTCATTTTATCGGTTGCGGGCATTCCGATTGCTGTATCGAAATTAATTTCCGAAGCGCGCGCGCAGCAAAAAGAAGATGAAGTGGCGCGTCTCGTGCAGACGGCGAGCGTGTTGGCATTTAGTTTCGGCGTGCTCAGCTTTTCGCTCCTTGCAGGAGGCTCCTCATGGATCGCCCAAGCACTAGGTGGCGAGGAAGCGCAATGGGCGATTATCGTCGTCAGTACAACGTTACTTATCTCGCCGTATATGGCTGTATATCGCGGCTTTTTCCAAGGGCTCGAAGATATGAAGCCGACAGCTACGTCGCAAGTACTTGAGCAATTTGTGCGCGTTACTTTTATTTTACTTGTTGCTTTTTATATGGTGAAAGCTGCATACCCTGACGATATAATCGCCGGAGCAATTATGATTGGCTCGCCGCTTGGGGCGTTTGCAAGTCTCGTATACTTACGGGCGCTGTATGCCCGCTCTCCTTACCGTCCGAAACGTGTGAAACTAACGCGCACGCAGTGGATGGAGACGAGCAAGACGATTTTAACGTTATCTATCCCGATTGCGCTCGGTGCGCTTGCGATGCCATTTTTAAATTTAGTCGACTCGCTATCTGTTCCGCTCGCGCTTCGTTCATATGGCGTAGGAACAGACGAAACGAGCTATTTATTTGGGCTGTATAGCCGTGGAACAGCCCTTGTGCAAATTGCAACCGTATTTTCATCTTCGCTTGTGCTCCCGCTCATTCCGCTGTTAAGTAAACAGCTAGCAAAAGGGGAAATAAACCGAGCACAGCAAACGATCGAACAGTCGTTTCGTCTATCCCACTTTTTATCATGGCCCATGGCGGCAGGACTCGCCGCTTTAACCGTTCCGCTCAACGTCGCTTTGTTTACAAATGACGAAGGAAGCGCGACGATGGCGGTCGTGTTGGCAAGTTCCATATTCACCTCGCTCGCTTTGCTTGGGACAGGCATTTTACAAGGTATTGGCGAGTCGAAACGAGCTGCTTTCATTATTTTAATAGGCTGTCTCGTGAAATGGGGGACAAACATATTGTTCATTTCTTGGTACGGCTTAATTGGTGCCGGCATTTCGACGTTTGTCACATATGCGTTTATTACATGGATGAACCACGTTGCGATTCGCCGTCACATATCGCTTTCGTTTTGGAATCGAAAGGTCATCGTCTATGTATTTGCCTCGCTTGTTATGGGCATCGGCTTATTTCTCATTTCCCCAACGTGGGGAAGAATGGCGTCGCTCGTGTATGTAGCGATTGCAACAATTGGTGGTGGTTTATTCTATATTGGAATCGCACTTGCGCTCGGTGGAGTAACGCTTCAAGAGCTTCGCCAATGGTTGAATCAAACAAAGAAGGGATGAAACACGTGAAAAAATGGTTGTTGATTATCATCGCGCTTTCGCTCGTGCTCATCGCTCCAGCGGTAGGCAAGCGTCATCAAGTAGAATGGGACAATCGAACGTATGAAATGATAATGCCATATGATGAAATCGAAGCATGGTTGCAAGAAGAAAAAGAAGAAGACGTATGGAAGCAATTGAAAGAAGCTGGGTTAACGACGGTGAGCGTTGAAGCAGAAACGCTCGAGTCACTTGGAAAATCCGGGCGTGTTCTGTTGATAGAGATGAGCGAGTTTAAACGTATGCTTATTTTTGCAAACGAAAATGTCGCTCATCTTCCTTCGCGTGGGCTTGTCGTTTATCCGCTCGATGAAACGTTCCCGCTTGTTTCATCGCTCGAAGCGATGTTTGGCGATGACGTTCAAGCGACGCAAGCAAATGGAAAAACGTATTATATAATCGAAGGAAATGCGAAAAAAATCAAGCGTGTTCCATTAGGATATGATGAAATGAAAATCGCTCATCTCATTGAACAAGGCTTAATGGTTGTGCTCCGTATTCCAGATGCACGTGATATGAACGAAGCGAGTGTACATGTACTTCAACAAATTGAAGCGTTAAAAAATGAACATACATCTAAGTTGTTGCCGACAGGAGAAGAAGTGGCCGGCTACCCAACAGATGTCACAAAATGGGGGGAAGTCTGGAAAGAAGCAGGATATGCTTTACTGTCAACAGAGTTTTACGAAGCGAAAGGGTTGACGGCATTAGCAAAAGCGATGGATATGCACGTTGTTCGTTTACATAGTTTAAATTTAGAGCAGCGAAAGCCAAATGAAGCGGTTGATGTAGCGATTCGTGCGATTAAAGAGCGCAACATTCGCGCCCTATTTATTCGCCCGTATACATCCGAAGAAATAGCACAAAATATTGAAAAAACCGTTTCCGTCATGAAACAAATTGTTCAACATATGCCAAGCCACTATACGCTCGGAAAAAGTGAACCGTTCGCACCAATTGAACGTTCGTCTATTGCCACAATTGGATTTGTGATTGGGGCGACTGCTTTCGTTTTTCTTGCGGTTCGTTCGCTCGTGTCGCCAATGATGGCATCGCTTGCCGCCGGCGGAGCTCTCATTTTAGGCATGGCAGGTACGGTGTTAGCAATCGATTTGGCATTGAAAGCACTAGCCTTGCTCGTTGCTATCATTACCCCAATATATGCCTCTAAACCTTCTTCCGTCCAAGAAGGATGGCGTGGTACATTTATGGCGTATGGTCGTGCGATTGCCATTTCGTTTGTCGGAATTAGTTGGATTGTGACGATGCTGTATGGAAATGAGTATATGGCTTATGTCGGTGAAGGGTTTCGTGGGGTGAAACTTGTTTACGTCGTTCCGCTTGTTGCCATGGTCGTACTCGTTTTACCTTGGATCATTCGAGAGCCGCTTCTTCCTTTTATGAAGCGACTATGGAAGCATCCGATTACTGTCGGACATGTCGTGCTTAGCTTGATCATTTTCGCTCTGTTGGCGTATTACGTCTTGCGCTCTGGCAATACAGGAACGGCAAGTGCTCTTGAACTAGCAGCGAGACAAAAGTTAGAAGAATGGTTGTACGTACGCCCACGCACGAAAGAGTTTTTGCTCGGTTTTCCAGCTTATTTGCTTGCGTTATTTGTCATCAATAAGCAAAAGCAGCTAGGGGCGATCCTCCTTGTCGTTGGGACAATCGGATGGTTGTCGATGATCAATACATTTACACATTTGCATATCCCACTTTTTATTTCATTTGTTCGCACAATGTATAGTCTTGGACTTGGGCTATTTATTGGTATTGCCCTCATTTATGTATATAAGTGGGTATGGAAAAAGGTGATACGATGAACATTGTACTATCTGGATATTACGGTTTTCATAACGTCGGCGACGAAGCCATTTTATATGCGATCATTCAAGCGCTTCGGGCGCATGATCCACATGTGCAAGTGACCGTGCTTTCAAACGATCCTGAATTTACAAAACAAACATATGGGGTTCATGCGGTAAATCGTTGGCGAATCGGTGACATCGTTCAGGCGCTCCGTCAAAGCGATGGGTTAATTAGCGGTGGCGGAAGTTTGCTTCAAGATCAAACAGGATGGCGCAGCATTCCGTACTATACGGGGATCATGCAAATTGCCAAATGGCTTGGCAAACCGGTCATGGTGTACGCACAAGGCATGGGTCCTGTCAACAACAAGCCAAATCAATGGTTGATGAAATGGACGTTAAATCAAGTCGATCGTCTTACGGTGCGCGATGAACCGTCTGCACAACTATTAAAAACGCTAGGTGTAACGAAACCGATTACTGTCGTACCTGATCCGGTGATGGGACTAGAGCCGCCGACAACGCCAACAGTTTGGTGGCAACAACAGTCGTTTACACGTCCGGTCATTGCTGTTTCCGTACGGGATTGGACGCGCGGTCGCGATTTTGAAAGAAAAATTGCCGTCGCGCTTGACCGTTCGATTGAAGCAGGTTTTGATGTTGTATTCATCCCGATGCATGGACATCATGATGATCAAACGTCCCGTCGTGTGTTAGCGATGATGAAAGAGCGCGCCGTCGTTGCTCCTTATGATGCAAGCATTGAAGAAAAAATGGCGATGATCGCAAGTGCTGACTTGCTTGTCGGGATGCGTTTACATGCGTTAATTTTTGCGGCGGTCGTTCATACACCGTTTATTGCTTTATCATACGATCCGAAAATTGATGCATTTGCCGAGCAAGCAAACCAACCGGTGTTTGCGCATGTCGAACGAGACGACTGGGACGGTGAAGCACTATTTTCATATATTCAGCAATGTATGAACGAACGAGAAGAGCGAAAAGAAGCGATGATTCAAGCTGTCGCACCGCTCCAACAAACAGCCCAACAAACGGCCAAAGAAGCGCTCGCTTTGTTAAAGCGCAACATTTAGAAAAAAAAGGAAAACAATTTACTGTTTAGTCCCGGACATTTTCCGGGATTTTTATTGTTAAAATTATGAAAATTCATTATAATAATAGCGAACATATATTTGTGAGGGGGAGTTTGGATGGAACGGATGGAAGAGTACATGATTATGGAGGAGACAGCTGCACTTGTGCCACAATATGATTCATACGGCCGGCTTGGGACGATCGTTTACGAATTGTACAACACGTACAAAGTAGAGCAATCGCCGAAAGAGATTATACAACAAAGCTGCCGTTACTACGGAAGTACATATGAAGGAAAAGTTCACGCGGCAAAACATATTCTCGGCATTCGGCAAATGGTTCCGATCTCCGTTTGTGAAGCGCTTCGGCTCTACTTCTTTCCAACATGTTCTCCTGACAGCGATCGATGCATATGGATTGCACCATCCCACATCAAGATGATACAACCGTATGAGAAAAAGAAAACGAAAGTCATTTTAAAAAATAAACAAGAACTCATTGTCGACATCCAAAAAGGAACGTTGGAAGGAAAAATGTATAAAACAGCGATGCTTATGGTTACTTTACAACAAAGAATGATGAATAACTATGAAAAGTAGTGTATAATATTTCGAGGATAAAAAAGAAAAGAGGACCATTATGCGAACGTTGCGAGGACATCATTTATTATGCGTACACGGCTTCCAAGGCATGGGATATAGTGAATCGTTCGTCGAAAAGATGACTGAAATCGTTGCGTTTATGCGCGATGACCGTACGGATGGCCCGATTCGCGTCATCGCCGCCCTTGATGAAGCGTGTTATGCGTGTCCCCACCATGGAGTAGACCGTTGCGAGGCAGATGAACAATCGAACGATCATGTGCTGACGATGGATCGGCGTGTACTAAACCATTTACAGCTCAAAGAAAACAAAGTGTATATGAAATCTGAGCTCATTGAACGAACGAAGCAAGCGGTTGAACCAGATGATCTAGATGTGCTTTGTGCTGGCTGTTCATGGCTATCGTATGGTGTGTGCAAAGAAGGAATACGAAAATTGAAAAATTTTTCTGACAAAAGAGATTGAAGATGTGCTATGATAAGGAAATAAAAATAGAAAGAAAGGGTTATGGCATATGAAAGTAGCAAAATTCGGGGGAAGTTCTGTTGCCAATGCACAGCAATTTCAAAAAGTAGCCAACATCGTCACATCGGATGATGCGCGCAAATTTGTCGTCGTCTCTGCGCCGGGAAAGCGATGCAAAGATGATACGAAGATGACAGATTTATTAATTACGCTTGCAAAAAAAGTAATTGAACATGACATATACGAAGGGGTGCTTGCGCAAGTTGTCGCACGTTATGATGAAATCGTCACCGATTTACATTTATCACGTGACATTTTAGACGTCATTTCGGCAAGCTTACAACAAATGATTGATACGTATCGCGATCAACCAAAGCGCTTGCTTGATGCATTAAAGGCGAGCGGAGAAGATAACAATGCGAAGCTGATGGCACACTACCTTCGTCAGCTCGGTTATGAAGCGCACTATGTCAATCCGAAAGACGCCGGCATTTTCGTCACAGATGAGCCGGGCAATGCACAAATTTTACCTGAGTCATATGAGCAACTGGCAAAATTAAAGGAAAGAAGCGGCATTTTAGTTATCCCAGGCTTTTTCGGCTATTCGCGTTCAGGGCATATCGTCACGTTCCCACGCGGCGGTTCGGATATTACGGGTTCGATCGTTGCGGCAGGAGTTGGCGCTGAACTATACGAAAACTTTACCGATGTCGATTCCATTTATTGCGTCAATCCGTCGATCGTGGAACATCCGTGCCAGCTGAGAGAATTAACATATCGTGAAATGCGTGAATTGTCGTATGCCGGTTTCTCGGTGTTTCACGATGAAGCGCTTGAACCTGTGTATCGCCGTGGCATTCCGGTATGCGTGAAAAATACGAACAACCCGGAAGCGCCGGGGACGATGATCGTCGCAACGAGAGACCATCGCGATCGCCCTGTAGCAGGTATCGCAAGCGATACAGGCTTTTGCAGCATTAACGTCAGCAAATATTTAATGAACCGCGAAATCGGATTTGGGCGCCGTCTACTACAAATTTTAGAAGATGAAGGTATTTCATACGAACATACGCCATCAGGCATTGACAATATGTCGGTCATTTTACGCGAAGAACAATTAGCTGGCGATGTGGAACGCCGCGTACTAGACCGCATTGTGAAAGAATTGCGTGTCGATGAAGTATCGATTGAACGCGATTTAGCGCTTATTATGGTCGTTGGGGAAGGGATGGAGCGGAGCGTCGGTATTGCGGCGAAGGCTACAGCTGCATTTGCCCGCGCCAACGTCAATATTGAAATGATTAACCAAGGTTCCTCAGAAGTAAGCATGATGTTTGGCGTCAAAGCGGATGCGGTTGAAAAAGCGGTGCGCGCCTTATATGAAGTATATTTCTAATCGTATAAAAATGGAATAATCGAACAAAATAACCATAGCACACATAAGGGAGGAAAATACATGCGCGTGCTATGGTTATTTGTTTTTTTAGTTGCCACACCTGTGCAAGCAGCCATTTCCGAAGAGGCGCTACAACAATACGTACAAGACATCGGTTGGACGATGGACGATTTAACGCGCTATTTAGCGAAATGGAATATGACGATCGAAGATTTTTCTTCATTGGAGGCGTTAAAAGAGCAATTAGGCACACCCATCACGCCTGATCGGCTTGATGCCCTATTACAGCGTTATGAAATGACGCAAGAAGAAGCGGAAGCGCTTCTCGGACAATTTGGCGAACAACTGCAACAATATACGTTTATTGAAGATTTAGCATATGCCTTATCGTTTTACCGCGATCGTTACGATACGATGCAAGCGATGACCGATATTTTAGCGACGATTGGACTAACGGAAAACGAAATTCGAGGATTAATTGAACGTACTCCTCTGTCTGCGAAACAAACGCTTGAACGCCTTGACGACCAAATACAAACGCTTGTGCTGCGTGACTTATCCAAACCGCTAACGAAAAAAGAGCGGGAAGCCATGCTCACCTTTTGGAACGAATGGCTGTCGCTGTATCGTCTGCAAGCGAAAGTGTTTGAAGTAAACGAACATGGGCGAAAACCGATTTCGTTTGAACAAATAGAAACAGCGACAGCCCCTGTCGTTATGGAATGGTATGATGAAAGAGGAAATTTCGTAGCCGATTTATATATTCCGTCTGAACGGCTGAATTCGAGCGTGTTGATTGATGCAAGCGAACAACTTGCACACATTGGGAAGATGGCACTTGATTTAGAAAGCGGTTTGCTTGTTGCGCGAATGCCGAAAACTGCTTCTTCGTACGGGATGAACATATTGATCGGTGTCGCTCTACTCTTTGTGAGCTTCGTGTTATGGAAGAAGGGAAAACGATGCGAGCCGTTGCGATAGCATGTTTTCTTTTTAGCGCATCGTTCATTTGGACAAATGCGTTCGGTTGGTATAAAGCGTATGAAGCGGTAAAACGGAGCGACCAACCTACTGTACAACAAGGTGATGTGATCGGCACGCTTTTTATGCCGAAACTAAACATATCCATGCCGATTTATGAAGGATTGCAACAGTTAAATAAAGGGGTGGCGCTCGATGAACGAAGTGCGCTTCCGGGGAAAGGTAATCATACGATTTTAGCAGGGCATCGCGATACGGTATTTCGTCAGCTTGGCGACATTCAACGAGGAGACGAGCTAGTCATTCGCACGAACGATCAAACATGGACGTACGTCGTTCAACATATTCGCATCGTCAAGCCAGATGATAAAACGGTGCTCGTCCCAAAAGCGCATCCGACGCTTACGTTAATTACATGTTATCCGTTTCGCTGGATCGGGGATGCGCCGAATCGATACGTTGTCATTGCCAAACAAAAAGGGGCTGGATAATCAGCCTCTTTTTGTATGCATGTGTTCTTTAAATTGTTGCAGAAGCGTTTCACCGTGTAGTCTACGGTGAACTAAATCTTCAAGCACAACTTCAGCTAAATTCGACCGTTTGACGAGCGTCGCATCCATTAGTACACTCATTCGTTCACTCATTATCGTTATCGAGCGAACGGTCGCACGTACATGGGCAGGATCGTTCGTTTTGCGTGAAATGGTCACAAGCGCATCAAACGTTGCTCCGCTTTCTTTTAACGATGTAAATAGCTCGCGGTATGTTTGCTCGACGTACGCTTCGATCAGCCACTGCTTGTTTTCATCTTCTTTATTGATTATTAACCCATCAATAAGTGGAATATCTTGCTTTTGTTCATGCAATAGTGTGAGGGCAACCAGCTTAAATGTTTTCACCGCATCCACCTCGCAACAGTAGTTGCCTTTATTATATCATATGAAGAATATGTAACAAAAAAAGAAAAGAAAAAGTAAAAATTGAATTTTCGGCTACTTTTTTTGCGAGAAATGGCTGAAAAACGGCGAAAAAATAAAAAAATCGGCTTGAAAATTAAAAAATCGAAATTTTACATCATTTTTGTATTTTTGTATCATATAGACCGAGGAGGTGATAAAAAGCAATTCCTCTCAACTTCCTTCCAAAATGTGTCCTCTTACTGCTCCCTCACAGTTTGGCTAGCATCCTCTCCGCTAGCCTCTTTTTTTCAATTGACCAACTATGGTCGGAGTGGTATGCTAGGGGTAAAAATGAAAGGGGTGAATGAAACGTGGAAAGCCAAGTGTTACAAGCAGTGAAAGAATTGCTTTATGAAGTACGTGAAATGCGTGGGGAAATAGAAAACTTGAAACAAGAGATGCAAAGCTTTAAGCAAGAAATGCGCGCAGAGATGGAAAGCTTCAAGCAAGAAATGCGCGCAGAGATGGAAAGCTTCAAGCAAGAGATGCGCGCAGAAATGGAAAGCTTTAAGCAAGAAATACGCGAAGAAGTAAAAGAACTGCATGTGCGCATCGGAAAGTTAGAAACAAAAGTGGACAAGCTGCATGACAAATTTGAACTGCACGCACAAAAGCAATGGCAAACGGAAGCAGATGTATATCGTTTAAAAAAATTAATCGGCATTGAATAAAGGGCAGAAAACGCCCCTTTTTTATTTCAATGCTTCAATCATTTCATCGATCATCTTTATGACGATCTCTTCCAAACGTTTGCGTTTATGCGTCGGTAATGACTGCAACGCATATAATCGTTTCGCAAGCTCCGGCTGTTCATTGATGTAGCGAATAACGGATAACTGCTCATCGCTCATGTCATTTGTCCCGTATGCCAATCGTACTTCTTGCAATAGTTGTTCATCTGTCGGGTGTTTACCGAGCAAAAAATCAGTGCTGACGAGAAATAAATCACTCATGTCGATAATCGACTGCAAATCAGGAAGCACTTCACCGTTTTCCCATTTACTCACTTTCGAACGAGACACGTTTAATCGCTGTGCCAATTGTTCTTGCGTCCAATCGTGTGCGTTGCGCAAACGCCTAATTTGTTCTCCGATATGTTGTAACATCATCTTCCACCAAATTCCCTTTTTCTTTTTACGATAGAAGAAGAAAGGGGGATTGTTTGTTCTTTTTGAGAACAAACAAACAAAATGTTCGTTTTCAGAACAAAAATAAACAGTCTTTTTGTCGAAAAAAGTTGAATGAATATTCGAAAAATGTAAAAATATACATTGGAAAAACTTGAGGGGGATGATGAATGATGAATATTTATTTTTCCAATTTCATTGTTCATGAAGCGAAAAAAAGAGGGAAAACGTGTGAGGTGCTTATTAAAGAAAAGCCGAATCCTCCATTTTATGAATCTCGCACAATCGAACCCATTCACTTTTCTGACTCACTTCAGTTTATTTCACCGATGAACAAGCGGCCTCTTGAACCGATGCGCTACCGCATGATTACGTGTACAACAAAAGACGATTTATTTTTATTTTTTAAAACGGTAGATGATCAATTAATGATTGTCATTACGTTTTTATTTGGAAAAGGAAAAGTGCAAATATGTGTACGGCGTTGGAATGACCACGAGAAGTGTTACATCCCCGCATCGATGAATGACCTCACAGCTGCTGAAGAACGAGCCATCTTATGTACTTTCCGCTCAGTTTCTATTCGTTCTGGGCAGAAAATTCAATATTGTTTATTTTGAACGTGTGAGGGAAGGGAATATATGCTTGTCAACAAAAAATTTATACCAAAAAAACTAAAAATATGTTTGTTAAACATAAAAAATGATGCTAAAATATAACCATAGTACTATTTCCTTCTGTTTATAATAGAGAGCGGTTGGTGGCCAGAGGCAAAGAAAAAGGGGCTGATGAATTTCATCAGCCCCTTTTTCTTTATAAAGGGATAGGAAAGTATAAAATTTTGGATGCAGGGAGATGTCTAGCTCCAAGTGCTATCGGCTCGAGTCGCTCCGTCCCACACTGCGGCGGCGACAGCCTCCTCGGTGGGACTCGTGCGCTCTTCGCCGATAGGCAAGCACTTTGCGCTTTTCTTATTGTGGAATATAGGCTCGCCATGTAGAGAAATCAACTGTTTCTTTTTGGACGAGTGATTTTGGAAAGATAAACGTCCACGGTTTGCTTGTATTTGCTTTTACTTCCAACTGCAATGTAAACGCTCCGCGTGCAACAATATCTCCTGATGCATCTTCGACAGCTAATGGCATTTGCTCGAATGTAATGTTTTTGTCGCTACCATTGCGAATCAGTAACGTGACGACTAAATCTCCCTCTTCGTTCATGCGGGCTTGCAATCCCATCACGTTCACTTCGCTTTGTTTCGGTGGGGTAAGCGAACGAACGAGTTGCTCGAGTTTTTGTTTATCTTCTTCTTTTAAATGTTGCTCCCAACTTTCTTCTAAATCTAGTCGATGTGGCTTTTTTAATTCAAACGCTAACTTCCATCCTGTTTCTGGAATATGTTCTGTATATAAGTCACTTGTTGTAAATACAAATCGCCACGGGCGACTGCTTTTTGGTGGAATGTCGCCAAGTTCGTGCATTGGAAATATTTTTCGCCCGATTACTTTCCCATCCGGTCCAATTAACAACAGTGGTGTTTGCTCAAAACGAATCGATCGATCCAAACTGTTTCGCACAAACGCTGTAACAACATAACGATCCCCTTCTTTTTTCCATTCAATTCCTGATAGTGATACTTGATTTTTTTTCAATGGCGGCAGTTCGTTATTAACGTATTGAAAATAATATTTTTGTTCGGTCGTTAGCGACATGAGCGGATGAATCGATAATGTCGTATGCACGTCTTCATCTTGTTGTTCACTTGCGCCGTCAAATAATTGCTCTGCTTGAACGGTGCTATCTTCCCCTTGTTTTTTCTTTTTGAAAAATGGAAACATCGTTCCATCTCCTTTCCTCAATTTAAATAAGTAGCTGGGCAAGTTGTTGGGAAGCATCTTTTTCTAAACGATGGTACATAAGTGTAAAGAGTTCCAACCCTTCTTTTGCATATTGGCGAATCGGATCTTCTTGTCCGTAATAGCGCAACCCAATTCCTTCCTTTAATAGTTCCATTGCCTCTAAATGTTTTGTCCAATGAAAGTCGATAAGCGAAAGCAACGCCCGTTGAAGCGCCCATTGTTGTTCTTCGGTGTACGGGCATGAAGAAACGCGCTCTTTCCATGTTTCAACGGCTCGTTGAACGATCGTTTCCACTTCTTGTTGTTCGACCACACCAACTATATCAATTTGTTCGTTTGTGACGATGCGAACTGTTTCTACTAAACGCGCAACATCCCATTCTTCTGGAATGGCATCTTCTGGACACGTATAAGCTATTTCTCTTTCTAAAAACGACGGAACCATGTTGACAACAATGGCTACGACATCATTCGCCTCTAGCACGCGATTGCGCAGCGTATAAATGGTGCGGCGTTGCTCGTTTAGTACGTCATCGAGCTTTAAGTTATATTCGCGCATCGAGAAGTTGCTTCCTTCACAAATGCGCTGTACGCGGTTAACAAATTCATGCACGTCTTTGTTTAACACTTCGCCTTCTTCATTTACACGAAGCGACTTTTTCATTTTCTCCAGCTCCTCTTTGGCGAAGCGGCGAAACATATCATCTTCGAGCGAAATGAAAAATTGCGAACGACCGGGATCACCTTGGCGGCCAGCGCGTCCTTTTAGCTGATTGTCAATGCGGCGGCTTTCGTGGCGCTCTGTACCAAGGACGTATAAACCGCCAAGCTCAGCGACTCCTTCCCCGAGCATAATGTCCGTCCCCCGCCCAGCCATATTTGTCGCAATTGTAATTTGCCCCTTTTGACCAGCACGTGAAATCAGCTCGACTTCTTGCTCAACGCTTTTCGCATTCAGCAATTGGAACGGCAGCCCTTCTTCCGCTAAATATTTCGCCATTTTTTCCGATTGTAAAATGGACGTTGTCCCAATGAGTATCGGTTGTCCTGTCGCATGCACGCGCTTTGCTTCTTTGGCGACTGCTTTATATTTTGCATCGATGGTCGCAAAGACGCGGTCAGGCAAGTCTTGACGGATAACAGGGCGGTTTGTTGGAATTTGTACGACATCCATTCCATACAACGTTTGAAACTCTTTTTCTTCTGTTTTCGCCGTCCCTGTCATGCCGGATAAAATCGGATAAAGACGGAAATAGTTTTGAATCGTAATCGATGCTTGAATTTTGTTTTCTTCGGTTAGTTCGAGACCTTCTTTTGCCTCGATCGCTTGATGAAGCCCGTTGCTTAAACTGCGTCCTTCCATCGGGCGGCCGGTAAACATGTCAATAAGCAATACTTTTCCGTCTTTGACGATATAATCAACATCGCGTGTAAACATGACGTATGCGCGCAACGCTTGAATGACGTAATGATATAACACTTGATGTTCAAGGTCATATAAGTTGTCGATTCCGAATCCTTTTTCAATCTTTTCAATGCCTTGCTCGGTTAAGTTAACGGTTTTTGTTTCTTCATCGTATTCGTAATCTTCATCGCGAACGAAATGTTTCACGATACGGGCGCATAAGTAGCTTAGTTCCGAGCTTACGCCTGTTTTACCCGCGATAATGAGAGGGGTTTTCGCTTCGTCAATTAATACGCTATCGACTTCATCGATAATCGCATAATGAAATGGGCGTTGGACACGATCAGCGACGCTATACACCATATGATCGCGCAAATAGTCAAAGCCAAACTCGTTGCCGACACCGTACGTAATATCGGCGTTGTATGCTGCTTTTTTCTCCTCTAGTGTCATTTGTGGCAAATTTAAGCCAACCGTCAGCCCTAGAAACTCATGAATTTTTCCGATTAAGTCACGGTCACGACGAGCTAAATAGTCGTTGACAGTAATGACGTGCACCCCTTTTCCTTCAAGGGCACGCAAATAACTTGGGGCGGAAGCAACGAGCGTTTTTCCTTCTCCTGTCGCCATTTCTGCGATATTTCCTTCCGCAAGCACAAGACCACCGATGAGTTGAACGTCAAAATGGCGCATGCCCAGTACACGTTTCGATGTCTCTCTCACGGCCGCAAACGCTTCTGCTTGTATATCAAATACCGTTTCGCCACGCTCGAGCCGTTGTTTAAACTCGCTTGTTTTTGCGCGCAGTTCGTCATCTGTCAACGCTTCAAATGTCGGTTCAAGCTCGTTGATACGCGCAACGATTTTGTAGTAGTTTTTAAGTTTTCGTTCATCGCTGTTTACTAGTTTTTTTATGTAAGACAACATGGGGAACCTTCTCCTTCGCTGTAAATCAAATCGTTTCAACGTACAGTATACCATTGTTCTCAAAATGTTTCACGACCCGGAAAATATTTCTTTACTTTTTGTTTGTTAGATGATATTGTGAGTTTATTAGGACAATTTATCAAAATATGAAACTTTTTTTCGTTAATAGCAGGTGTATTTACCTTCCGTGGCGAATACATATGTTACATTCTTGTTACATTCTTGTTACATTCTCTTTAAGGAGGCTTTTTTATGAAAAAATGGAAGAAAACCGCATTATCGATTAGTTTAGCTTCATCACTTATCGTACCAACGTTCGCCCAAGCGTCGACGGAAGCGCCAATCGAACAGTGGAAAAAACAAACGACGACAGCATCGGCTTCACTTGCGTACAAAAAGTTCGAAGATGCACAAAACCAAGTGAGCACCGATACGCTCATCGTAAAGTACAATAAAAAAATTCCAACGGCGGTACATCGTAGTTTAGGAGCGACATTAAAACAGTCGTTTCCGCAACTAGGATATGATGTTGTGACAGTGAAAAAAGGGAAAAGTTTGCAAGAGGTAATGAGAAACTATGCGAAATTAAAAGCCGTCAAAAGCGTGACCCCAAGTTTTACATACAAACGGCTCGGTTCCCTTGATCCGAAAGCAGACCATATGTATTTACTGTCGCTGTTAAATGTGGACAAAGCGATCAAGCTCGCGGGAAAACATAGCGTGACTGTCGCGGTCATTGATACAGGTATGGATACGAAACATCCAGAGTTAAAAGGACACCTCCTTCCTGCTTACAATGCGATGAACCCAGCAGGTGCGCCAATCAAAGACGTGCACGGGACACATGTCGCAGGCATTATCGGTGCCAATGCTAATAACGGTGTTGGGGCGCATGGTGTGAATCCGAACGTAAAAATTTTACCGATTGACGTGTTTGGTGGGGGACTTGGAGCGAACGATTATACGATCGCCCAAGGTATTTTATATGCGATTGAAAAAGGGGCAAAAGTCATTAATATGAGCCTTGGCGGCTATTTTAGCTCACCGATTTTAGAAGAAGCTGTTCAAAAAGCGATTGATGCAGGCATTACCGTCGTTGCCGCAGCAGGAAACGACGCGACCGATATGTATTCCACTCCAGCTGCATATGAAGGTGTCATTAGCGTGGGGGCAACCGACAGCAAAAATAAACTTGCTGAGTTTTCAAACTATGGCCCGTCCGTTGACCTCGTTGCACCGGGGGCGGACGTATATAGCCCGATTTACGACCATGCGAAAGGCTCGTCTTTTGCAGAGCTAAGTGGAACGTCGATGGCATCACCCGTCGTTGCAGGCGTAGCATCGCTTCTTTTATCGAAATATCCGAATTTAAAACCATATCAAGTGGAATGGATTTTAGAGCGCACCGCAACGGATTTAGGTGAAAAAGGATACGACTTAACGTACGGCAACGGCCTAGTCAATCCAGTTGCAGCGCTACAATATAACATAAAAAACGTACCGCAACAAGAAAAATGGAACGATGAAACGATTTTAGCAAAAGCGCCAGTCATTGATGCGAAAGAACTGTATGTGAAACAAGGTTCGTTCACAAAGCCAGAGGAAATGCATTGGGTGAAAGTAAACGTCCAACAAGGTGAAAGCGTGCAAGCGCTATTAGAAGGAGCAGAGACGTACGACTATAAGCTCGTTTTCCGCTTCTATCCTGAAGGAAAAACAACGTCTGAAAAGCCGATTCAAGTGAATGACGGCCGCGCAGGTGAAATGGAAGCGAAACTATTCACAGCAAAACAACCAGGTGTGCTTGCGATCGGAGTCACAGATGCGAACGGCAACTACAATTTACAAGGAAAGTCAACATATACGTTAGCTGTCCAGTCGTTTACAGAACTTGCGGACGATGGCTTGACGAAAGAAAACCCAGCGACGATTGAACAATTACCGTTTTCTTTAGAAAACTTAACGTTCGTTCCAGAAAACAATGAAAGCGACCGCGACTACTTCCAATTTACCGTCGCAGAGCCGACAACCGTGAAGTTTCAACTGTCTCCTGTGCCGGGCATCGACTCTTCTTTACACGTATATGTAGCGGAAGACTTGTATCGTCCAGTCGATCCAGATGCGAAATATGAAGAAATACCGTTCCCGATCGCGTCAGGAAACAACAACGGCGTCGGCAAAGGGGAGACGATGACGTTTGAAGCGCAACCGGGCGTCGAATATGTGCTCGAAGCGTCAAGCGAACCGATGGACGGATTTTATCCAATGGTGCCTGATATGGCAATGTCAAGCAACAAAGTAAAAGAAGCAACCGCTTCAGCAATCCCGTATCAAATAAGCGCCGAGGCGATTACGCTCCCACAAGATGAAGACAGCCTCCCAGCACGTGAACCGATGTCGTCGGAAGAAGGGGCTGTGGAACAAGCCAAAAAAGCGGCCGTCAATATGCGCAAACCAGACGACATCATTACCATTGGCGATGACGGAAGCTGGAGCTACTTTGAAAACAAACAAGTCGCACAAATTAAAGAAAATGCTCTACCTTACAACATCGGCGATCGCGCCGAGGCGTTTATTCAATTTAGCTACGACCAAGATTTTTACAAGTTAACGGTACCGAAAACAGCGATATATCAATTTTCATTCGCAACACCTGACGATATGATGCCGTCAGCCGTTTTGTTTGAATACGATGAGAAAAAAGACGATCTTGTGCCAGTCAACCCGTTCTACCCATTCGATTCGATGACAGGGAAAAAACAATCCGACTGGACGCTCATTCTCGAAGAAGGAAAAACGTATTACATGTCAGTACAAAATGACTACTATCGACCAGTTGCCGATCCGTATGTCATCACATCGAAAAAATTGCTCGACGCACCGACAGATAAAAACGAAAAAAATAACGAACCAATTCAAGCAACCGTTATGAACGTCAATGATGTGAAAAAAGGAAACCTTGTCCTTCCAAACGACAGCGATTACTATTACTACAAACATCAGAAAGCGACCGAACTGTTGACGTTTTATGCAAAACCAAGCAAACAAAACGCATCGCTTCCGAAAGCGTTGCGCGGCACATTAATTCCAATCGTATCTGTTGTTGAAGATACGAACGGAAATATGACGATTGACGAGGACGAATACAATAAAGCTGTCACGTTTTATCCAAACGATCGGAGCCCGTTATACGACGTAAACGGTTCGTTCCGAGCGAAGAAAAATGTCGGATATTTCTTTATCGTCAATCCGCTTATGAGGGATGGATTGTTGCTTCAGTCGTATAACTTTGGTATTCAGTCGCTCAATAAAAAAGATGAAGATGCATCATCTGTCATGAAAAACAATGTGCCGTCCAAACCGCTTTCGCTAAATAAAAAAGGAAATACGTACGAAGCGAAAGGGTATATGAACGTTGTTGATTACGGCGACAAAGACGCATACAAATTCGTCGTTGCAAAAGACGGCACATTTACATTTAAACTCGATGTACCAGGCACGATGGATGGCGTTATCTCCATTTTTGATGCGAAAGGACGGGTCGTTCAAACGTACGACTATTACGGTGATGGCGATGCTGAAATCGGCACGCTATCTTTGAAAAAAGGAACGTACTATGTCGTCGTCGAAGAATCGCTTGCTCGGCCAAACGCCAACCCATATACGCTCTCGATTATAAAAAATAGATGACATAAAGGCTGTCTGTAATTAGGCAGCCTTTATCATTTTCCAGCTACGTGATGTACGAAACCGTGTTAAGATAAATGTAGATTGATAGAATGAGGTGGTCGATATGCGTCGTATGCCGTTCGTCTTGTTTATGTTCGTTTTTTTGTTCTTTTTTCAAACGCCAGCGCATGCCGATGTCGTTGATTTAACGAATAAAGCGAAAGCGCAAGCGTATGAAGATTACTATCCGCTCATTGCGCGCTATAAAGGAACGAGTGGCGTCATATTTGAAAGCTATAGCGTCTATTGGAATGCAACGAAGCTTGCCCAACTTGAGCAAGAGTTATTAAAAAATAAACATGGGACGGAGCTTTCGTTACTCGGAAGCGTAAAAGTTTTCCCAGACTATCCCGCAGGCGAAAGCATGCTCGGACAATATTTTGCGCAATTACAGCGTTATTTCGCGTCGTCCAGCCGACAACAAAAGGATTTAATCGCGGTTCAGCGACGTTACGTGTCCAATACGGAACAATCGGTTCGCTTGTTTCTACACCGCCACTTTTTCCGGACGTCGTTGGGGAGGAATTGCAAGAGGCTGCACAATTATTATCGGAACGAGGGATTATCTCAGGATACCCTGATGGAACGTTTCGTCCAAACGAACGGCTACTCCGCCGCCATGCCGCGCTTATGCCGATTCGTGAACTGAAGTTAACGCTTCCTGAAGGATATGTCGTGAAAGCAAAAGACGTCAAACCGACCGATCCGTGGTATAAAGAGATGGCGATTGCCGAAGCATACGGATTGCTTACAGGATATAACGGAAAGCTATATCCGAACGATTATATTACTCGCGCCCAAATGGCAACGATTTTAACGAGGGTATATGCCGATGTGTACGAACAGCCGAAGACGAATCAACCGTTTGTCGATGTTCCTTTTTCTCACTGGGCGTATGAGCCAATTAATACGCTTTTTTATAATTGAATTACGATCAACAATCCGTATCGCCCGAACGACGTGGTGACACGCGGACAGTTTGCCCTCTTTTTAAAGCGAACGCTCGATAAAAAATAGCGAGGAAGGCTTGTCCTTCCTCGCTATTTTGCATTCATCGCACGATAGAAAAATACTGCAAATTGCGCACGTGTTACTGTCTCTTTCGGACGAAACGTTCCGTCTTCGTAGCCGTTCGCGATGCCTGATGCGACAAGTTTTTCAATCGCATCATACGCCGCATCTGTTTCTTTCACATCGGTAAATGGCACATCCGCCCCACGCTTCAACTTCCATGCTTCCGCAAACCACATCGCTAATTGTTCGCGCGTTAACGGTTCATCGGGTTGAAACGGCTTATTGTTTCTATCGACAATATTTTCTTTCGCAAGGGCGTTCACCGCACCGACAGCCCAATGATCGCTCGGTACGTCAGAAAACGTTTCTTTCCGATTGTTCATGTTGAAGTTAAAGTACGTTGCGATCAGCCCGGCAGCTTCTGCGCGCGTCATCACTTCATCGGGCTTAAAGTAGCTTTTCGCATATCCAAGCACCATTTCTTTTTTACCTAACGCCTCAATTTCTTTACTTGCCCAAAAATCGTTTCCGACATCTTGAAACTGCCCAGCAGCCTGCACGTATGCAAGCACGCGTCTTGCTCCTATGTATCGCTTTTTATAGTAAGAGTCGTCTAATGAGGTGACCGTAATGCCTTTGGATGAGCTCGCGTGAATAAATTGATTACCTCCAATATAAACACCTGCATGCGACGGCCCTTTTTTATACGTCTCAAAAAAGACGAGATCACCGACTCGTAAATCTTCTTTCTTTACTTCGCTTCCTTGTTTATATTGTTCCGCTGTCGTGCGCGCTAACGTCACGCCAAGTCTGCTCATCACATGGCGCGTAAACCCCGAACAATCAAACCCCTTTTCCGAACTTCCACCGAATTGGTACGGCACCCCAACATATTTTTTCGCTAGTGGGATGAGCCGATCGTAGCTTTCGCTTGCATAAGCGAAGGAAGGGAAAAGAAAAAACAAAAGCAATGCTGAAACAAACCGCCTCACCCGTCACACCTCGCTCCGTCATTATTTTTATATTTCGACATTTTTACACAATTCCAAGTGTATCATAAATAGGAGAATCGTAACTTTACAGTTATGTAACAAAAGTTTTTGTCAAAAAGTTACGTAGGGAGGTATTGAAAAAAGTCGAACATTAGGTAAAATGGTGAATAGGTGGAAGACTACAAAGAAAAGTCATTCAAAAAATGGTTGACTTTAATTATGGAAAAAATTATAATGTAGCTTGTAGTCGTTCACTCGCTAAGTTTAAGAGTTTTATAGAGAGAACATACATATCTCTTAAATTTAGCTAAACTTAAATAGAAAGAGAAACAAAAGGAGGAAATATGTCGATGGCTTACCAACCAAAGTCTTATCGCAAATTTTTAGCTGGTACAGTCTCTGCAGCAGTTGTTGCTTCAGCGATCGCACCAGTAGCAAGCGCGTCTTTCACAGACGTAGCAGGAAGCGTGCATGCAGATGATATCGCAACATTAGTTGCAAAAGGGTACATTAAAGGATATGCAGACGGTACATTCAAACCAAACAAACCGTTAACACGCGGTGAAGCTGCAATCATCTTCTCACGCATTTTAAAAGATGCAGGTGTCAAAGCTCCTGAGCAAGGTGCAGGCTTCCCAGACGTTCCAGCGAGCAAAGCTGAATTAGCAGAAGCTGTTGCGATCGTGAAAGCTGCTGGCGTCATGGGTGGAGACGAAAAAGGAAACTTCAACCCGAACGCAAACATCACTCGCGAGCAAATGGCGAAAGTCGTTGTTGAAGCGTTCAAATTAACAAAACCAGCAAACTACACAACAAAAATTACGGACCTTGACAAAGCTGGCTCATGGGCGCGTGAGTACATTCAAACATTAGAAGCAAACGGTGTAACGAAAAACACAGAATTTGCACCAAAACAAAACGTCACACGCGGTCAATTCGCTTCATTCGTTGTACGTGCGATGAATGTGAAAAAAGAAGTTTCCGCAGCTGATATCACAGCGGTAAAACTTGTTGACGAAAAAACATTAGAAGTAACATTCAACGGCGAATTGAAAGAAGTGAAAAAAGAAGACTTCGCCATCCAAGGCGTTGAAATTGAGTCTGTATCGATCAAAGCTGCAGCAGCTGCTGAAGCAAAAACAACAGTTGTTGTGATCAAAACAAAAACAGCGTTACAAGAAGGCAAATCTTACAGCGTATCTTACAAAGGTCAAACAACAGACAAAGCGAAAGTTAATGTACCTGTTGTAACGCCTAAGGTTGAAAGTGTAAGTGCGA
The DNA here is from genome assembly GCF_038003845.1 of Anoxybacillus sp. FSL W8-0382. Taxonomy (NCBI): domain Bacteria; kingdom Bacillati; phylum Bacillota; class Bacilli; order Caryophanales; family Anoxybacillaceae; genus Anoxybacillus; species Anoxybacillus sp. FSL W8-0382. Next base: position 2,554,609 of record NZ_JBBOPX010000001.1, on the reverse strand, counting down.
ATAACCTTAAAAACATCGTAGTTAAATTTAACAGAGAGGTAGAGAAGAAAACTATCACTTCTTCAAATGTTAAAGTATACGATGGTAACACATTGTTATCAGGCGTAACTTTAAACTTATTAGACGATAACAAAACATTATTAATTACAAACAATGGTAGCTATTCTCAATTAAAAGAATACAAAGTTGTAGTAGAAAACGTTGAAGTTAAAGGCGATTCTACTAAGAAAGTTGAGAAAGCAGAGAAAACTGTATCTGTAGTAGATACAACTTTGCCTACTGTAGAAAGCGTAACTGCTACATCTCCAAAAACATTAGAAATTGTGTTCTCTGAGCCAATCCAAACTGGTAGCGGTGCTGGTCAATTCCCGACTTCAGCAGCTGTGCTAACAGATATTGTTCAAATCGATGGTATTAATGCGTATGCAACTCCAACTCTTACAGACATCGATACTAAAAACAAAGTAGTTTTAACTCTTAACACAGCTTTAACTGCTGGTAACCATAAGATTAAAGTTGCAAATCTTAAAGATTATGCAAACTTACCGATTGCAGCAAAAGAATTTACTGTAAACATTCCAGCAGATACAACTGCTCCTGAAGTAACTGCTGTAGAAGTATTAAACAAAGATAAAGTAAAAGTTACATTCAACGAGCCAGTTGACAACGCTACTGTACAATCTAACTTAGCAAACATTAAAGTAAACGGAACCGCTGTAACAGCTGCTACTGCTAAAGAAGGCGGTAAAGTTTACGAGTTAACTTTAGGTTCTTCTTTAAACCTTGCTGCGGTTGTAGAAGCTAAACTTGAATACAAAGGTATTAAAGACAACTACGGTAACGAAGTGAAAGACGCTAAAACATTCACTTTCAAAGCTGTAGATGATACAACAGCTCCAACTGTAACAGATGTAAAAGTAAACTCTGACAACACTATCGAGGTTACATTCTCTGAAGATGTTACAGGTTTCACTGGAACAAATACTGTTGAATTATATGATAAAGACAACAAAAAGCTTTCTAACACTGTAACAGTTGCTAAGAAAGTGATTGACGGTGTACCAAGCGATAAGGTTTATGTATTAACAATCACAGATGGTTCATCATTATCTGGTGCCCACACTATTAAGATTTTAAAAGACAATGTAACAGATTTAAGCATTCGTACAAACAAATTTGCAGAAGCTACATTCCCTGTTACATTAAATGATAAAGTAGCTCCAACTATCACAAAAGTTGAGTATGTAAATGAAACTGCTGGAACAGATTTCAACTCAGACGCTGACGTTAAAGATAGCAAGGTAACTATCTACTTCAGCGAAGCAATGGATGTTGCTACATTAACAAATAAAGCTAACTACTTAATTAACGGTACTCCGTTAGCTGATGTTCCTGGTACAGTTACATTAACACCAGCAGGCGACAACAAATCAGTAACAATTATTGTGAACAGTGGTTCTTCTGATACTCAATTAACGTTTGCTAATAACACTGATTTGCGTGTCATTGCGGTTAAAGATGCTGCTGGCAATACTTTATCTAGCACACAAGTAAACGCTAACCTTGGCGCAGCAGGATTAATTTCTGAATTCGTATCAGCTCCTGCGTTTACAACAGCTGTTGATAAAGTTGAAGTTATCAGCAAAAACCAATTAAAACTTTACGCTAAGTCTGGCTACCTATTTAGCGGAATTGATGCTAACAAAATTAAGTTCACTGAAAACCAAAGTGCAACTGGTTTGATTCCAGGTTTACAAGTAACGGCAGTATCAATTGCAGCTGATGGTAAGACTGCAACATTAACATTAAATAACAACGTAACTTCTAATGGTAAATTCGATGGTTCAGATGCTGACACAACTGCAAATGTTGTATCTCTATATGCTGATGCAGATGCAATCACATTAACTAATGGAGCTAAAACAGCAGCCCTTGTAGCTACTAGCGGCTTAAACGTAATCGATAAAACTGCTCCATCTATCAGCACAGTAACTAAAGATGCAACAAATGCTGACACAATCGTATTAACATTTGACGAACCAGTTTCGTTCTCTAACCCTGTAGGTTTAGCAGGTGACTTAGTAGTTAAACTTGCAGACGGTACAGTTCTTAACCCTGCAGCTGGTGACTACACTGTAGCTGACTCTGCCTCAGGTGACGAAAAACTTGAGATTAAGATTGTTAAACCAGGCGTTAAGGATGCTAATGTTACTGTTGAGCTTAAAGATGGTCGTTACATCACAGATTCAGCTTCAAACGTTGCAACTACATTTACTGTTAAAGATGTAATGGACGGAGATAACAAGGCTCGGATTACTGAGAAAACTGCTCCAACCAAAGCAGTTACTGCTGATTCTGACTGGTCTACTGCTGGTCAAGTAACTATTAAGTTCTCTGAACCTGTTAAAGGCTTTACAATTAAAGATATTACTGCTGTTAAGGCTTCTAAAAAAGAGACATTAACATTTGGAACTGATGCTTCAGTTACTGCAGTAGACCCAGATAGTAATGGATATGCAACTACTTGGGTTGTTAACTTTGGTAAAGATGCTAATGTTACTCTTGCAACTATCGATACAGTTAGAGTTGATGCTACTAAGGTGCTTGATTTAGCTGGCAACCCTGCAGGAACAACAGGTGCATTTATAACATTTACTGCTAAATTACCGATTGCAGCAAAAGAATTTACTGTAAACATTCCAGCAGATACAACTGCTCCTGAAGTAACTGCTGTAGAAGTATTAAACAAAGATAAAGTAAAAGTTACATTCAACGAGCCAGTTGACAACGCTACTGTACAATCTAACTTAGCAAACATTAAAGTAAACGGAACCGCTGTAACAGCTGCTACTGCTAAAGAAGGCGGTAAAGTTTACGAGTTAACTTTAGGTTCTTCTTTAAACCTTGCTGCGGTTGTAGAAGCTAAACTTGAATACAAAGGTATTAAAGACAACTACGGTAACGAAGTGAAAGACGCTAAAACATTCATTTTCAAAGCTGTAGATGATACAACAGCTCCAACTGTAACAGATGTAAAAGTAAACTCTGACAACACTATCGAGGTTACATTCTCTGAAGATGTTACAGGTTTCACTGGAACAAATACTGTTGAATTATATGATAAAGACAACAAAAAGCTTTCTAACACTGTAACAGTTGCTAAGAAAGTGATTGACGGTGTACCAAGCGATAAGGTTTATGTATTAACAATCACAGATGGTTCATCATTATCTGGTGCCCACACTATTAAGATTTTAAAAGACAATGTAACAGATTTAAGCATTCGTAAAAACAAATTTGCAGAAGCTACATTCTCTGTTACATTAAATGATAAAGTAGCTCCAACTATCACAAAAGTTGAGTATGTAAATGAAACTGCTGGAACAGATTTCAACTCAGACGCTGACGTTAAAGATAGCAAGGTAACTATCTACTTCAGCGAAGCAATGGATGTTGCTACATTAACAAATAAAGCTAACTACTTAATTAACAGTACTCCGTTAGCTGATGTTCCTGGTACAGTTACATTAACACCAGCAGGCGACAACAAATCAGTAACAATTACTGTGAACAGTGGTTCTTCTGATACTCAATTAACGTTTGCTAATAACACTGATTTGCGTGTCATTGCGGTTAAAGATGCTGCTGGCAATACTTTATCTAGCACACAAGTAAACGCTAACCTTGGTGAAGCGGGATTAATTTCTGAATTCGTGTCAGCTCCTGCGTTTACAGAAGCTGTTGATAAAGTTGAAGTTATCAGCAAAAACCAATTAAAACTTTACGCTAAGTCTGGCTACCTATTTAGCGGAATTGATGCTAACAAAATTAAGTTCACTGAAAACAAAAGTGCAACTGCTTTGATTCCAGGTTTACGAGTAACGGAAGTATCAATTGCAGATGATGGTAAGACTGCAACATTAACATTAAATAACAACGTAACTACTGATGGTAAATTCGATGGTTCAGATGCTGACACAACTGCAAATGTTGTATCTCTATATGCTGATGCAGATGCAATCACATTAACTAATGGAGCTAAAACAGCAGCCCTTGTAGCTACTAGCGGCTTAAATGTAATCGATAAAACTGCTCCAACCAAAGCAGTTACTGCTGATTCTGACTGGTCTACTCCTGGTCAAGTAACTATTAAGTTCTCTGAACCTGTTAAAGGCTTTACAATTGAAGATATTACTGCTGTTAAGCCTTCTACAAAAGAGACATTAACATTTGGAACTGGTGCTTCAGTTACTGCAGTAAAACCAGATAGTAATGGATATGCAACTACTTGGGTTGTTAACTTTGGTAAAGATGCTGATGTTGCTCTTGCAACTGTCGATACAGTTAAAGTTGATGCTACTAAGGTGCTTGATTTAGCTGGCAACCCTGCAGGAACAACAGGTGAATTTATAACATTTACTGCTAAACAATCGTAATGGAATAAGTGCCCTGTTACTGTGAAAAGCTCTGCGGAGAGAAATCTCTGCGGGGCTTTTCTTTTTGCCTTGGTACGGTGCCTGTGCACTGCGATCCGAAAGGTAGACAGTATAAATTCAGTTAACGTGAAGGAATCAGAGCGAAACAGTTCTGATTCCTTTCCTTTTCTCGTCTTTTTTCAGTGTCTCATGGTCCGGTGCCTGTCACCTGTCGAAGGGTGTCGGAGATTGATAGAGACAGAGAGTCAGTCATAGTTGGCTCTCTGTTTCTTTTTCTGTTATACTCGTGTAATCATAATTTTTATGTTTCGCAATACAATATAGTTAGGTGCACCTCTCGTCTTTTTTGTATGAATAAGCGTGCCTGTCACGCCCCGAAGATTGTCGAAGATTGATAGAGACAGAGAGTCGTTAGTGGCTCTCTGTTTCTTTTTCTGCATTTTGAGGATGCTTGTTCCCGCAGAGCACCTAGAGAAGTTGCCGAACCCGCTGCTTTTAGAGGCACTAATGTACGTGGATGCAGAAGGATACGAATGGATTGCCGAAGTGGTCGTCAATGAGGAGACGAGAAAGAAGCTGTACGAAGTGTGGATAAAGAACGGAGAGCCAATCGCTTACGAAATATATGTCTAAGATTGGCGGATGTTCGTCCGAGAATCTCACGGCTAGACCAAATGAAAGGGGAAGGGAAAATGGCAAAATACCATCGCACCATCATTGACGGAGTGCCGTACTATCGGGAATACAGCTACGGAATGGCAATCTATTTATTAGAAAAAAAGTTGTTCAGTATTCCCTAATTATAAATTATTGTGTTTCAGTAGCATAAATGCTATCATATGTGTAATAATATTATGTAAAGGGTAGAGGATGTTGTTTGAGGTAATATACACAGGAAATGTAAAGGAATTTGAAAATTATCTCTTGAATAAGGCAGAGCAAGAACTTAGACAAAAAGGTCATTCGGGTATATGGTGTCATGTTGCTGATGTATATGCAAGGCAACTTACGATTATTCAACATAATCCATATCCTTCTGATCCAGAGGACAACAGCTTTCTGGACGATATAACCCCTCCATCATTGAAACATCTTAGCATGAATACTCGTTATGATAATTTTTACAGATGGGGTATAAGGGGTGGAAGAACTGGAAATCACAGGATTATATTTGCGATCCACAATTTTTCAAAAGTCATACTGCTCCATTATTTCGACAAGCAGTATAATGGAGCGATAAGACGAGAGGATATTGTGCCTGCCGAATCAGCATATGAAAGTTATTGCGCTTTTGATCCTTACCTTTATTGATCAACTGGGAGGGAAAAAGAATGAGTGATTTTTTTAAGAAATATGCAGCCATTCGAGGCGAGCAGCATGTTCAAAAACTTCAATTAGAGGGAACTATAGCTTCACAGATCAAAACAAGACGGAAGCAGCTGAATATGTCTCAACAGGAACTTGCAGACCGTATTGGAGTTCCAAAATCCACGATTGGGAGAATTGAAGCGGGGCTTACAAGCCCTAGAGTAGAGACACTTTTTAAAATCTCGCAGGCATTGAATACCCCTTTCATCATTGATGGTACAAGTAGACAGGATCATAACTTGCATGTTCAAGTTTAGCGCATAATTAATACGCTTATATTATCGAAGCAGTTCCTTGCTAACATTGACTGTTACCATCGTCGTCTATATAAACAAAAAGAAATAACCGTCCCCCCTCGACCAAAGGTGTGAAACGGTTATTTCTTTTTTATCTGTTACACATCTAAAGGTCAGCCGCTCTTCTTGCGGCATGTAGTTGCCTGCTGAGCGTTTGCGGCGCTCAGCTTTTTTAGTTTATGAAATATCTGCTTATATTATACAAATGATATCGCTGGTTTGGCAAGTGCGTGCCAGTCACCTGTCGAGAGAAATTTTTCTTTTGATGCAGGATTTTCGCTGTTTTTGTCGAAGGGATATGGCGAGAAAGTTCGTGTGAGGTGAGGTGTGTGGGACGGGCGAGGCGGATATGGGTGCCGCGTTTGTTTTATCATATCGTTTGTCGTGGGAATCGGCGTGATCCGTTGTTTAAAGAAGCGAATGATTTTCGTGCGTTTTTGCATATCCTCGAACAGCTTCATGAAAACATTCCGTTTGAAATTGCTTCATATTGTTTTATGACGAATCATTTTCATCTTCAACTTCGCTCGCAACAACAATCCATTTCCAAAGTCATGGCACTGGTTAACAAACGATACGCCAACTATTACAATACACGTTACGGGTTAACTGGTCATGTGTTTGAAAAGCGTTACTTCAGTAAAATCATTGACGATGACGCTGGGATGTTAGAAGTCAGTCGCTATATTCATCTTAACCCTGTCGAGGCACGTATGGTGCATCTTCCCGAACATTATCGCTGGAGTAGTTTCCACTTTTATCACCAATCTACCTCATTGCCTTCGTTTATGAACATTGATGTACTCCTTCGTTACTTTTCTGGAACAATGAATGAAAAAAAGAAAGCATATGTGCAGTTTGTGAAAGAAGATGTTGTACCGAACTGTGTCAAGGAGGAATAACATGAAAGTTTGTAGCATTGGCTTACGCGGGATGGAAGGATACCGTGTGCAAGTGGAAGTGAAAGAACTGCCGGGAATGCCTTCAGTTGTGATTGTCGGATTGCCCGATACATCGGTAAAAGAAGCAAAGGAACGAGTCATTGCGGCATTGCATGCGTTTGGATGTGATGTCATGAATCAAAAACTTGTCATCCATCTGTCGCCGCCCGAGCGAAAAAAACAAAGCCCGATGTTTGATTTAGCAATGGCGATTGGTATTTTAAAAGTAAAAGGAAAACTCGAACAACCAATTCCGTCACATATCGCATTTTTAGGCTCATTGTCATTAGACGGAACGATTCAGTCAGTAGATGGCATGTTGCCAGCTATTTTAGCTGCCAAAAAACTCGGCTTTCAACAAGTATATGCCCCATATGATCCGACATTTCCCTTTCAATACCTGCAGCATATCGATTGTGTTTTTGTTCAAACATTAGATCAAGTAATGCAATGTTTACAAGGTCAACCAGTATTATTTTCGATGAATCATCTCCCTTCAGCTGTCGATCCACCTCAAAAAACTCATCGTGATTTTGAACATATCATCGGACATGACTACGCCAAGTATGCACTTGAAGTTTCTGCTGCAGGAGAACATAACGTGTTAATGATCGGACCACCAGGGTGTGGGAAAAGCCTGTTAGCCGAAACGTTTCCAACGATTTTACCGCGCCTTTCCGATGAAGCGCAGTTGGAAGTACTTAGTTTATACCAACTCGCAGGAGAAACGAAAAACGATTCCTCTCCACCGTTTCGTCATCCCCATCATTCAACATCTTCTATAGCATTGATTGGAGGAGGGACGCAGCCGAAACCAGGGGAAGTTTCGCTTGCCCATCGTGGGGTATTATTTCTTGATGAAATGGCAGAGTTTACGAAAAAGACGTTGGACATGCTTCGACAACCGCTAGAAACAGGCAACGTTACGATTAGCCGCGTTTCGTCGACGGTGACGTATCCAGCACATTTTATTTTGATCGGGGCGATGAATCCATGCCCATGCGGCTATTTCGGTTCGAAAAAACGCTATTGCATATGTAGCCCAAAACAGATCCACGCCTATCGTCAACGCGTCTCCGGACCGATTTACGACCGCATCGATATATTGTTATCGTTAGAAGCAGTAGATTTGACTCAAAAATCAAAGCAAGTAGACTGTTCGGAAACGATTCGTCGCCGTGTGGAAGCTGCGCGTTTCCGGCAATTCGAACGATATGGGGAAGAAATAACAAACGGCCGTGTGCCGATGGACGTGCTGCTTGCGAAAAGTCCGCTAACGAAAGGGCAACAACAACTGCTTCAACATTGGGCGGCTATGAATGACTGGAGCAACCGCGTGCAAACAAAAATCGTTCGCCTTGCTCGCACCATTGCCGATTTAGCAGAAGCGGAAAACATCACCGATGAAGCATTATGGAAGGCGATGGCGTTTCGGAGAATAAAAGAAGGACGTCAAGAAAGGAATATGAAGGAAGGATGTTGAGTGGAGATAGGGAGAGTGATTGGCTGCCTATGTTTATTTCATGAAAAATTTGTAGTAAAATAAAGGGAAAGGAAGTGTAATGATGAGCGAGCAAACGGATATTGCATATAATAACTATGATATCATATTCCGTAACATGACTGCTCAATTTAAAGAAAAGGTTCTGGATTTCTATGGGATTCGGACTGCTCCGATTGTTCGGGTAGAAGCAACGGATTTGCCGACTATTGCGGTTAATGATCGAAGAATGGACTTTCTATTTTTGCTTGCAGATGATACGTATTTGCATCTTGAGTTTCAAACGACGTTTGATGAGAAAGATTTGGATCGATTTCTTCAATATGATGTGAGTGCGTATGAAAGGTATAAAAAGCCTATTAAGACAGTAGTCATTTATGGAGCCGATGTGGAAAAAGTGTCAGAACAAAAAAGCTACGGTTCTGTTCAATATGAGGCACAAGCGGTGTTGATGAAAAAATATAATGGTGATGCCATTATTCAAAATTTGTGGACGAAAGTCGAGAATGGGGAAGAGCTTACGGATCTAGATGAGCTGCATCTCATTTTCCTCCCATTAATGCGAAGTTCCCTCAATCGTTCCGAACGAGCGATTGAAACAGTAGAAATTGCGAAACGGATCAAAAATGAGGAAAAACAAGTACGTTTATTGGCAACGATTATTGCGGTTTCCGACAAGTTTATTGATAAGGAGTATGTAGAAAAACTAATGGAGGTGTTAAGTATGGCGAGAGTGATCCGAATGGCGGAAGAAAGAGCAAGAATCAATGAAAGCCAGCAGGCAATAAAAAAATATTTAAGCGCAAGATTAGGTTTGGAAAGTAAACCGATGCAAAACAAAGTAGACCTTATTACTGATTTGTATTTGTTGCATCACTTATTAGATGATTTGTATCGAGCGGAGAAGAAAGAAGAAATGGATTATTTAATTGATGTCGTATTAGAAAAACAAAAGAATATGGGGTAGGGTAGTGTGCCTGTCACGCCCCGAACGCCCCGAAGTTTGTCGAAGTTTTATAGAAACAGGGATAGGGTGCCAGTCACCTGTCGAAGTCGCAATGTAGAAGTAGAGGTTTAAAGCATTCGTTTATTCGGGTGCTTTTTTTAAATTGAAGCGATTTGCGAATAAACAACGTATTTTTGGATTTTTTGAAGGAAATAATTCATTTTCATAGGAAATTAGCGATATATTCATATAAATTAAATGAATTTTGTGGTATAATCTCTTTAGAATAGGCGTACACTATGCCTCTAAGGGGGTGTGGTTGTATGTGTTGGGAGGAGGAAAAGGATATGGCAACTGCTCAGAGAGCAAATAACGAAAAATTATCATTTATGGACGACATAAAATCAATAATTAGAACAAATATGAAGAAAAAAGGTCTGACACCTGCTGAAGCGAGGAAGTCTTTAGGAATTAAGAAATATGAAAAGAAATAACATTAAAGCAGTTCTTGATACAAATATTTTTATTGCAGCTTGGTTTGAAGAATCTACAGAATGTGAAAAAATACTTGAATTAGTAAAAAACCGGAAAATAAGACTTCTATTCGCTCAGGACACTATTGGTGAATTGATTTATTTGGTTAAAAATTTTGCTCGTTATAATATCGATGATGTGTCTGAAAGAATTTTATTGTTGAAATGGATTGTGGAACTTTTTTATTATTCATTATCGATTAATACCATGAATGTTCAAATTGAAAAATCTAATGATGAACATGATGATATGTTTTTAAAATGTGCTATTGCAGGTAATGCGGATTATTTAATAACAGATGATATGAACCATGGTCTACATGAAAGAGAATTTGATTTTTTAAAGGTATATACATCAAAAGATTTTGTAAAACAATATGAAGAAGAACATGGGGATATAAAATTACAGTCGTCTTAAGATGGCTTTTTTTTTTGAACGTTGCCAGTCACCTGTCGAAAAAATTTTTATTGCAATGCAGGATTCGAAAAAGTTTGCGTGAGGTGAGGTGTGTGGGACGAGCGAGGCGGATATGGGTGCCGCATTTGTTTTATCATATCGTTTGTCGAGGGAATCGGCGTGATCTGTTGTTTAAAGAAGTGAATGATTTTCGCTACACCTGTACCGACCACATTTGTTGGCAACAAAGCGGTCATCAAGTCATTGACGAACTCGACATACGTCGTCGTTGAAGGAACACATACATTTGGCGACATCAAGCAACATTGGGCGAAAGGATATATCGAAACATTGGCAGCTAAACAGCTTGTGAAAGGTATGACAGAAACAGCATACCGACCAAATGAGCAGATGACACGTGCCCCAGTTTGCTGTGTTGCTTGTACGTGCATTAGCATTGCCACATGAAACATATAACGAAAGGGAGGCCTCCGATATGGAAGCCTCCCTTTACTTCACCGTCGAAACTTCAACCCCAAGCGGCAGAGCGGCTCCGCCTGCATGCATCAGTTCAAGTGAAAGAACGTCTTGGTTTGAGAAAACAGTATAATCGATATAGGCCGATTGGGTAATCGGTTGGAGCGGTGGGATGAGATAAACAACCCCGTTTATTTTCACAGCTCCACAATAAGCCCCGCCGCGACCGCTAAAACGAAGGCGAATCGTTTTTATTTCCCCTGTTTCATTTTGAATCGGAAGCGATAGACGGTATGTTAAGCCGTAATGTCCTGGATTGTGTACCGTTTCGCTCGGATGGCTTAATGCATTGGCTACTGAAAGTAAATGGTCCGTTTTTCCGTTTGATATACTGTAAGCAACAGGTTCACCATCGATTGTATATGTCGGCAATGTTGCTTCTAATGTTGTCCCTTTCCATACGCCGCGCGGATGGGTTGCATAAGAATCAATCGGTGCGAGCGTAGGGGAAATGGTTGAAAAATTAGCTGCTGCACTTGTCACCACCGTGCGAATACGATAATTTGCTATGCCGCTTTCTTGTTGGACGGTAAAGTCATATAAAAATCCGAGCAGTTGGTTGTTTGAGACGTCAAATGCTTGAATGACCGCGCTCGTTCCTGCTTTCACTTCCACTGCTTGAGCAGTTGCGAGCGATTGGCGCAATATCGCTTCGGCAAGTGGCAACCCGACATCGTAATACCCCCAGCTATTTGGACTTGTGCGGTATGTTCCTTTTATATTCGTTACTATTATGTCGTTTGCTGAACGATTATCAATAATCATTGCGACAGTGACGCGCGTGCCTAAGTTATTGACGTGCCAGCCAAACACGCGATGGTCCATTGCTTGAAATGAACCTTGTACGTCGTCAAGCGCTAATGTTGCTTGTCCAAGCGGCACAGTAGTAGCAGTTAACACTTCTGGATTGTCGCTTATTAATAGACGCCGTCCATCTGCCATGCTTGGCGTTGTGACGTGTTGTGGAACAGTAATGGGAGCTTCGGTAATCGGTAGCAATGGACTACGAAACGTTGTTCGTGGGATAGAGAAATATAAATCGTTATTTCCGTTGCGAGTCATTTGTGCACCAAAAACAGTCATCACCCATGAAGCCGATACGTACCATTCATCGTTTAGTCGAATGGGAGCAAGTGGTGCGACGATTTCATGATCATCAACGACTAATTGTTTTTTTCCTGCCGTAATTGTCATTTGTCCACGAGATAAGCGAATGCGCATCGTCTCATCTGTTTCGATCCAGTCGACATTGACATCAATGGCCGTCAGTAGTTTCTTTAAGGGAAGATATGTATATACTCCATCGGTCATGGCGTTGTTTGTTATTTTCGTTTCGTTTACGTACACCGCCCCGGCACTTGTCTGGAGAGTTGACCAAGAGAGGCGCACCTCTTTTCCTGTCCATTGCACATTCGCATCGAGCGCTTCAGCGATAAAACGAATCGGTACAAGCGTGCGTCCTTTGTAAATGATCGGCGGGGCATCAAGTGTAACGGTTTGATCGTTGATGGTCGCTGTCGATGATTGAACGGTAAGAAAAATGACCTTTTTATTTTTTTGAACAGTCACTTGTTTTGTATTTGCATTCCAAAAAACATTCGCTCCTGTTGATTGGGCAATTGCTCGAAATGGCACAAGAATACGATTGTTCACCATGATCGGTGAAGTATCTGTTTGTAGCACTTTCCCGTTTGAGATGATAGGGATACGTACCGTTCGAACATTTGTCGCCTCGGCGGATGTCGCCATAGTTAAAAAACTAATGAAGGCAACAAGTACATATGTAATCATTTTTTTAAACAAAACTACCACTCCTTTCTAGCACATTATACCATACGATTTCCTTTTGTCACGTATTTTGGGATTTGAAGTAAAAAAGACGCCCGTTTGGACGTCTTTTATTGATTCACGACTGTTATTCTTCCTTCAACAGTTGGGATCGGCTTGTTCGATTGCAAGTAGTTCATAACAACGGTGCTTAGCAGCTCGCCGCTATCGAACTCAATCGTGCTTGATTTGAACATATCGTAACCGTCGCCGCCTTTGGCGATAAAGTCATTTGTTGCGACAGTATATGTTTTCGTTTCATCAAGCGGCTGTCCGTTAATTTGAACGGATGTAATGCGCGATCCGGCTGGTTTCGTGGCATCGAATGTAAAGCGAATGCCTGAGACGTGCGGGAAGCCGCCGTTTTGTTCTGGGTACAGGCGAACACCATGTTCAAGTGCTTTTTTCAAATCGGCGCCGCTCATTGATACTTTCACAAGTGTGTTTGCAAACGGCAACGTTGTTAAAATGTGATTGCGCGTCACATCGCCTTTCGGAATGGAAGCGCGAATGCCGCCGCCGTTCGTTAGAGCGACATCCGTTTGAAGCGCTTGGCGCATCGCATCGGCGATAAGGTTACCAAGGTTCGTCTCTTTTGTGCGTACGTTTGCACGCTCGCCGTCTAAGTTGACGTCGATTGTTGCGATTACTTGTTGCAATGTGGAATCCGTCGTATTTTTGTACGTGTCTACGATGGAGCGGATCGCAGCATCCTCTTGTTTTGTCGCATGATCGCGATATAAGAAACCGTTGACGCCGATTAGCTTACCTTTATAAAACAATAAATTTGTTTGTCCGAGCGCTTTTCCGTATTCGAACGCTTGCGAAACGTATGCGTATTTAAACTTTTTTGGTGCTTCAATCGTATCGTGGCTATGACCGCCGAGAATGACATCGACACCCGATACGTTGTTTGCCAGTTTTTCATCTGTTTGTAAACCAGAGTGTGATAGGACGACAATATGGTCGACTTTTCCTTTTAATTCACTTACAAGTTGTTTTAACGTCGCTTCTTCATCAGCGAATGTAATGCCGACGATGCCAGCAGGGTTCGTTTTGACTGCTGTGTCTGTCGCAGTTAAACCGACAAGGGCAATTTTTTTATTGCCGACTTGCTTAATTGTATAAGCAGGTAAAAATGGTTTTCCATCTTTGTAAATGTTTCCGCTGACGACTGGGAATTGAGCGGCTTGCTTTAGCTCAAGCAAACGATTTTGACCATAGTTGAAATCGTGGTTGCCCGGAACCATCGCATCGTATTTCATCGCATTCATTAAGTCGACGACAGCTTGTCCACTATTTAAGTTGACATATGTCGTGCCGTGGAACGTATCCCCTAAATCGACAAGGAGTGTTTGTTTATTTTTTTTACGCGCATCTTGGGCAATTTTAGCGATTTTAGCAAAGCCCATTTCGCCGTTTTTTTCGTTCGCAATAATGCGGCCATGTGTATCATTTGTATGAATGAATGTAATTTTTTCAATGTTTGTTTCGTATCGTTTTAAAATCGCTTTCGTTTGTTCAGCTGTGAGCCATTGTTGCGGTCGAATCGTTTTGTCGCTATATCCTTGAAGTAAGCCGAGGTGAAGGGCTGCAGAGAGCGATTGTTGCGCCCAAGGTTTTGTTGTTGCTCCGTCTTTGTACAATTTAAAGACGTTCGTTGCGTAATGATGGCGAAGCTGTAACGAACGAATGAGAAAGACATACGCTTGTTCACGCGTTATTTTTTCGTTTGGTGCAAATGTCGTTTCTGTCTTTCCGTTTGCGATGCCAAGACGAATGGCCGCTTCGACGTAAGGAGCAAGTTGCGGATCAACGTCTGTAAAAGGAAGATCTTTCACTTCGCTTTTGATATCAACACCGAGCGTTGTGATGAGCCGTTGCACAAACTCCCCGCGCGTGACATATTCGCTTGCTTCCGATGCTTGTGGCTGGAGAACAAAGGCAACAGCAAACATACAAGCAAGCATCATCCATTTTTTCATTTTGTGCATCTTTTTTCCTCCTCTATGTAATTCTTACTCTATTAAATTATAACTCATATTTCGCACCTTGGTAGGGCGGAACAAAAGGATTTTTTATTCAGTTTTTTAGAATAACTTTTAAACCAACACCAAAAGCGATGGTATCCTTTTTTTACCATCGTTGGTCGTTCTTTATCCCATTAGACGTAAATGCTCTCGTCCATCCCTAATCCTTGCAGAATCCTTCGCTGCTCGTACGTGAGCGGTTGACCTAACGCGCGTTGAATTCGTCCATCCGGCAGTTCCAACAGGACGACTCTGACATACCAAAACAATTGAAAAATCGCTTGTCCGGTCGGTCGGGTCAGTTTCCGGCCTCCCGCGCCCTTTAATGGGTGTTCCGGGGTGATGAACTGACGCACCCGGCGCTGGAAGACGCGGTAAATCGCCAAGGCCAACAGAAACAAATAGCCCAATACCGCGACCCGTTCCGGTTTTTTTACGTAAATCTCATCCGTAAAGAACGGGTCTTTCAAGAAAGAGAAGTTCATTTCCACCGAGATTTGGCCTTTATACAACTTCAAGATCTCTTTCGCATCCATCGGTTGACCTTTCCATTCCTCCGGAACTGTCGTGACAAGGACAAACCGGGACGCTTTCCGTCTCGCCTGTTCCCACGCATCTTGGTCGAATTCCACGTTCAAGCGAAGGGCGTACAGCGTTTCCATGTCCGGTTCCGCCCCTTTTTTCGGACGTCCGCGCCGTTTTTTCGGACGCACGATCGCTTCGACCGACGCCTCGACGCGATGGAACCGGAGACGAAGGGACGCCTTTAGAGACGCTAGGGCTTGTTCGGCGTCTTCCCGGCACGAAAACAGACGGCTTTCCCACTGGGTTTGTTTCTGCCGAAGAAGCTCTGCTTCTTGGTTTCGCTCTTTTTCGAGCGTCTTTCCTTTTCGTTGGTCGAGCGCGCTGGATTCAACGACGATCAACCGGACCGAATGACCTTCGTACGTCGATGTCGTTTCCCACACCCGGTAGGTGGCTCCGTTTTTCTCCGCTAAGGAGAACGGATCGCTCCACGGCGTGTCTTGGGCATCAGCTTTAGCCAGCGCGGTTTTGACGATCCGGAGCGAAGAAGGGCCTCTTGTGATCAAAAAGGCGTTGGCGGCCTTCGTTTGCGCCAGTGTGTCTTTCGTCATGGCGGCAGAATCGGCAACATAAATCCATTCATCTTCGATCTTCGCCTGCTTCAGCTGTTTCTGCACACGGGACAACACCTCGGGATTCCACGTCTTATCCGGCAGGTTGCCGTCGTGTACATCGCCATAAAACGGGATGCCATCCTCGTTGCCAATCAGCCCAAATCCGATCTGCTTTTGCCAACGATGATGCCGGTTGTAGCCATGCGTAATCTGCAAGGCATCCGGCGAGGCCGATTCATACGCGCCATAAACGGTCTTGTCCGTCGTATCGGCGTGGAAGACGCGAAGAGAGAGGCCTTCTTTCTTGTAGATCTGCACGAGGCAAGACGAAAGGACTTGATGGATATTCGCCTCATACAGGCGATCCAAATGACGCGCGATGGCATCGTCGTTGAACCAAGACGGCTCCAGCCCTGGCCGAATCAGCTTCGGCAAATCGATGTCATGCGCCCATTGTTCCAAATGAACGAGCGCTTGCCGGCCGCTCAAGATATCCAGAACGATTAGTTTGACGATATCGCTGGCTCGAGTTTGGCATTGCGGATCCACGGGAACGAGACGATCAATCAACTGAGGAAGGTCAAGATCTTTGAACAGGGCGCTTATTATATTCAAATAAGAACTTTCATAAATGGCCCGAATTTGAACGTCCATGATGAGCAAACTCCTTTGCTTTCCTTGTATTACAAGGTTTTATTCGACAGGAAGATAAAAAAATCCTCCCGATTTTTGTCGAGAGGGTGCGAAATGTGAGTTATAACAAGTTTTTTCACTAAAATGTTAAAAAACTATTATTTTTTAGTTAAATCTCTATTTTTATGAAGTTGAAATTTTTGTCTATTCTTGTCGAAATGGACGCGATACAATGGAAGTACGTAGGAGGGAATTTCATATGAGTAGATGGTTATGGCTATCATTTATTTTTCTTTTTATCCCACAAGTCGTTTGGGCGAGTGAAAAAGAAGAATGGATCGTTCAAGTTCGCCACACCTCGGACGTTCGACATCTTCAACCGTACGTTGTGGATACGATCGGGACGTTTGTGAAAGTGGCGGTAACAGAAGAAGAGCGAGAAAACATATCTCGTTTACCGTTTGTGTTAAACATGGAGAAAAACGACATCAAACGAGCGGCTGTCGATGATCCGTTGTTTTCGGAGCAGTGGTCTTTAGCGGTGATTGATTGGCATATCCCCTCGCTAACATCTATGAATCGGCTAATTGGTAAACAGATGATTGTTGATGGACGAGAATACGTGTACGATGGTGAATCGTTTGAAGGGGAACATATCGTCATTGCGCTCGGAGAAGAAACATTATCTCGCCTTTCTGTCACAGTCGATCATATCGAAGGATCGTGGCGTATACAGGTGAAAGATGAAACAGGGGCGATGTTAGGGGAGAACGAAGGAGAACTTGCTCGTCTGGATGTTCTTCTCTCTCGCCCTTCCTCAACGGTTCATTTATATGTTATGGCACCAAATTGGACGAATCGTCCGCGCATCGTGGAGTTGAAAGGGGTCAATCATGTCATTGTGGCGATTGTCTCGATTCGGGCGTTGTACAACATGAAGATTTGAACGATCATGTGCTGTATAGTGTAAGCGTTGATTATGCAGAAAAAAACGTTATGCGGATGATACGTTTGGGCATGGGACACATGTAACGGGCATTTTAGCTGCGGTAGGGAATAATGGAAAAGGAATAGCGGGGCTCATTGGAGATGCGCCGATTGATATTTTGCCAATTAAAGTGTTAGATCGTTACGGCGTAGGCGGTGATTTTGAAATTGCAAAAGGAGTGAAATATGCCCTCGATCATGGCGCTTCTGTTATTAATTTAAGCTTAGCCGGTCAAGGAGAGACGGAAGTGTTAAAAGCGATCATTGAAGAAGCTGTAAAACGTGGCGTGCATGTCGTTGCGGCAGCTGGCAATAGCCATATGGCAACAACAAACGTTTACCCTGCTAGCTATCCAGGGGTGATTACTGTAGCAGCGATTAATCGGCAACAAGCTCCTCTTTCTATTTCAAACTACGGTTGGGAAGTAGATGTTAGCGCTCCGGGAGATTTTTTATGGAGCACTTATATATCTGGCTATCGTACGATGCGCGGCACGTCGATGGCAACGCCGCACGTGTCCGCTCTGTTAGCTGTACTGCGTGCGACATACTCGGAAGAAGATGCGCTTCAACTTCGCAAACGTTTATGGAAAACAGCAAAAGATGTGCATTGGAGAGGATATGATATGTATACCGGATATGGGATGATCCAATGGCAACAAGCACTTGCGTTATCGGCTCCACTAGGTATCGATTGGCTCAATTTACAACCGGGGCAGCCTATCGAAAAAAATCGCACGTATATTTTAGCGTTATCCTCTCCATTTGTCGGGAAACAAGGTCACCTTTTTGTGAATGGAAAGCTCGTTTGTTCGTTTAACGTAGATAGGGAAATGATGTCGTTTCGCTTGTTTGATCTGGCGCAACAACAAGGCGATATCGCCGTCGTGATCACGGACGATCAAAAGCGGGTTGTCGCCTCTGACGTTCGCCTCGTCCCGATTCGTATGACATCGTTTTCCGATGTGAACAGAACGCATTGGGCGTATGATGCGATTACACAAGCAAAGCAACGAGGAATGATACGTGGATATCCGGACGGTACGTTTCGTCCACACGTTTCTCTCACTCGTCGGCAAAGTATCATTATGCTTTATCGTCTGCTTAGTTGGGAGGCGCCGTCTGTATTGCGCTCTCCTTTCAGTGACGTGCCGCTCACATCAACAGATGCGCTAGCGGTCGTGACAGCTGCAGAAAAAGGAGTGGTAAAAGGAAGTGGGGGACGCGCACGTTTAGATGAACCGTTGACGCGTGGACAGATTGCCCTATTGCTTACGCGTGCGTTGCAACTTGACAATGAGCCAATTCGTTCTGTTTATCCATTCCAAGACGTGACGCAACGAGATGTGTGGCTTGCCGTGCAATTGTTAGCGGAACGAGGATTAATTGCAAAACATGCTTTTTTCCGTCCGAATGATCCAGTCACGAGAGCACAAATGTGTGCCATAATCGTGCGAGTGTCGACACTAATTCGACAATATCCGACAAAATCAGCATAAAAAAAAGCCCCGCCATTTCCAAATGACGGGGAGGCTGACTTAGCAACCAAAACCTTATCGCATAAGTAAGTATAGCCGTTTTTTCAAAAAAAACACTACAAAAATAATAACTTTGTTGTATATTTTTGTCGTTTTGTGTCGTTGTTTGTCGAAAAAGATCGACACGTTTGTCGAAAAGAAAATATGCTTGATTGGGTATGGAAAAGGTTAGAATTGTTTGTTATGCTTAAGAATAGAAAAATGTCGAAAGGGAGAAGAACATGCTGGGGAAACGACACGTATATTGTCTAATTATCGTTTTTCTTGCTTTGTTTTCTGTTGCTTCACCTAGTTGGGCGAATACGGAACTAAAGCAAGCAGAGCGATTCGTTGATGTCACGGACGATCATTGGGCAAAAAATGAAATTGAATTTTTAGCAAATGAGCAAATTATTAACGGGTATTCAGTTGGGCAAATATCAGAGTTTCGTCCAGCGCAATCGGTGACGCGAGCAGAAGCAGCAAAAATGATCGTCAGTGCGCTTGGACAAACGGAGTGGAAAGACGGAGCATTGCCGTTTCAAGACGTTCCACCAAATCATTGGGCGCGTGGTTGGATTGCACGTGCAGTACAGCTTGGCATTATGGGGGGAGACGGCACGGCGAATTTTCGTCCGGACGCCGGATTGTCCCGTGCAGAAATGAGCATCGTGTTAGTCAATGCTTTTTCTTTGCCGAGCAAAGGGGCTGCTGTTGAATCTGCTGCGGTGTTTAAAGACACAGCAAGACATTGGGCGTTAGCGCACATTAATCGTTTGTATTATCATGGGATTGCGAACGGAAGTGATGGGAAATTTTTTCCGAAAGATGCTATTTCTCGTGCTGAGTTTGCGACGTTGTTAGCGCGAACGATTAATGATCAGTTCCGTTTGCCGTTGCCGGATTTAATTGAACAAGGAAAAACAAATATTCAAGGAACGGTGACGACAGCTACACTAAATGTTCGCCAAACGCCATCAGCAACAGGGACGCTTGTCGGAACGTTGAAAAGAGGACAAGTTGTTGATGTGTACGATATAAACGGATATTGGGCAAAAATTGCGTATAACGGTCAGTTTGCTTACGTGCATAAAACGTATGTAAAATTGCGAAATATCGCAGGCTCTCCTGTGAAAGGACGCATTATTGTCGTTGATGCAGGACATGGTGGAAAAGACACAGGGGCTATGAGTGGAGGAGCGAATGAAAAAACGGTTGTGCTCGGAGTGGCAAAATGGCTAAAAGAAAAGCTTGAAAAAGCCGGTGCGACGGTTGTAATGACAAGAGAGACGGATGTGTACCCGACGCTACAAGATCGTGTTGATATGGCGAAAGATAACTATGCGGAAATGTTTGTCAGCATTCATACAAATTCGGCAACGAACACAAGCGCCAAAGGTGCTGAAGTATATTACGATTCATCGACAAATCCGAATGCCGAAGAAAGTAAAAAATTAGCGCAATACATTCAAGAGGAGATTGTGCGCATGGCGAATATGGTCGATCGTGGCGTGAAAAATAACAGGCTGTATGTGTTGCGCAACAATAGTGTGACGAGCGTGCTTGTAGAACTTGGATTTATTTCTAACGCTGAAGATCGCGCGAAATTAACGTCAGCCGAATATCAAAATATATATGCCGAAGCGATTTATCAAGGAATTGTGAAATATTATACGTCGCAATAGAGGGGGTGACATGGTGAAAAAATGGATTCTCTCCGTTGTTTCTATTAGCATGCTGTTGTTAGCAGCGTGTGAGCAGGAACATGCGGGGGCAAGTGAAGAACAAGAAATTGCGACAGCACCATGGACAGAACAGCAGTTGGCGGATACAAATAGCCGTTTGAATGAAATCGATGACAAAATGAAACAATTGGAGCAGGAGTTAGCTAAAATAAAAACAGCTGCCGATTCTCCGCAAGTGTTTAAAGACGTACCGATTAATCATTGGGCGTATGTCTCCGTCACTCGTTTATACCGTCAAAATATCGTTGGGGGTGTGGGTGATGGTTTGTTCGCTCCAAATCAAGCAATTACGCGCGCGCAAGCAGCTGCTATGCTTGTTCGAGCGTTTCAACTGCCGCTATCGACTAAGCCATCGGTTTTCGTGGATGTTCCCGATTCCCATCCATTTGCTCGTGAAATTATGACGGCGTACGAGGCAGGCTTTGTCGGAGGGTACCCAAACAATCGCTTTGCGCCAAAAGAGTCGATGAAGCGAAAACATATGGCAATGATTATTCAACGTGCTTTTCGTTTGCAAGCCACATCTGCTTCGTATGCTAGGTATAAAGATGTAACGGAAAACACACAAGGTGCGTTAGAAATTCGTATCATTTCCCAACACGGCATTGCGGAAGGGGATAACGGTTATTTTTATCCAGAACAACCGACAACTCGCGCTCATTTTGCAATATTTATGGATCGAGCGCTACAAAAAAATAAGTAGGCTGTGTACGAACACAGCCTACTTTATTTTTTTTACTTCAATGCCTTTATAATAGTACTTTAAAATTTGATCGTATGTGAACCCTTTTTCAGCCATAGAGCGGGCACCCCATTGGCTCATGCCGAGTCGATGTCCCCAGCCATTGCCTGTGAACGTAAATTCCGTTGGAGCGGTCGGATAGTACATCGTTTCGTTTTCTGTCCGAATCGAAGCATTTCCTGTTGCGATCGTCGTTTGTCCGCTAGTTGTTTGGAGCGCATAGCCGGCGATATGATCAACTGTCTGCTCGGATCCGTCTGCTCGTTTAATTTTCACGTTTGCATTTCCTTTTACATCAAAGGCAATACTTTTTAGTGAGACGCCAAAAAACGAACGAAACGCATCAGATGACGACACGAATGAAGGGCGAGCTTGGACGACTCGCTTTTGCCCTGTTGCAGCATTGTACACTGTTGCTTCCACTTGTTGAACGCTTCCGGCATTCGTTCTTTGTGTAACGCGAAGGGATACGACTTGTTCGTTTGTTAACTTAAATCTTGATGATACAGTGCTTGTCGCAACTTTTGTATTCCATCCGTAGTGTGGGTTGCTTGGATGGCGATCGTACGGATCGGCAACGGAACGGATGTAAGGAACGTCCGAGCTCCATACGTTCTCGCTATTTTCCGTATTTCCACCAGAGCTTGAGTGAAAATAAGCAGAAATCGGTTCATTTTGGTATGTCGCATATACACCGGCTGTTTCATTTACTGCCGCAGTAGAAGAAGCTTGTTCTTTCGACTTCCCGCCATATACTTGGCTCGCTACTGTCATTTGCAAAAACGACGTATTTTTTAATTGGGCATACGCATAGCTACGCGCCGCCACAGCTTGTGCTTTTAGCGCCTCTTTATGCCAAGATGATGGCATTTCTCCAGGGACGACACCTTTTAAATAATCTTCCATATCTAACGTATTAAATAAGTTTGGTGCTGTCTTCCCAGGAGTGATCTCGAATGAACCGCGATATATGACGGGCGCAGACGTGCCTCCTGCTTGTTGAATGCTGCTGATAGTGACGTCATGTTGTTCGCCTCTTGTTACTTCATCTAATAAAAAGCCACTTGTTGACGTATACGAAACGCCATTAATTGTCGCGACGACTGCTCCGTTCGTTTGTGAAAAGACGATCGGATTTGTAAATGGGATCACTTGTTTTGTTTTTAAATCAATAAGTTGATAGTTTCCATTCGCTGTCGCAAGAAACGTTGCAGTCGGCAATAGTTTTACTTTTACAGGTGTTGGGTACGATGCAGCATCAACGGATTTTGGAATGAAAAGAAGTAGGCTGAAGACGAATACGATCCATCGAATGCTTTTCATTGTCATTTCGCCGCCTCTAATTGTCGTTTTAGCTTTTCGACTTCTTGTTCGAGCTGTTGCACCCGCTGTTCTAGCTTTGTTACTCGTTCATTTAACGGATTGATTTTTGCTAACACCCATTCTACACTTGCAAGTACAGGTTCGCTGTTCGCTAACGCTTTTGATGCAGATACAGTCAGCATCGCAGCAAGCAACATGACGGCAATCGTTTTTTTTCTCACTTTTTTCTCCTCCCTTATTCTATCTATCTCCCATTATAGCAAATGATTTCAACAAAAAGGACGAAAATGTAACAAAATTCTAGTTTTCTATTTTCCGTTTGTCGATTTTAAAATTTATGGTATAATGTCTGATAGGTTTGTGAAAAGAGATGGTAGAAAGTGTTGCTTTTTCAGCAATAATTGATTGAAAAATCGGGAATGCTAACAAATAGGGAGGTTTCCTATGGTTTATTTCACCTTGTTTCTGTGCTTTATCGTAGCTGTGCTTATTACGCCTGCTGTGAAGTGGTTGGCGTTTCGGATCGGAGCAACAGATAAACCAAATCAGCGAAAAGTTCATCAAAAAATTATGCCACGTTTAGGTGGATTAGCGATTTTTATTAGTTTTATCGTCGGTTACTTCGTATTGAAGCCAGCTAGCCCGTACGCAACAGCAATTGTCATTGGTGCGACGATCATCGTATTAACGGGCGTGCTCGATGATATATATGAGTTGCCACCAAAGTGGAAGCTGCTCGGTCAAATCATGGCAGCCATTGTCGTTGTATATGGCGGCATTCGAGTCGATTTCATTAACTTGCCGTTCGGTGGTCATTTGGAATTTGGGTTATTAAGCATCCCAATCACGATGCTTTGGATTATCGGCATTA
Source organism: Anoxybacillus sp. FSL W8-0382 (assembly GCF_038003845.1). NCBI lineage: Bacteria > Bacillati > Bacillota > Bacilli > Caryophanales > Anoxybacillaceae > Anoxybacillus > Anoxybacillus sp. FSL W8-0382. The sequence continues at coordinate 2,530,840 of NZ_JBBOPX010000001.1, read as the reverse complement.
CAAACGCGATTAATTTAATTGACGGTTTAGACGGACTTGCGGCAGGAGTGTCCTCAATCGCCCTTGTCACAATTGCCGGAATGGCGGCAACAATGGGGAATACGTACGTATTCGTTTTTTCGATGAGCTTATTATTGCTCGGAAGTACGCTCGGCTTCCTTTTATATAATTTCCATCCAGCGAAAATTTTTATGGGTGATACGGGTGCATTGTTTTTAGGCTATATGATCTCTGTACTATCGCTTCTCGGCTTTAAAAACGTTACGGTGTTTTCGTTAATTATCCCGATTCTCATTTTAGGGGTGCCAATTTCGGACACGCTGTTTGCTATTGTGAGACGCATTGTAAACAAGCAGCCGCTATCAGCGCCAGATAAATCACATTTGCACCATTGTTTGTTGCGTCTTGGTTATAGCCATCGTCAGACGGTTTTAATCATTTACGGCATGGCGGCGATGTTCGGTTTAGCGGCCGTTTTATTATCTAAGGCGACGATGTTTGGCGCGCTCGTCGTGATCGCATTCGTCTTGCTTGTCGTTGAACTTGTCGTTGAGAAAGTTGGTCTTGTCGGGAAAGACTATCGTCCACTGCTAAAGATGGTTCGGGGCATGAAAAAAATATCATAAAAAAGAGGGTGTCGCGCGGACACCCTCTTTTTTACTGTTCTTGAGCAAATTGCTCCGTTCTCGCTTGGTAAGATGATACATCGAGATGAGTTTTCAACGTCTGTTTAATTTCATCGACTGCTGCTTCGTCGAGACGGTAATAATATACCCCACTAATACGTGCGTCTTCTCCTTTGAGATGGAGCGTTTCGATGTTCGCTCCTGCATCTTTCGTTGCGTAAGCGAAGAAACCTTTCATTTCTTCAAACGTTAAGTTCGTTGTCATATTTTTGCCGACCGCTTCCATGATATCATCAAACTTAGTTAACGATTTTATGCTCATCGCTTTTTTGAAAATGGCTTTCATGAGCTCTTGTTGGCGTTTGCCGCGCTCGATGTCGTTGTCATATTTGCGCGTTCGAGCAAGCGCCAACGCTTCTTCACCGTTTAATGTTTGTAAGCCGGGCTTTAAGTGAATGGCGTTTTTGCGATCTTTTGAATCCATTTCGCGAAGTTCATATGGAACGTCAAATTCAATGCCGCCAAGTTCATCAACAACATCGACAAACGCTTCAAAGTTCATTTTGACGTAATAGTCCACTGGAATGTCAAGCAATTCTTCGACTGTTTCTACCGTTGCTTTTACGCCACCGTAAGCGTGGGCGTGTGTAATTTTATCGTATTTTTTTTCAATTGGAATGTACACGTATGAATCGCGCGGAATGCTAAGCAGTTTTACCGTTTTATCTTTGACGTTAAATGTCGCTAGGACAAGCGCATCGGAACGTACTGCGCCCATTCCTTTTTCTTGGCGGATGCTGCTGTCATCGACACCGATAAATAAAACGGAGATGTTATCTGAATTTGGATCGACTTCCTTCATTCGTTTCTCCGATTTTTCGCGACCGTCAATTTGTTCAAACGATTGTTGAATGACAGACTGCGCTTTATTGAATAGAAATGTTGCATACGTTGCTCCTCCGATGATAACGAGAAGGAGAGGAAGCAAAACGAACGTCCATATTTTTTTTCGCTTTTTCCTTTTTTTCATGTATAATCGTCTATTTTGCATAGTCGTTCCCCTTTTTCAAAAGTTCAACAAATATCGACATGTAAACAATCATCATTTTACAAAATTTTTATGCAGTCGTAAATGAAAAAATTTTATTGCGCGACATCAAACTCGACATATACGTGTTCTCCTTCAGAAATCGCGCTCTTTCCGTTTGTTAATTCGATCATCCATGCGCGGAATTCGTCTTTTCGTTTTTCTTCAACGTATGTGTCGATCGTAACGTGCTCGGCATAATGAATGTCTTTAATGGAGTAGGTTGAAGCGCGCAGTTCATTTTCGACTTTCCCAAGCCATGTATAATCGATCGTTGTATGCATGATGCGCATAAGCTTACGTTCGACGATGCCTGCCGCTTTCAGTCCTTCCGTCACCGCCTTGCCATAGGCGCGCACAAGACCGCCAGCGCCGAGTTTAATGCCTCCGAAATATCGCGTCACGACAACGACTGTATCTTTCAACTTTTTCTTTTTTAACACTTCTAGCATCGGAACACCTGCCGTGCCGCTCGGTTCGCCGTCATCGTTTGCTTTTTGAATATGGTCGTGTTCCCCAATGATATACGCGGAACAGTTATGCGTCGCATCCCAATGTTTTTTCTTGATTTGATGGATAAAGCGCACAGCTTCTTCTTCCGTTGTCGCGCGTTCGACATAACAAATGAAGCGCGATTTTTCAATGACGATTTCTGTTTCTCCATATCCTTTTACCGTATAGTATGCCTCTAACAAAACGAAATCACCTCAATGTTTATTTGGAATGTTGTGTGCATGTTGTCGAAAAATGCTGATGGAAATCGTCAAAACATGCTATAATAAAAATTATAAGGCGGGATGCGACATGATGGAAGTACGAATAAACGTCAGCTAAAAGTCAGAAAAGTCATTTCAATTGACTTTTGGTCATATTTTCTTTAGGTGGTGTATATGTCCAATAAAAAACTAGATGCGCGGCAGCTTGACCGTATTGTAAAAAAAATGATTGAAACAGTCGATCAAAGCAAAGCTGAAATTTTTCGTATTAGTGAGCAATCGCGAAAAGAACATGACCGTTTAATCGAAGAACTTCAGCAAGTAAAAGAAGAAGTAAAGCGCGTCATCCATCAAACAGATAACTTAGAGATGAAAACAAAGTTAGCTCGACAACGGTTATTTGATGTGAGCAAAAACTTTTCTCATTATTCCGAAGCAGAAATTCGACAAGCGTACGAGAAAGCGCATTCGCTACAAATGGAATTAACGATGGCGCAAGAGAAGGAAAAGCAGCTGCGTCAACGTCGCGATGAGTTAGAGCGGCGCTTGACAGCTGTGAAAGAGACGATTGAACGGGCCGATCATTTAATTGGGCAAGTGACCGTTGTGCTGAACTATTTGAATGGGGATTTTCGGGAATTAAGCGACTTTATTAACGGTGCAAATGAAAAGCAAGAGTTTGGTCTGCGCATTATTGAGGCGCAAGAAGAGGAGCGAAAACGGCTGTCGCGAGAAATTCATGATGGACCGGCGCAAATGCTTGCGAACGTCATTATGCGTTCTGACCTGATCGAGCGCATTTATCGCGAGCGCGGGGTGGAAGAAGCGATTGGCGAGATGCGCGATTTAAAAAAAATGGTACGTTCTGCTCTATATGAAGTGCGGCGAATTATTTACGACTTACGCCCGATGGCGCTAGATGATCTCGGTTTAATCCCGACGTTAAAAAAATATTTACAAACGATTGAAGAGTACCATAAAACAACGATTACGTTTACATATACGGGAGAGGTAAAGCGGCTATCCAACCGTTTTGAAGTTGCTGTGTTTCGCCTCGTGCAAGAAGCGGTGCAAAATGCCTTAAAACACGCTGAAGCGACAACGATTCAAGTGGAAATGGAGCTAAAAAAAGATCATTTGCTGATCGTCGTAAAAGATGATGGCAAAGGCTTTAATCCGAATGAAAAAAAAGATAAAGCGTTCGGGTTAATGGGCATGCGCGAGCGTATCGAATGGTTGGGAGGAAAATTACATATTTACTCGCAACTTGGACGCGGAACAATTGTTACGATGCATATTCCGCTCCAAAAGACAGCAGGGAAAGGGGAACAACAATGAAAACGCGCATTGTTTTAATTGATGACCATAAATTGTTTCGTGAAGGAATTAAACGTATTTTAGATTTTGAGCAAGATTTTGAAGTGGTGGCGGAAGGAAGCGACGGTGATGAAGCGTTAGCGCTTGTTGAGCGATATAAACCTGATGTTGTCATTATGGACATTAACATGCCTCATGTTAACGGCGTAGAAGCGACACGTCAGCTCATTGAAGCATATCCAGATACAAAGGTGATCATTTTGTCGATTCATGATGATGAAAGTTACGTCATGCATGCGTTGCAAACGGGAGCGATGGGGTATTTGTTGAAGGAAATGGATGCGGACGCTTTAATTGAAGCGGTTCGTGTTGTGGCAGAAGGCGGTTCATATTTGCATCCGAAAGTGACACACAATCTTGTGAAAGAATATCGCCGTCTCATCGCAGGAGAAGGAGTAGAAAAAGAAAAGCAAAATCAAGGTGTATGCCGTCCGTACCATTTATTAACGCGCAGAGAGTGTGAAGTATTGCAGCTGTTGGCAGACGGAAAAAGCAATAAAGGTATTGCTGATGCGCTATCTATTAGTGAAAAGACGGTAAAAAACCATGTTAGCAGCATTTTACAAAAATTAAACGTGAATGACCGAACGCAAGCAGTCGTTGTTGCGATTAAAAATGGATGGGTCGAAGTGAAATAAGGTTGTCGAAGTGGATTCGACAACCTTTTTCAATGCAATGGTAGTTATAATGTAGTACAATGCAGATAGGAAAAATTTTGGACAAGGAAGGTAAAGATGATGAAAACGGCGATTTTAACGGATAGTACAGCATATATCCCGAAACATATTCGTGAACAGTTGAATATACATATCATTCCTTTAAGCGTCGTCTTTGGAACAGAGACGTATCGTGAAGAGATTGACATGAGCGCAGAAGATTTTTTTGCCAAAGTAAAAACGAGCGAACAACTGCCGACAACATCACAGCCGCCAATTGGACTATTTGTCGAAACGTTCGAGCAGCTAGCGAAACAATACGACGCCGTCATCTCGATTCATTTATCAAGCGGCATTAGTGGCACGTACCAAGGGGCTGTGTCCGCAGGGCAAATGGTTGAGGGGATTCAAGTGTACGCATACGATTCAGAAATTAGCTGCATGATGCAAGGGTTTTATGCGATCGAAGCAGCGGAAATGGCGCAAGCAGGTGAGCATCCCGAAGCCATTATTGCGCGTTTAGATGAAATGAAACAGTCGGTGCGCGCTTATTTTATGGTCGACGATTTATCGCATTTGCAGCGTGGCGGACGGTTAAGCGGTGCACAGGCGTTTATCGGCAGCCTTCTACAAGTAAAGCCGATTTTACATTTCGTTGATAAAGTGATTGTGCCGTTTGAAAAAATTCGTACACGGAAAAAAGCGTTAAGCCGAATAGAAGAACTATTTGCTGAAGACGCGAACCTCGGCGTTCCCATGCGTGCGGTCATTATTCATGCGAACCGTGAAGAAGAAGCACGCGCATGGAAAGAAAAACTTGAGCAACAATATCCGCACGTTGAATTTTTCCTTAGCTATTTCGGACCTGTCATCGGCACGCATTTAGGAGAAGGTGCGATGGGATTTGGCTGGTATAAAAAATAAACAGGAATTTTTTTGCTAGGCACGAATATATGAGGTGGGCGAATGGTCCACTTCTTTTTTGCTGGAGGTGATTTGTTTGCATTTAGCAGGAAAACAGCTGCTTAAATCGGAACTTTCGTCTTCTTACGATAAGCAACATGTGCAGATCGTGGAGAGCATTGTAAAAACGAAGCAAGGCTATCGTTGCGTCCGTTGCAATAACGATGACCAACAGTTATTTGCTTCGTTTCCGTGTGCGCGCTGTGGACGCATATGTACGTATTGCCGCAAATGTATAACGATGGGCCGATGTAGCGAATGTAATCCGCTCGTGATTTGGATTGGACCAACTCCTTCTACCTCTTTTTCTTCACCGCTTCAATGGAATGGTCAATTATCTCCAGCTCAACAACTTGCATCCGATGAAGTTTGCCAAGCGATTGATCGAAACGACTCACTGCTCGTTTGGGCCGTATGCGGAGCGGGAAAAACAGAAGTGCTATTTGCGGGCATTAACATGGCGCTGTCGCACGGAAAGCGCGTTTGCATTGCTGCTCCGCGCACCGATGTTGTATTAGAGTTAGCCCCGCGTTTGGCGAGTGTATTTCCGTCGGTCGATATGGCGGCATTATATGGCGGCAGCCAAGACCGTGGCAAACTTGCTTCATTGACGGTGACGACGACGCATCAGTTGCTTCGCTATTATCACGCTTTTGATGTGATGATTGTCGATGAAGTCGATGCATTTCCGTATAGTGTAGATGCGATGCTTTCCTATGCGGTAGAACGGGCACGAAAACCGAACTCCTCACTCATCTATTTAACCGCAACCCCAAACGAACAATGGCAACGTGAAGTAAAAAGTGGTCAACGTAAAGCGGTGACGATTCCTGCACGGTATCATCGCCATCCTCTTCCTGTTCCGACTTTTGAATGGTGCGGCAATTGGCAAAAAAAGTGGCGTAATCAACGTTTGCCATCCTGTGTCGTTCGATGGGTAAACGAGCATCTCGAAAGAAACAAACAAGCCTTTTTATTCGTTCCTCACATCGACTTTTTACAACAAGTTGTTCCGTATTTCCAACAATTTCATCCTCGCATTGAAGGAGTGCATGCTGAAGATCCGAAACGAAAGGAAAAAGTGCTTGCTTTTCGGCGTGGACAAATTCCGCTTCTTGTGACAACGACCATTTTAGAGCGCGGGGTAACGATCCCAAACATTGACGTTGCCGTGTTAGGTGCAGAGCAACCGATTTTTACAGAGAGTGCGCTTGTGCAAATCGCTGGACGTGTTGGCCGAAGCGCCCAATATCCGACAGGTGATGTTCGCTTTTTTCATTTTGGAAAAACGAAAGCGATGGTGGCGGCTAAGCAGCATATTGTGCACATGAATGATGAAGCGCGAAAGCGAGGGTTGATTGACGAATGAAGTGCCTCATTTGTCATGATGAATGGCTGCCGCCGGTATCGCTTGCTATGCTTTTAACGCTTCGTCAAGCGGATGTTTGTTGTCCGCGTTGTCGAGCTCGTTTTATTCGCCTTGAGGGGAATCGTTGTGAACGATGTAGCCGTCTAAGTGACGTACCGATATGTACCGATTGTATAAAATGGCAACAGCGCAAAAGCGCCTTGAAACAAAACTATTCCGTCTATATATACAACGACTGGATGAAAGAAGTGATGAATCGTTTTAAATTTCGTGGCGATTATGCGCTTGTTGAAGCGTTTCGTTCCGATGTTCGTCGCGTGTTTGATGAACATTTTTCTTCGGATGTGTTCCTCGTGCCGATTCCTCTTAGCTCCTCTCGATTAGCTGAACGCGGGTTTAATCAAGCGGAGGCGATCGCCTCGCTTTTATCGTTGCCAATGATTTTTGCCTTGCGACGTATCGATGATGAAAAACAATCGAAAAAAACGAGGCGTGAACGTTTTGTTGGGCGCAAGTTTTGTTTGACAGGAGAAGATGTAGCCGGAAAGCGCATTGTCATCGTTGATGATATTTATACGACAGGGGCAACGGTGCATGAAGCGGCCAACGTTCTTTATGCAGCAGGGGCACGTGACATTTCTTCTTTTACGCTCATCCGCTCATAGTTGGGAACAAACCCCCATTGAAAACATCGTAACGATGGTCGATATAAAAAATAGGAATATTGGAGAACGGAGATGGGTCGTTATGGAAATTCACGGATACGGATATTATCGCCCAAAATCATCATCTTCAACGACTGTGACGTTAAAAGCAGGAGATGTGTACGAAGCAGTTGTGAAAGAACAAGTAGGTGAAAAAGAAGCGATCGTGCAATTGCGAGGTGTCGATATTCGATTTCGTTTTGAAGGTGACGTGCCGCCTTCTGGACGAGTGAAAGTACAGGTAACCGGTAGTGATGGGGATATTGTCGAAGGAAAGATTGTGACACCACATTCTACATCAGCATCTGAAACGTTTGAAACGCCTGAACTTCGCCAAGCGGTGACGATGGTGGCACAAAAGCAACTGCCGCTCACGCGTGAAACGATCGAGTCGTTACGCACGTTTTTAGCAGAAGGAAAAGGGACGGTTGAACAAAAGTTAGAAACGATTCAAATCGCAGCAAGCAAAAAGCTTGATATGACGATGAAGCAGTTACAAGCGGTTCATGAAGCGCTCCACGGCAAGCCGTTAAGCGAGTCGTTACATGATATCGTTCGGGCGATTGATGAACATTTTTCATTTACGCCAATCGCAAAGCAACAGTCGCAAACGATCAGTGAGCTGCGTGCCCAACTGCAAGGGGAGCGAAACATTGATCGTGCGATTGAATCGGCAAAGCAGTTTGCAGAGGAAAACGGACATGACGAAATCGCGAAAGCTGTGCGTGAGGCGAACATTTTGAAAGAGCGCGGACATGAGACGTTTGCCCGAAGCCGCATCATGCAAGCTGTCGCTATGGCGGAAACGAATGAAAAAATAGATCATGGACAAATGGAACGTGCGACAACACAAGAGAAGCAACTGCAAATGGTACGTCAGCAAATTGAACGTGAGCCGATTGTCGCCAAAGCGCTTACCATTGCGAAAGGAAGCGAAGTCGTTCGTCAAACGCTCGGTCCAGCGTTACGAGAAGTGGAACAGTTGTATCGCTCAGGTCAACCGCTTAGCGCAAAAGAGCGATTGCTTGAAGCGTTTGCTTCAGTAGAGGAAAAAGACAATGTACCGACACAGCCTGCATCAACTATACAAAAACAAATGGTCGATGAAGCGAAACGAATAGTTCGCAACGCGCGCTCGATAGAAGATGCCGTTCGTCAGTTGAAAGAAAAGGTGCTTCCACGTATCGAAGCAAATGAATTACATGAAGCGATTGAACGTGTAGAACAACTAGGAGAAAAGGCGAAAACCGATCTTATTCAAGCATTGCGAGCAGTAGGAGCAATGAAAGAAACGTTGCGTCCGAACGCACCAATAGCGAAAGTGGTCACCCAAGAAGCTCAGCTAAAACAAGTGGCAGATTTGCGGAAACAAGTAGAAAGTGCTCCGACGGTGAAAGCGGTAGAACCGCAAGTGAGGGAATTGGCTCGCACATTGCCAGCGGAGCAAGCGGAAAAAGTCATTCGTGCGCTCGAGCAATCGAAACAGCAAGAGGCCATGGGACGAAGCGTAGAAGCTCGTCAACAGTTGTCGCAAACATTACGTGCGGTGGAAGAAGAAGTGGTTGCAGACGTCGTACGAACAGCGAAAGAAGCGGTACGAGCAAATAATCCAGCGACGAAAGTAGACGTGCAAGAAGCCCAGCTGAAACAAGTGGCAGAGGTACGGAAACAAGTAGAAAGCACACCGACCGTGAAAGCGATAGAACCACAAGTAAAGGAATTGGCCCGTACGTTACCAGCGGAACAAGCAGAGAAAGTGGTTCGTGCGATTGAGCAGTCGAAACAGCAAGAGACAATGGGACGAAGCATAGAAGCTCGTCAACAGCTCATGCAGGCATTACGTGCGGTGGAAGAAGAGGTGGTTTCGGACGTCGTACGAACAGCGAAAGAAGCGGTACGAGCAAATACACCAGCGACAGCGGTAGAAACAAAAGAAGCCCAGCTGAAACAAGTGGTAGAGGTACGGAAACAAGCGGAAAGCACACCGACCGTGAAAGCGATAGAACCACAAGTAAGAGAACTGGCTCGTACGTTACCAGCGGAGCAAGCAGAGAAAGTGGTTCGTGCATTAAGTCAAGCAAAATTATTTGAAACGGTTGGTCGAGGTGCGGAGGCTCGCGATCAACTTGTGCAAACATTACGCTCGATCGAACAGCAGTTGGCGCCTGAGTATGTCAAACGCGCTCATGTGATAGCTGACCGGCTCCAGCAACAAACGATGACGTTGACCGAGGCGGTGCGTCAGTTGCAAGCGGATCATACGCTTACAAAACAACCGTCCGTATTTGAAGCGATGCAACAAGCAACACAAACGCTGCAAAGCGCTCGTCAACAGCTTATGACATCGCTTTTGACAGCTGAACGTGCCGAACAGCAAGAAAGCGACGTCCGCACCGCCGTTATGCAAGCGATAAAAACGATACAAAAGGAGCCAAATGTCAAAGAAGCGTTACAAATGGCGCGTGCGCATCTTGCGCAACATATGGAACCGCTGCTTCATGATGCGTTCGCCCGTGCTGACGAACTCGCAAAAAACGGGAGAGAAATGGCTGCAAGACAAACGGTCGTCCAAGCACTTCAACAAATCGAAACGACGTTGCCGACAAGTGACGCTTCCTCGCCTGCTGATGCGGCGTACGAGTCGTTGGCGGCACTCGGTTTACAATCAAAAGATATGATCGTTCAAACAGTAACGAAACGAATGGCGGAAGCAACGAAACAGTTTCAACAAGCGAAGCGTGATATGATGCGCAATTTAGACGCGATCGATCATCTGATTACTCAATACAAGCAAGCGGCGCGACCGCAAGCCAAACAGCTGCTGGAAACGACGATTAAACAGCTCGATCAAACGATTTTAAAAAGCGATGCGATGTTGTTTGCGGATATGACGATGGAGAAAAAATTGTTGCAGGCAAGCTCGCAACTAGCGGAAGCGAAAAAGCTGCTAGATAAAGGACAACTGGCGGAGGCGCAAAAAATCGTAAAGCAAGTAAAAAGCACGCTTGAACAAATGCAATTTAAGCCGGCAGATGTGAAAGTAAAACATTTTGTTCAAGCGCAGTCGCTGAAACAACAAACACCAGAACAAGCACTGCTGACGCAATGGAACGAAATCGTTCAGCCTGAGCCGTCCGCGCGCCACATGCTACAAACGATTCACCGCCTTGGTTTTATGCACGAAGCGGATATAGCAAATTCACTCGTATTTCATAGCGAAAGCGAACAGTCTGAAGAAACGATGAAAGGACTGCTCATGAAATTAGCACAAACGGGTGGCGAAGGATCGAAACAAGCCGAACAAGCGTTGACGCATATGACAGGGCAACAATTGTTGAATAAAAACGATCAAGGAAGCGCGATGCAAACGCTCTTTTTCACGATTCCATTGTTGCTGCAAAAGAAAGTAAAAGATGTAAAAGTATATGTGAACGCCCGTAATGACGGAAAACGAGTCGATTGGGAAAACTGCAGCTTATACTTTTTGCTGGAAACGAAAAAGCTCGGTGATGTCGGGGTGTTGCTGAGCGCGAACGAGCGCACGCTTTCCGTGACGTTCCGCAACGATCGGGAAGATTTTGCTGAACGGATGCGTCCGCTTGTGGAAACTGCGACAAAGCGCCTTGAAGAAATCGGCTACCGCGTTGGCAACGTGCAATTTACGACGTTTGCGACAAAAGAGGAAAAACAAACGAACGAGCCAAAACGAGCGACATGGACAGAGAAAGGATATGATTTTACAATATGATGTACTTTAACCAAAAACGAAAGCGTGAAGTGAACGGTCCGTCGGCGGCGGTTATTCGCTACGAACAAGGAGATAAAGCGCCGACCGTCGTCGCCCACGGGCGCGGCTACGTCGCTGAAAAAATTATTGAACTGGCAAAACAAAACGGCGTGCCGATCGAACAAGATGCCACGCTCGTCCAACATTTGCTTGACCTCGATCTCGGCGATACGATTCCGCCGCAATTGTACGCTGTGATCGCAGAAATTTTAATTTTAATTGAAAAAATGGAACGAAACTATTAAACAATAAAAAAACGTGACGATAAATAAAGTAGGTGAACGAGAAAAGGGGAGTGGGCGCGTGGAGTTTTTAACTGAAGAAGCGGTGTACAAAAAAACACCACAACAATTAACAGCGCTACTTTATGAAGGGTTGATTAACAGCTTAGAAGAAGCGATCGCAAGCACAAAAAAGGGCGACTATATTCATGCCAACAAAAGACTCCAAAAAGCAAACGATATTTTACGTCGCCTTGGCGTTGGTTTGAAGTATGACGCGGGCATTATCGCCCATCAACTAGACGCATTATATAATTACATGGCAGAACGTCTTATTGATGCGAACGTGAAAAAAGACGTAGCGATGATGGAAGAAGTGCTCACGATCGCCAAAGACATTGCGAACGCATGGAATGAAGCGTTGAAAAAACAACCGACAACAAACGTTGCAGCAAAAAAAGCTGCCGCATATGAACAGTTTATTATGACAGAGTAAAGGAGCGGAAAAAATGAGAATTAATCATAACATTCAAGCATTAAACGCTTATCGCAACTTAGCAGTAAACCAATCAAACACAGCGAAAAACTTAGAAAAGCTTTCTTCCGGTTTGCGCATTAACCGCGCGGCAGACGACGCTGCAGGATTAGCGATTTCAGAAAAAATGCGTTCGCAAATTCGCGGCTTAGAAGTTGCAGAACGCAACGCGTTAGATGCGATCTCGCTCATCCAAACGGCGGAAGGGGCGCTAAGCTCTGTTCATAGCATGCTTCAGCGTATGCGCGAATTGGCGGTGCAGGCGTCTAACGATACAAATACAGCCAACGACCGTGCGGCATTAGACCAAGAAATTCAACAGTTGAAAACCGAGATTACACGTGTAGCAACGTCCACTGATTTTAACAAAACGGCATTGTTGGATGGAACTTTCGGAACAAAAGTCGATCAGGATTCATCGAAAACAACTGCTTTATCGGTAACAGGGGTGGCTAATATCACAACTGGCGGTGGTTTGAAAGCAGGAACTTATACAATATCTTGGGATGGTGCAGATAACGTTTATAACTGTAGTTGAGCAATTTTCGTTACAATAATTACCATTTAAAAAGAGACAAACAGGGTACCCCTTATGCCACGTGGAGCTGTTTTTTCACGGTATCAATGGGAATATTTTGTTTCGCTGCACGGTAAATGAACTCCACGAGGCTATGTCCTTTTCTCTTGCGCAGGAGATCGAGCCCATCCGAAAAATCACTGTTCGACTCGAACATGCTGTACATATACGCAAGTTGCACCAAGATCCAATACCGTTTCACCGCCCGACGCCCGCGAACGCGGTATCCATCGAGTTTCAGCTGGTCTTTCGCTTGACGGAAAAAACATTCGATCGACCAACGTGCAGCATAGTAGCGCAAGATCTCTTCATCGCTTAGCTCGCGATCGGTGCTCAAGACGCAATGAAGATGTTTCGGCGTCATCGGCTGATCGGCTTTCCATGCGAGCAGCACCACGGCATCCTTGAGACCGTTCAGAGCACCTTCGTAGCGATACACCCGATAACGCTCTTTTCCCACCGTGACGAGGCGGGTATCCCGTGGCTCCATAGATTTGGCAAATTCCTTTGCTTGAATGGCCGTCCCTTTTGGATAGAGAATCCGATTCGTCTTCAGCATCGCGATGACGTGGAACCCTTTTTTCAAGCAGGCTCCCACGAGGGTTTTCGATGGATACCAAGAGTCCATGAGCACATAAACGGGGCGACTCACATCCAACGAAGAAAGCATCTCGATCGCGAGTTCCCCTTTGCTTTTCCCCGCCGTCTTGTCGTAGAGGCGAAAGGCAAAAGGAAACGCTTGAGTCATCGTATGAACCATGAGCCAAACGAGAGAATGTCCCCAAATCGATTTTTTCTCTGCGTGACAATAGTGCCAATCACACCCTTGAATGGCGTGTGTTGCCCGTGACGAGGGCTTCGTTTTTTGGCAAATCGTATCATCGATCGAAACAAAAATGGGTTGATTCTCTCGTTTCGAGCTGCGTTCGACACGATGAAGCACCCACTGCTGGAGTTTGCGAAGCAGCGTCTCTTCCTCCCATGGGCTTTTCGTGAAAAAATGGCTCAGTGTCGTGCGATGGTTCGGATGAAAACTCCCGTGATGTAGATCGGTCAGTGTTCCCGAAAAGCCCTTTGTAATCATCGCATCCACGATATGAACGAGATGCTTCATCACAGGTTTCGAGAAATAAAGGGCCAACCCTAACATCGTGAAAAACTTGTGAATTCCTTGATGATGTGCTAATCTATTCATGAGACATGAACCTCCTTGTGAATGGTTTGTTGGCACATCTATTCTAACCAAGGAATCGGGTTCATGTCTTCTTTTTTGTTTGGTTGTAAATTTATGTTAGTAAATTTGCTCATCTACAGTTTATAAGTTAACACCTGAATCCGTGACAAAACATCTTTACAATGGATGCAAACCGTTGATACGATAAGGGAAAACGACGTTGACGATTCTTCATCAAGTAGGTGAATGTGATGAAAGATTTCCCGATTCGGTTTGTATTGACAGATGAAGCGATTACTCCAAGTGCTGGGCTTGCTCTCGTGGGCTACTTACTGCACCAAACGAAGCTGGATAAACGAGTAAACGCCCTTCGGCTCCCAACGGTTCGTCGAGATGTGCACATTTCCCATAGCGATGTCATTCGCTCGATGATTGGCTTGCTTGCCACAGGAAAAACGGATTTTGATCATATCGAAGCGTATCGTCAGGACGATATCTTTTCGACATCAATGGGCATTCGGCACGTACCTTCCTCCCCAACGTTGCGACAGCGTCTCGATCAGCTCGCTTGTCTTCCGATGATCGAAACCATCATTTGGGAGGAATCGATGCGTCTGTTGGTTCGACAACACGCTACCTTGTCCCCTTGTTGGGCGAAAGGGAAAACGACATGGCTTCCCCTTGATATAGATGCTTCCCCATTTGACAACTCCGATACGAAGAAAGAAGGAGTGAGTCGAACGTATAAAGGATTTGACGGTTTTACGCCGTTGTTTGCGTACGCAGGGAAGGAAGGGTATATCGTTCATGCCGAGCTGCGTCCAGGGAAACAACATGTACAAGACAACATGCCTTCGTTTTTAACTACCGCCATCCGTCGAGCTCGTCCGCTGACCTCGTCTCGTCTGCTTGTCCGCATGGATGCAGGAAACGATGCGGAAGCGAATGTGCACGTATGTCTAAAGGAAGACGTGGACTTTGTCATCAAGCGAAACTTACGCCGAGAATCGAAAGCGCTTTGGTTCCAGATCGCTTCGCAAAAGGGCAGACGCGTCGATGATGGACAAACAGAAGGAGTACAAACGTATGAGTTATGCCTTCCACAGACCGCAGCAATCGATGGACACACGTATACGTACGTTCAAGTCACCCAAGTGACGGAACGAACGATGGAACGAAATGGACAGCTGATGCTCGTTCCTGATTACGAAGTCGAAAGCTACTGGGTGCGCCTCGAAGGATACGAGCATGTTCGAATGAGTGATGTGCTCGCATTGTATCACGATCATGCGACATGCGAACAGTTTCATAGCGAACTGAAAAGCGACTTAGATTTAGAGCGACTTCCATCAGGGAAGATGAAAACGAATGCGCTCGTGTTAGTCATGGGAGCATTCGTGTACAACCTTCTTCGCCTGATTGGACAAGATCTATTAAGCGATCCGAGACATCCATTACATCATAAAGTGAAACGCCGCCGCATCAAGACGATCATTCAGACGGTGATCACGATGGCAGGTCGACTCGTCCGCCGATCACGACAGATCTGGATGAAACTGACGCGAAGGAGTGGGTACAGTATACTCCTACTGAATGTGTATCAAAAATGGAAAGAGGCAAGATAACAAACAGATGTTCGGGTACTCATATCCATCACTCCCCCCTGTACTTTTTTTGTCTCTTTTTTGGTTTGTATCTCCATAAAAGAGGATTTATCTCGTTTTCAAACATGAAAGTGGTGCAGGGAATCATCAAAAAAAGGGATGTATGGATCATATATCCATAGAACTAACACCAAAATCAAAGTTGATTTCCAACCATCACGGATTCAGGTTAACAGATAGTAGCAGTACAGTAATCGGTAAAGCGACTGATTTGGCTAAGAACGGTGCAGGTTCGATTACTTTTAAAGGCTGGGATAGCACGAACAGCAAATACACAGGGGTTTCATTAATTACGGTTACTACAAATGGTGCATATACGTTGTATAGTTTAACTGGCAAGGTTGAAATCACCGGAACAGAAAGTAACTTCCAAATCGGAGCGAATGAAGGACAAGTAGTTGGACTAGGTATCAGTGATATGACTACAACGGGTTTGGGAGTTGATAGCGTAACTGTAACGGATCATGCTTCTGCACAGTCTGCGATTTCGGTTATTGACGAAGCGATCCGTAAAGTATCTGAAGAGCGTGGTAAACTTGGTGCGATCCAAAACCGTCTCGAGCACACGATCAACAACTTAAAAACAGCACACGAAAACTTAACGTCCGCAGAATCACGTATTCGCGATACAGATATGGCGATGGAGATGACAAACTTCACGAAAAATAACATTTTAAACCAAGCAGCGCAGGCGATGCTTGCGCAATCAAACCAATTGCCGCAAGGAATTTTACAATTGTTAAAAAGCTAATAGTTAAAGAAGGGGGTAGGTCGATGCGACCTCGCCCTTTTTTTGTACGTGTGGCATAATATAAAGAAAAAGGTGTGAACGTTGATGGAAGTGCAAAAAGTGTCACGGGCGTCGTTGAACCGTGTGGCGAAAAAAGAGGATGCACCGATGGAATTGGTGTCATTTACGGAAGTGATGCATAAGAAAAAAAGCGATGTGTTGTTTGAACGTTTTCAAACGATGGCGCAACAAATTGAAGCGCAAGGGAAAAAATTAGCCGAGTCGCAAACGGTCGAAGACTTAAAAACGTATAAAAAGCTTGTTAAACAGTTTTTAGATGATGCAGTAAAAAATAGTTTGCAGCTTGAAGAGCAACGTGGATTTAGCCGCGGGGGACGGTCGAAAATTTATAAGCTTGTAAAAGAAGTCGATCAAAAGTTAGTGGATCTCACAAACGCCGTACTAGAAAAAGAGAAAAAAGGGCTTGATTTGCTTGGACTTGTCGGTGAAATTCAAGGATTGATTATTAATATTTACACGGTAGCGTCAAAAAATCTATGAAAAGTCATCATGGTCTACCTGTTGAAGGAAAATAAAGAGGATAGTGGAATTGGATTCGCCCTTGACCAACACTCGCCAAAGGAGAAAAACGGTCAGTAAGGGCAAGGGCAGAAAAGAAGGGCATAGGAAAGCAGCCCTTGCCCTATCCTGATTTTACCTTTGGCGAGGTTCGGATGGTCAAGGGTACGCTCCGCCGAATCCGTCCTTAGGATGCAGCTTGTTGGGTCAACATCTCTTGAGCCATGACAATGAGCCTTGCCCAACGTGCCGGCATATGCGGAAGGCTCTCTAATGCTGGGATGACGACCGGTACCCGTTTTTCTAACGCGCTATGCGGACGCAAGAAGTTGAAATACGCCACAAAGAGTGTGACAAAGGAAACCGAGCCTTCTTCTGCGCCAAACCCATGAGTCGGTCGGTAGTTGCCTTTAAACGTTCGGTTGAATCGTTCAATGATCTGTTTAAGTGGTCGATATTCCTCGGACACAGGATCCTCGTTTGTCAGCCCGATGACTTGACGGACATCGAAAGAAATCCCTTGTTGGGCGAAAAAGTGCTGCGCCAACAAGTAGATCGGGTTGCCATCGACGACAAAAGACAAATCTTCAGGAATGGACGGCAGTTTCTTGAGAACATCATCGATCGCACGGATGGCAGAGAGTGTATCCCGATGTGGAGAGACCCGGTAAGACAGCACGACCTTTTTCACGGCATCAAACATAAAAAACAAGTAATGCCAGCACCCTTTGACGCGGATATACGTCTCGTCGCCGCAAAAAGAACCAGACAGTTCGTAAGGAAAGTGATCGATGAAAGGTTTGACGATCAGCGCAACACTGTTGGCATAGTTGATGACGGTCTGATGAGAAATCGACAACCCATGAATGTCTTTCATGATCCTCGCTGTTTTCCGCGCGGAGAGCCCATAGTTGACGTGATACGTCAAGATGAGTCCGAGTGTATGCGAAGACACGGAAAGACGCGACAAATCCACCTTCGACTGTATCGGTGACGACGGTGCCAACGGCTGAAAATCAAAGAGAAACTCACGGAAAATGTATCGAACTTTAAAGGCATACGGCGCATGTTGAAACTGTTCTTTTTCCTGAGGTGTCATCTGTCGCAAGTTTGCTTGGTAAAACGAGCAATCATCATTCTTACATTTGTGGATGTAATAATCGTTGCGCTCTTTGATTTTCTCGAGTGCCTTTAAACAATGTGGGCACCGAAAAATCACTTGTTTGGCAAAACGGCTACGATGGTTGAAACGGCAACGACACACTTTGCATTGATACTGCCCTTTACCCCCGTTGTTGGCGTACACATAATTAGATGGCGCTTGGCACTGTGGACACGTCAATGCATCAGGCACCGTGGTTTTCGTGTTCGCGTGCCTCTTGATCGGCTTCAACGGTTTTCCGTGTTGTTGTTCGTATTCGACAAGAAGATGACGATAGTCTAAACGCGGAAGCGTTTCGATGACAGGCAGTTCATCGACTTGGAGTTTCTGATACGATTGATTCACCGGTTCTTCGTCATCCCAGTCTGTGAGGGACTTTCCAAAAAGTACACCTAGTAAATAAATAATGATTTGATATTGGGTCTTGATTATTTGAAGACATTTGATTAATAATTGAGGTAACAAGCTTGTCACTCCTTTGTTTGGATTGGGTGTGTGGTTACCTCAATCGTACCAAAAACAGCAGGGGTGGCAAGCTTTTTTTGTCGAAAACCGCATAAAATCAATAAAAACTTAGGGTATGTCTTTAAAACTTTTGACAATACCATTTACACGTAAGGGGGAGCAACATGTTAGATAACTGCCCGAAATGTGGAAGTTTGTTCGTGCGGACGCAATTTCGTGATGTGTGCGAGGCATGCTATAAAGAGGAAGAAAAATTGTTTGAAAAAGTATATGCATTTATTCGAAAACGAGAAAATCGCACGGCAACGATGTCACAAGTTGTTGATGCGACGGGGGTAGAAGAAGCGTTAATCATTAAATGGATTAAAAAAGGACGGTTGCAGCTCGTTCATTTTCCAAACCTCGGCTATCCGTGCGAAAAATGCGGGGCAACGATTCGTGAAGGACGCCTCTGTCCTTCATGTATTAGTGGCATTCAAAAAGAGATGACGAAAATCCAACAAGAGGAAGAGCGACAAAAACAAGCGAAACATCAGACGACATATTTTACCGAGCGACGCAAAGACGACTAAACATTTTTTTCTTTTTGCCGATAATAAACGTAGACGAAAAAGAACGGAAAAAGCGAGGTGGGAATATGAAAATTAATCGCATTCAACCGATGAACGTCAATCCGTATGAGCGGACATCACGTGTCGAAAAGCCGACAAAAGCAACGAAAAAGATGGATCAAGTTGAAATTTCTAGCGCGGCGAAAGAACTGCAAGAAGCTGCGAAATTTTCTTCGGAACGGTTAGAAAAAGTGGAACGGCTAAAATCAGAAGTTAAAGCAGGTACGTATACAATCGATGCACGAGCGATTGCAGAAAGCGTATTGCGCTATTATAAACGATAACGGAGCGAACGAACATGATCGATGTGATGCAAAAGTTGCTGACGTTTCATCGTGGGTTATTGCAACTAGCAGAGCAAAAAACAGAAGCGATTAAAAAAGGCGATGTCGGTACGTTACAGCAAATGATGATGAAGGAACAAAAATATGTGATGGCCATTCGCCAGCTAGAAAGCGAACGAATGAGCCTTCTGTCGCATTTACCCGAGAAAGAACGAACGGTGAGCCGATATGCTGAACAGGTGGAAGAAAAAGAACGAATGAAGCTTTTTCAACTAGCCAATGAACTAAGCGACACGATTGTACGATTAAAAGAGCAAAACGAACTGAATATGCAACTACTGCAACAATCGCTCCAATTTATTCATTTTACATTAGATTTGATGATACCGAACGAACAAGATGTGACGTATGACCCGAAGCGAACGGATGAATTGCCGCCACGGTCTTCATTTGAAGCGAAAACGTAAGGGGGGTTTTTTTGTGCTTTCGACATTTCACGGTTTAGAAACGGTGCGGCGTGGGATGACTGCCCAACAACAAGCATTATACGTCACCGGGCATAATATCGCGAACGCCAACACGCCAGGTTATTCGCGCCAGCGCGTCAACTTTGAACAAACGCCACCGTATCCGTTTGCGTCTCAAAACCGCCCCGTCATGCCTGGACAAATGGGAACAGGTGTGGAAGGTGGAACGGTACAGCGAATGCGCGAAGAGTTTTTAGATGTGCAATATCGTGGGGAAAATATGAAATACGGCTATTGGAATACGCGTGCCGAAGCATTGTACAAAATGGAAGAAATTATGAATGAGCCGTCAGACGAAGGATTGGCAAAAACGCTCGATCGCTTCTGGCAAGCGCTCCAAGACTTAGCGGTAAATCCTTCGAATTCGGGGGCACGCTCAGTCGTTCGCCAGCGCGGCATCGCGGTTGCGGAAACGTTTCATTATTTGTCGAGCTCGTTAAAGTCGATTCGCGAAGATTTAAAAAATGAGTTGGATGTCACAGTAAAAGCAGTAAACTCTTTAGCTCGTCAGCTCAATGATATAAACAAACAAATTGGCGAAGTAGAAGTGCACGGCTATTTGCTGAACGATTTATATGATGAGCGAAATCGGCTTTTAGATGAATTGTCGCAATATGTAAACATCAAAGTCACACCTGTGCCAAGCGGCGGTAGCGCGCTAAAAATTGCCGAAGGACGCTTTACGGTAGAGTTAGTGGACCGTAACGGCACGTCTCTTGGGAAGCTAGTAGACGGAAATACAGGTGCGTTTAACGAGATAACGGTAAAGTATGAAACGACAGGTGACAAGTATGTAAGAGAGATAAAGTTAGGGAACGATTCATTAAATTTTTTAAGCTTTAAGGAAAATGGAAAGATTGGCGCATTGCTTCATTCGTATGGGTATGTCGGCGGAACAGGACTATACCCAGAAATGTTGAACAACTTAAACGCCATGGCGAAAGCGTTCGCGGATCAGTTTAATGCAGTTCATTCAAGAGGATGGAGTGTAACGGAGATAAAAAGTAACACAAAGGATGGGAAAACATTTTTCACTTACAATCCAAGTGATCCGGCTGGAACGTTAGATGTCGAACAAACTATTAAAAATTCGCTTGATAATATCGCCGCATCTGCATCTGGTCAAATCGGCGACGGAAGTAACGCCCAAGCGCTCGCTGAAGTAAAAAACGGAACGATGAATATTGCAGGAAACACAACAACGATTCAAAACTTTTACGAAAGTTTAATCGGACAAATGGCAGTCAATGCGCAAGAAGCGAAACGGCTGTCGCAAAATAGCGAAGTGCTTCGCCAATCGGTTGACGAACGGCGCATGGCGGTCAGCTCCGTATCGCTTGATGAAGAAATGATGAACATGATGAAATTCCAGCATGCGTATAACGCCTCTGCACGTATGATTACAATGATCGATCAAATGTTAGATAAAATTATTAACAATATGGGCATCGTTGGAAGGTAGGTGAGTAACGTATGCGCGTGACACAAATGATGCTTGCAAACAATACGCTTCGCAACGTGAGTAAAAGCTATGACAAACTTGGCACGTATCAGCAACAGCTCGCGACAGGGAAAAAAATTCATCGTCCATCGGAAGATCCAGTCGTGGCGGTGAAAGGCATGCACTATCGTACGAGCTTAACAGAAATTGAACAATTCCAACGTAATTTATCGGAGGCGTATACATGGATGGAAAATTCGGAATCAGCGCTTAACCATACGACAAACGTCCTGCAGCGCGCCCGTGAGCTTGTCGTGCAAGCGAAAAACGGTACACTCGGTCAAGAAGACCGCCAAGCGATCGCCCGTGAAATTGAACAGCTGAAAAAAGACTTAGTACAAGTCGCTAACACGAAAGTAGCAGGTAAATACATTTTCAACGGGACAAAAATTGAACAAGCGCCTGTGACGGATGGAACACCGCCAACTGTCAGAAATAACAACGATGATTTTATGGTCGAAGTGGCAAAAGGAGTTAAACTAAAAATTACCTGAATCCGTGATGGATTGACATCGACTTTGACTTTTTTGCTGGTTTTATGGATGTGTGATCCACCATTCCCTTTTTATGTTTAAAACAGATGTCATCTTCACTCTCAGAAATGAAATAAATATCTTTTTTAGGTATATAAACCAAAGAAAAAACAAAAAAGGACAGAGGGTTAGGATGAGTACAGAATTGCGAACAATCGTTCGTTATGCTCCTTCTCTCCATTTTATGTAAATGTTCAGTAGGGGCTCGCTATAGCCACTCCTTCGCGTCAGTTTCATCCAGATCTGTCGTGATCGGCGGACGAGTCGACCTGCCATCGTGATCACCGTCTGAATGATCGTCTTGATGCGGCGGCGTTTCACTTTATGATGTAATGGATGTCTCGGATCGCTTAATAGATCTTGTCCAATCAGGCGAAGAAGGTTGTACACGAATGCTCCCATGACTAACACGAGCGCATTCGTTTTCATCTTCCCTGATGGAAGTCGCTCTAAATCTAAGTC
Organism: Anoxybacillus sp. FSL W8-0382; assembly: GCF_038003845.1. Classification (NCBI taxonomy): domain Bacteria; kingdom Bacillati; phylum Bacillota; class Bacilli; order Caryophanales; family Anoxybacillaceae; genus Anoxybacillus; species Anoxybacillus sp. FSL W8-0382. The sequence continues at coordinate 2,508,530 of NZ_JBBOPX010000001.1, read as the reverse complement.
GCTTTTCAGTTCGCTATGAAACTGTTCGCATGTCGCATGATCGTGATACAATGCGAGCACATCACTCATTCGAACATGCTCGTATCCTTCGAGGCGCACCCAGTAGCTTTCGACTTCGTAATCAGGAACGAGCATCAGCTGTCCATTTCGTTCCATCGTTCGTTCCGTCACTTGGGTGACTTGAACGTACGTATACGTGTGTCCATCGATTGCTGCTGTCTGTGGAAGGCATAACTCATACGTTTGTACTCCTTCTGTTTGTCCATCATCGACGCGTCTGCCCTTTTGCGAAGCGATCTGGAACCAAAGCGCTTTCGATTCTCGGCGTAAGTTTCGCTTGATGACAAAGTCCACGTCTTCCTTTAGACATACGTGCACATTCGCTTCCGCATCGTTTCCTGCATCCATGCGGACAAGCAGACGAGACGAGGTCAGCGGACGAGCTCGACGGATAGCGGTAGTTAAAAACGAAGGCATGTTGTCTTGTACATGTTGTTTCCCTGGACGCAGCTCGGCATGAACGATATACCCTTCCTTCCCTGCGTACGCAAACAACGGCGTAAAACCGTCAAATCCTTTATACGTTCGACTCACTCCTTCTTTCTTCGTATCGGAGTTGTCAAATGGGGAAGCATCTATATCAAGGGGAAGCCATGTCGTTTTCCCTTTCGCCCAACAAGGGGACAAGGTAGCGTGTTGTCGAACCAACAGACGCATCGATTCCTCCCAAATGATTGCTTCGGTCATCGGAAGACAAGCGAGCTGATCGAGACGCTGTCGCAACGTTGGGGAGGAAGGCACGTGCTGAATCCCCATCGATGCCGAAAAGATATCGTCCTGACGATACGCTTCGATATGATCGAAATCCGTTTTTCCTGTGGCAAGCAAGCCAATCATCGAGCGAATGACATCGCTATGGGAAATGTGCACATCTCGACGAACCGTTGGGAGCCGAAGGGCGTTTACTCGTTTATCCAGCTTCGTTTGGTGCAGTAAGTAGCCCACGAGAGCAAGCCCAGCACTTGGAGTAATCGCTTCATCTGTCAATACAAACCGAATCGGGAAATCTTTCATCACATTCACCTACTTGATGAAGAATCGTCAACGTCGTTTTCCCTTATCGTATCAACGGTTTGCGACCATTGTAAAGATGTTTTGTCACGGATTCAGGAATTAATGTCACCCCAAACAATGTGTTTAACCAAGGGTTGTTCAATACATTACAGCAAATTGAAAACGAACTAGCCAATCCAACAAGTAATTTAGACAACTTACTTTCCCAATTAGATGGTCATTTAAACGACGTACTCGCAGAGCGTGCGGAACTCGGTGCGCGCGTCAACCGTTTAGAGCTCGTGGAGCAACGTCTTGCCGAACAACAACTCATCGCGAAACGAATGATTTCCGATAACGAAGATGCGGATATTGAAAAAATTATTACGGAATTAAAGTCGCAAGAAAGTGTGCATCGCGCAGCGCTCTCTGTCGGGGCGCGCATCATTCAGCCGACGCTCGTTGATTTTTTACGTTAAGGGGATGATGAATGTTGAGAATCCCGCAACTGACGATGCAAGCGACGTTCCCGCAACTATCCATTACAGTTGAGCGCGGATATATGCATATGCGTCAACAACAAGCCGAGCTGTCGATTGAACAACCAAAACCACAGCTTGAGATGAAAACAACGCCACCGCGCCTGACGATTGATCAAACCGAAGCGTGGGCAGATATGGATTTAAAACATATTTTTCATCGCATTGAAGAAGCTGCGCAAGACGGCTATGCCAGTTGGTTATCATATTTAGAAACGACAGCGATACAAGGCGATGAATTAATGCGCATCGAACAAGGTGGTGATGTACTCGCGATGCAGGCAGAGGCGAATAGCGAACGACCGCCTTTTGATTATAATGTCGGGCTTATTCCACGCCCATTTAGTGTGAAAGTCAGTTTTGAGCCAGGACATATCAATATGAACTGGCAAACATCAAATGCTCGTATTCATATTGAGCCACGCCCTGTGCAAATCGATTACAAACCAAACGTTGTGCATATTGACTTAGCGCGTCACAACAACTTGCGCATTGACGTGACCGTATAAATGAGGGATGAACATGAATATTGAAACGAAATATCATGGAACAGTTCAGCTTTCTCAGCTGGCACTCGTTTCATTTGAAAACGGACTACCGGGCTTTGAACATGAAAAACAATTTGCGTTGCTTCCGATTCACGATTCGCCATTTACCATTTTACAATCAATACAAAATAAAGACGTAGCGTTCGTCATGATTGAGCCGTTTTCGTACTTCCCAACGTACGAAATCGAATTGGACGATACGACGTGTGAGCAGCTGAAAATACAAAAAGAAAACGATGTGGCGCTATACGTCATTTTAACGGTCGCAGAGCCGTTTACAAATACGACAGCGAACTTACAAGCGCCTGTCGTCATTAACGTTCACGAACGAATCGGCAAGCAAGTCATTTTAACGAATACACCGTACAAAACGAAACATCGGCTATTTCCAGAAACGGTTGAGGCGAAATAAGGAGGCGAGGATATGCTTGTATTAACACGCAAAATAAAAGAAGCGATCCACATCGGCGACGATATCGAAGTCGTCGTTCTCGCCATCGACGGCGACCAAGTCAAGCTCGGCATTCGCGCGCCGAAACATATCGATATACATCGGAAAGAAGTATATCTCGCTATTCAACAAGAAAACAGCGCGGCATCTCTCGCCTCCGCCACTTCGCTTCAACAACTATCCGATCAACTAAAGAAAGGAGGGGAAGCAAATGAGCGTTAGCATCGGCGGTGTTCAAATCCCTGGCGTCATCGCTCGCATCGTCCAAGACAATAAAGCGATCGCGGAACAGGCGTTAAATGAAATCATCAACAAACATAAAGACGACCCAGCGCGCGTCATTAAAGAAATTCAACAACCGTCACCGTTCTCACAATTTCTTGACGTCAAAGTATAAAATTTTTTTCGCAACCTATTAAACTTTGAAAAAACGGGCCGATAATAAATGTGAGGGCAAGAAAGAAGGGCGGCCGACTTCATTCTTGCCAATCAAAAACCACAAGGACGTGGGAAAACAAATTCAAGGAGGAAAAAACAATGAGAATTAACCACAACATTGCGGCGTTGAATACGTATCGTCAATTGACTATCGGTAACTCTAACGCTGCGAAAAACATGGAGAAACTTTCTTCTGGTCTTCGCATTAACCGTGCAGGCGACGATGCAGCAGGTTTGGCGATTTCGGAAAAGATGAGAGGACAAATTCGTGGGTTAGAGCAAGCGTCACGCAATGCGCAGGATGGGATTTCTTTAATTCAAACTGCTGAAGGTGGATTAAACGAGGTTCATGCTATTCTGCAACGTATGCGTGAGCTTACAGTTCAAGCCCAAAACGACACAAACACAAACGATGATCGAGCTGCGTTAAACAAAGAATATCAGCAATTATCTACTGAAATTACTCGAATTGGTAATACAACGGAATTTAACACGCAGAAATTGCTCAATGGATCGCTCAGCTCAAGTATCGCTAACGTCGGTTCTAACTTGACAACAGCAAATGGTATTGTCAACATTAAATCGAACGGTGCAGAAGTATTGAATGGTTATAGTATTACTGTTGATACAAAAGCAGGAACGATCACTGTAAACAACGGAGCAGGAAAATCCGAGACAATTAACTACGGTGGGGCACCTACAGGATTTGGTACAAAAGAAATTAACTTTGGTTCACTAGGTATCAGCGTGGAGATTAACAGTAGCATTAAAGATATTAGCCAAGATAATACTTTTAATGTAACTTCGACTGGGTCAATTGATTTGCAAATTGGTGCTAACAGCGGTCAAAAAATGAACATATCAATCTCTGACATGCGCGCAACAGCGCTTGGCGGTGCTACAAAAGTGAGTGCTACAAGTATTGATACAAAAGCGAATGCAAACGCAGCGCTTGATGTGCTTGATAATGCTATTAAACAAGTTTCTGATGAACGTGCTCGATTAGGTTCTTACCAAAACCGCTTAGAGCACACAATCAACAACCTAGGTACAGCTGCAGAAAACTTAACAGCAGCAGAATCTCGTATTCGTGATGTAGATATGGCGAAAGAAATGATGGAGTTTACGAAAAACAACATTCTTTCTCAAGCAGCACAAGCAATGTTGGCTCAATCCAATCAAATGCCACAAGGCGTATTACAGTTACTTCGATAATTTGATTGGAAGGGCGTCTTAGCTGGAAACGGCTAAGAGGATCACTGGGTGAATTGCTGGGAAGCCCTAAAGCTTTCCTTGCCAAAACGTAGCTGGAAACGGCAGGCGTGACGGCGTGAAAAAAGGAAAGATGCAACAATGGGCAACCAGCAGCCAAGCTCCTGTGAGGAAACTCTGGAGAAGGTTCAACGACTAGGACATACCACCTAAGGCGAAAAAACGCTATGGTGATGAAGTCCGTAGGGGAAATCCCCGAAGTGCCCAGCCCTTCGCTAGCCAAATGGCTAGAAAGGTGAAGATATAGTCTACACAACGGTCGAAAGACGTTGAGGCATGGCAAGCCAACCAACAACCACAAGGAGTATTGCAATTACTCCGTTAATTTTAGTGAATTACAGAGGGGCTCTAGATTCTCTAGGGTCCCTTTTTTGTAAAAAATGAATACATGGGGAGAGTTAAATGGAAGTACTGCTTGAAATTAGTCTTCAAGAAAGTTGTTTTGAACCATCAGTTAATGTTTTTGGATCTTCACAGGTCATTTCAGGTATTTCTGACTTTTATCCAAGGGAAACATTAAGTGAAGCGATAGATGTAATAAAACATGCGATTAGAAATCTAGATTTCACAAAAACGATAGTTAAATTTAGTTCAAGTGTTAACAAGGAGCAAAGACGAGTTATAAGTTTAGAAATGCTTGAAAATATGGCTCTTAACGATTTTAAAGATGTGTTAGGAGATGAAAGCTGAAAACGGAAAAGTACCTCTTGTTTTAGTGCTGTCACTTCCCGATAAAAGGTGGTATCTAAGGGGTATAAAATTTTCTATAATTGGAATAAGCGCAATCGGGAAATATTTTAAAGGGAAGCATATTATAAAAGCTTGGGAGCATCTGAAGTGAATAGGTATATTTAATTAAACCCGTGGTGCTAGTTGAGCGCTAGCGCTCAACTAGCACCACGGGTTAGTTTTATAATTTGTCTGTCGGGCAATGCACGCCATCGATCATTTATGAAATATTTTCATTTATGAAATATTTTATTTCCACATATAAAACTAAACAGTAGGGTGTTTGACGTGATGATTTATAAAAAATGGCTCTACCATATCACCCACTATAGCAACCTTCCATCGATCCTTTGTCACGGTGGATTAGTGGCAAATAACGTGGCGAAGGTGAAAAGTGTATCGTATGTCAATATTGCGCATACACGTATACAAGCTAGGAGATCAATCATATCCGTTCCGCTTCCTCCTTATGGCACTTTACATGATTATGTTCCTTTTTACTTTGCACCTAGGTCACCGATGTTATATGCTATTAACAAAGGACGTGTAGACGGGTACGCAAAAGGACAAGATGAGATTATTTATCTCGTGTCTAGGACAGATGTGATCCATCATAGAGGATTAGGTTATGTGTTTACGGATGGGCATGCCATTATGAAATTTACTGATTTTTATAACGATTTAAAGGATTTGGACAAAATCGACTGGAACGTTATGCGCTCTCAATTTTGGTTTGAGACGGAAGAGAACCCCGATCGGGAAAGAAGAAGGCAAGCGGAGTTTTTAGTGTATCAATTTGTTCCTATTGATATGATTTTAGGCATCGGGGTTAAAAATGATAAAATGAAGCAAAAAGTTGAAGAGATTATGTACCAATGTCATTGCCATAAACCGATAGCTGTCCGGCCGCATTGGTACTACTGAAGGAGGTGACGCAATGATCATCCTAAAACAAGGCAACCTCTTAGAAGATGAAGCAGAAGCGTTAGTGAACACGGTCAATTGTGTCGGAGTGATGGGGAAGGGAATCGCTCTGCAATTTAAGCAAGCATACCCGGAAATGTTTTCAGAGTATGAAAAGGCTTGCCGCCGCAAGGAAGTACAGCCAGGCAAAATGCATGTCGTTTCCACTAAATCGTTGTTAAACCCAAAATATATTATTAATTTTCCTACAAAACGCCATTGGAAATATAAATCCCGGATGGAAGATATAGAGTTAGGGTTAGTGGATTTAGTAAAGGTAGTTAAGGAGCTAAATATAAAATCAATTGCGCTTCCTCCGCTTGGCTGTGGTAATGGAGGGCTGAGATGGGATGAAGTACGTCCTAAAATTGAAGCAGCTTTTAAACATCTACAAGATGTGGAAGTACATTTATACGAGCCTGCAGGAAGCCCTAAACCTGACCAAATAAAGATACGTACGGAAAAACCGAAAATGACAAGAGCTAGAGCGTTATTTCTAATGTTAATGAATGATTACTCCATTCCAGGTTATCGGCTATCTTTGCTTGAGGTGCAAAAGCTAGCGTATTTTCTCCAAGCAGTAGGGGAACCCCTTAAACTAAGATTTGAAAAAAGCAAATATGGTCCATATGCAGACAATTTAAATCATGTATTATTGCGCTTAGATGGCCATTTTATTCGTGGTTTTGGCGATCGCAGCAGAGATGCAGAAATTTACTTAATACCGGATGCAGTCCAAAAAGCGGAGCAGTATTTGATGGACGATTCCGAAGCCTATAAGCACTTAAAAAGAGTAAGGGATATTATTCAAGGGTTTGAAACTCCATATGGGCTAGAATTGCTTTCAACTGTACATTGGGTTGTTAAGGAAAAGCCAGATATAAAAGATGATATTCAGTCAATCGTTGAAGAAATCCACAATTGGAACGAACGGAAACGGAAGATATTTAAAGAGAAGCATATTACAAAAGCTTGGCAACATTTGAAAGAAGTAGAGATGCTTAATTAACAAAAATGCTTGTATTACGTTTCATTCAAATTTGAAAATGGGGCTTTTGGTGACAGTATAAACTTTAATTGCCTGTAATATTGTTAATTAACTGCATGCTCAACAACAAGGCATTAGCTTGGCTAGTGCCTCTTTTTATGTCGATTAATAGGATTAATTTTTTATTTCGCTGTTTCACTCTCGTTTGTTTATGTACGAAATGACTTCATATTTTTCTTTTCTAACCGATATAAACAGTAGAAACGTATATGTCAAAGGGGCGAATGATGATGATTGAACGTATTTCTTCTTCTCTTTCTTCCACATATATGCATGAAAAAACAACGACAGAGCGTCCAGCAGAGCAGCAAAAACAAGAGCAAACCACTGTACAGCAAATGAACGCAAAACAAGAAGAAGAGCGTACTTCAAAAGAAATTTCAAAAGAAAAACTTGAAGAAATCGTCAAAGGAATGAATGAATTTTTACAGCCGAGCCATACGTCGCTAAAATTTGCGGTACATGAAGATTTAAAAGAGTATTATGTTCAACTCATTGATGATCGAACAAAAGAAGTTGTGCGCGAAATTCCGCCGAAAAAATTGCTAGATATGTACGCGGCGATGATGAAGTTTGTCGGGTTGATTGTTGATCGAAAAATTTGAGAGGATGGTGAGAGGGCATGAGTACAATGCGTATCGGTGGCTTAGCGAGCGGCATGGATATTGATAAAATCGTTGGCGATTTAATGAAAGTCGAACGTGCGCCAATTGATAAATTAAAACAAAAAAAGCAATTACTTGAATGGCAACGCGACGCATATCGCGATATGAACCGTTTATTAGACGCATTAGATAAACATATTTTCGACGGTGTCATGCGCCAAAGTACGTTTTTACAGAAAAAAGTGACGAGCTCAAACGAAAACATCGTCACTGCTACAAGCACGCCGAGCGCGTCAAATCAAACAGTTGAGATTAGCAACATTACGCGACTTGCAACCGCAGCAAGATGGACATCGGGAGCAATTGAAAAAACAGGGGGTGGAGCAGTAGACGTAAATGCTTCACTTGCCAGTCAGTTTGGTGAAAGTAACGTACCGAACGCCTTAAAGTTTCAAGTGACAAAGCCGGGAAGTACGACGCCAGAAACCGTCAGCATTTCAATCGATCCGAATACAGATACGTTAAATACGCTTATTAATAAATTAAACAGCAACGCGACGTTAGGCGTGCGCGCGTTTTACGATGAACATACAAAAAAGATGGTCATTACGAAAAACGAAACAGGCGAAGGCTCATCAATTGAAATTAAAGCTGGGCAAGTTTTTTTACAAGACCAGCTAGAGTTTCAAGTGGAAACAGGGAAAAATTTTTTACAACGAGATGCAGGAACAGGACAAAACGCCAAATTTACAATTAACGGTCTTGAAACAGAGCGTCCGTCGAACACGTTTACGATTAACGGTATGACGTATACGTTGAAAAATACGCATACCGGGACGGTAACGATTTCATCAACGACAAATACGGATGCGATTTTTAACTCGATTAAATCGTTCGTTGATAAATATAATGAAACGATTGATGAGATCAATAAAAAGTTAAAAGAAACTCGTTATCGTGATTATCAGCCGTTGACGGATGAGCAGCGTGAGCAGTTGACGGAAAAGCAGGCGGAGAAGTGGGAAGAGAAAGCGAGAAGCGGCATTTTGCGCGGCGACTCGATTTTGTCAAACGCCCTTTCTAGCATGCGCCAAGCGTTGTATCGAAAAGTCGAAGCCGCGTCAAAAGGGTTTCAACAGCTTGCCCAAATCGGCATCACGACGACAGCAAACTATTTAGAAGGCGGAAAGCTCATTATTGACGAAGCGAAGTTAAAACAAAAAATTGAAGAAAATCCAGAAGCGGTGTATCGTCTCTTCAGCAACAATGGCGAAGGAGCGAACAAAGGCATCGTTTTGCAACTGCGCGATGAAATAAAAAAGACGATCAAAAGTATTGAGGATAAAGCAGGAAATACGTTAAAAACTGTGAACCAGTATATTATCGGGAAAAATATTCTCGATATTGATACACGCATTAGTGAGGCAGAAGATCGATTAAAACGAGTGGAAGACCGATACTGGAAGCAGTTTTCCGCGATGGAAAAAGCGGTGCAGCGGGCAAACTCGCAAAGCATGTATCTCATGAACGCGTTTGGCGGAGGTATGCAATAATTTCTAAAGGAGTGTTTTAACGAATGGCAACCAACAATCCATATCAATCATATCAAACAAACGCGATGCAAACGGCGTCACCTGGGGAATTAACGCTTATGCTTTACAACGGTTGCTTAAAGTTTATTGCGCAAGCGAAAAAAGCGATCGAGGACAAAGATATTGAAGCACGCAACACAAACTTATTAAAAGCGCAAAAAATTATTCAAGAGCTGATGGTGACGCTCAATATGGAATATGAAGTGGCAAAGTCGATGATGACGATGTATGACTATATATATCGCCGTCTTGTTGAAGCAAATATTAAAAGCGATATGTCCATTTTAGAGGAAGTCGAAGGGTACGTGAAAGAATTTCGCGATACGTGGAAGCAAGTCATTCAAATCAATCGTCAACGTCAATATGCGCAAGGTGGACAAGCGTGATGAGCGTTGTTTTTACGCTGTTGGAAGCGACGAGGCAGCTTGCGAATGTGTTGCGAGAGCCTGTATCGAAGGAGAAACGCGATGAGGTGATCGCGCGGATTGAGCAGTTGCTTGAGGAGAGGGAGCGGTTGCTTGCGAAGCTCCCTTCTTCTTTGACAGCGGAAGAGCGGAAGATGGGGCAAGAAATATTAGCATTGAATGCCGAGATTGATGAAAAGTTACAGCAATTGAAGCAGCAAATTCAGTTCGACTTAAAGCAAACGAAAAAAACGAAAACGGTTGTCAAACATTATAACCATCCATATGAACCACTGTCTATTGATGGCATGTTTTATGATAAGAAAAGGTAGGTATGAAAATGGTGAAATTATCGCATGAACAATTAGCAGTTATCCAACAGTACGTGGCGCTTTTAGAGACGATTGAAGAAGGATTTGCGTATGTATGTGAAAGTTTTACGAACTATGAGCGAACGCAAGGGGATGTTGTGCTTGCGGATATTTTTATGGCGTTCGGTCAAATTGATGAGACGAATCGGAGTTCGCTCGCACGTTTTTTTGCGGATGATCGCGCGGTGTTAGAGGAAATTGCTCGTTTTTCTGCGGTAGCCGATGAGGCGTGGAAATTAGACGGAAAGTTGCACGATACGAATGCGAAGCAACAAGTCGTTGAAAACCATTTAGCACCAGCATTTGAAGCGTGGAAAGTAAGTGTGATGCAACATCTTCGTCCGTATATTGAGCAATAATAAAAAGGTGCGAGCGAATCGCACCTTTTGTAGTTTAAAACGCTTCGACAATCGTGACGTTCACTTCTTTTCGTAAGTCAATTTCAAACGGTGATTTCAGCACTTCCCCGTTTGGATTTTGTAAAATGCGAACGACAGGGCGAAGCGGATATTCAGGGAAAATGTTTGAGACGACACCGCGATATCCTGTGTTTAATACGATGTTTGTGCCGAGCGGGTAAATGGCGACATATTTTAAAAACGTTTTAATGAGTTCATAGTCAAACAACGTATTGCCGGCTGCGCATAAATATTCAGCTGCTTCGTGCGGCGAGTGTTGTTTCCGATGGTCACGCGGAGAAGTGAGCGCGTCGAATACGTCTGCGATGGCGATAATGCGCGCGAACTCATGAATGTATTTGCCAGCTGCTTGATGTGGATAGCCGCTCCCATCAAAACGCTCGTGATGTTGAAGTGCACAATAAGCGGATGACGGTGAAACGTTGTTTTGTTTTTTTAGTAATTCAAATCCAAGTTCAGTATGATGGGAAACGATTCGACGTTCTTCAGGACTAAGCGGCCCTTTTTTTCCCAAAAGGGCGCTTGGAATTTGCGTCATACCAATGTCAAATAAAAACGCGCCAACGCCCAAATCAAGCAATTGTTGCGATGAATATCCTTTCGCTAATCCGATAACACCTGCGATTGTTGCCACGTTAACCGAGTGATGAAAGAAATATCCTTTTGAAATGACAAGGTCAGATAAGTTAATGAGCAAGTTTTCTCGACTTAATAAATAGTCTAAAATCTCTTTAAATATTTTTTGATATTCTTGTCCGAGGTCAAGCGAAGACACGCGCTGGGCAGCCTTTTGTCCTTCGATTAGTTCCGTCATCGTTTCGTACACTTTTTTTACTGCTTGTTGCCGCACAATCGGACTAATCATTGGCTTTTCTTCAATATCAAATGTAAAAATATCGTGAATATAAATATAACGAATGCCATCTTCGAGCAGTCTGCGAATGTATGAGTCGGTCAGTTTAACCCCCTTAGCGAGCAAAACTGCACCGTTTGGTCCGTAAATATCAACGGCGAGCACATCGCCGCTTTTTGCTTCAAATATGTACACTTTACGCATGCGATAACACCTGGATAAAAAATAGGAACGCTTTTCATCATCTATAAATTGTAGCATAATTATCCATTGTTTTGTTCATCATTTTTTCACAAAAAATGTGACGATTGAGAAGGAGTTTTGTAGGGAATTGTAGAAATAAATAACTAACCTTTCATAAAAGGAGGAGCAGCGTATGAAATACAACATTCGCGGAGAAAACATCGAGGTTACACAAGCGATTCGAGAGTATGTCGAGAAAAAAATCGGGAAATTAGAGCGTTATTTCGAATCAACCGAAGGAATTACTGTTTACGTTAACTTAAAAGTATATAATGATAAGCAGGCGAAAATTGAAGTCACTATTCCAATGCCACAAATCGTGTTGCGTGCCGAAGAGCGCCATGACGATATGTATGCGGCAATCGATTTGGTCGTCGATAAACTCGAACGCCAAATTCGTAAACATAAAACGAAAGTAAATCGAAAAATGCGCGAAAAAGAAGCAAATGGTGTCACGCTAACAACAACAGCTCCTGTGGCAACAGGAGAGCATGAGGAAGAAGAATTTGAAATTGTGCGTACGAAACGTTTTAGCTTAAAGCCGATGGATAGCGAAGAAGCGATTTTGCAAATGAACATGCTTGGCCATAACTTTTACGTCTTTATTAATGCAGAAACAAACCGCACAAACGTCGTTTACAAACGAAAAGACGGCAAATATGGCTTAATTGAAGCGAACTAATCTTACCACCCTCTGTCGAATCGAGACAGGGGGTGGTATAATGTGAAAGGAGGTGAAAAAGGGTGGAAGCGATTTTACGCGAAATTTTGGCGAAGTTGACAAGCATCGAGAACAACTTTTTGTCCTTCCAACAAGAAGTGCGCGAACGGTTTACACAGATTGATAAACGATTCGCTCAAATTGACGAGCGATTTGCGCAGATTGATGAGCGGTTTGCACAGATTGATGAAAGATTCGCTCAAATCGATCAGCGTTTTGAAAACATGGAGGCTCGATTAGTGGCGCTTGAACAAAAAATGGAAGAAACAAATGAGCGGATTAGTCGCCTCGAGGAAGAAATGTGTGATGTCAAGAAGCGCCTTGCACGCGTTGAAACACAATTAGACGAAGTCAAAGAAACGGTGCATCGTCTCGAAGTTCAACTGGCGAATGACGTGCACACATTACTGCAAAACATTTATAAAAAGATCGATGAAAAAGGATTTGAAATTTATGCATTAAATAAACGTTTGCTTAGAGTGGAAGCCTCCATTGAACAACTACAGTCGCAAGTGTAATCCAGCGAAGATGCTGGCTTTTTCTTTTTCCCCATCTCCCTTTTCCGTATGAGTTGTCACCTTTTCCTGTAAATGATATCATGTAGATTAGTGATTCTATAATTAAGGAGCGTTTTCATATGCTTGGAATGTTGAAAAAAGTGTTTGACCCGAATAAACGGCAAATTGCGCGATTAGAAAAAATCGCAAATGAAATTGATGCGCTCGGTCCACAAATGGCGCAGCTTTCTGATGACGAGTTGCGTCAAAAAACAGAAGAGTTTAAGGCGCGTCTTGAAAAAGGCGAAACGCTTGATGATTTACTTGTCGAAGCGTTTGCGGTCGTTCGTGAAGCTGCAAAACGCGTGCTCGGCATGTATCCATATAAAGTGCAATTGATGGGGGGCATCGCCCTTCATGAAGGCAACATTGCTGAAATGAAAACAGGGGAAGGAAAAACGTTAACAGCGACGATGCCGGTATATTTAAACGCGTTAACTGGAAAAGGCGTCCATGTCGTCACGGTCAACGAATATTTAGCAAGCCGCGACGCAAATGAAATGGGCAGACTGTATCAGTTTTTAGGTTTATCTGTTGGACTGAATTTAAACAGTATGTCGCGTGAAGAAAAGCAAGCGGCTTATAACGCCGACATTACATACGGAACGAATAACGAGTTTGGTTTCGACTATTTGCGCGATAACATGGTGCTCTATAAAGAACATATGGTGCAACGCCCGCTTCATTATGCGATCATTGACGAAGTTGACTCCATTTTAATTGACGAGGCGCGGACGCCGCTCATTATTTCAGGTACGGCTCAAAAATCAACAAAATTGTACATTCAAGCGAACGCATTTGTGCGCACACTAAAACGAGATGTCGATTATACGTACGATGAAAAAACGAAAAGCGTGCAGCTGACGGAAGAAGGAATGAACAAAGCAGAGCGCGCGTTTGGAATCGACAACTTATTCGATTTAAAACATGTGACGTTAAACCATCATATTAGTCAAGCGTTGCGTGCCCATGTTGTGATGCAGCGCGACGTCGATTACGTCGTTGAGGACGGAAAAATCGTCATCGTCGATCCGTTCACAGGCCGTCTCATGCGCGGACGTCGCTATAGCGATGGGCTTCATCAAGCGATTGAGGCAAAAGAAGGGCTTGAAATTCAAAACGAATCGATGACGCTTGCGACGATCACGTTCCAAAACTATTTCCGCATGTACGAAAAGCTCGCGGGGATGACGGGAACAGCGAAAACAGAAGAAGAAGAATTTCGTAACATTTACAATATGCAAGTCATCGTTATTCCGACAAATAAACCAGTCATTCGCGATGATCGCCCAGACTTAATTTATCGCACGATGGAAGGAAAGTTTCGTGCGGTTGTTGAAGATATTGCGGAACGTCATGCGAAAGGACAACCTGTTCTCGTCGGTACGGTGTCGATTGAAACGTCTGAATTGTTATCGGGCATGTTAACGAAGCGCGGCATTCGCCATAACGTATTAAACGCGAAAAACCATGCGAAAGAAGCAGAAATTATTGCGCAAGCTGGTCAAAAAGGGGCAGTAACGATTGCGACAAACATGGCAGGACGCGGAACGGACATTAAACTCGGTGAAGGTGTGCGCGAGCTTGGCGGTTTGGCCGTCATCGGTACAGAACGTCATGAAAGCCGCCGCATCGACAACCAATTGCGTGGTCGTTCCGGCCGTCAAGGAGACCCTGGGGTATCGCAATTTTACTTGTCGCTTGAAGATGAGCTCATGCGTCGCTTCGGTTCAGAAAATATGATGGCGATGATGGATCGCTTAGGGATGGACGATTCACAGCCAATTCAAAGTAAAATCGTATCTAAAGCGGTCGAGTCGGCACAAAAACGCGTGGAAGGAAACAACTTTGATGCGCGTAAACAACTATTGCAGTACGACGATGTATTGCGCGAACAACGCGAAATTATTTATCGTCAACGTTTCCAAGTGCTTGACTCAGAAAACTTGCGCGACATTGTTGAAAAAATGATTCAATCGGTTATCGAGCGCGTCGTGCGTACGCATACACCAGATGAAGAAATGCCAGAAGAATGGAATGTGCAAGCGATTGTTGATTATGTGCAAGCGAACCTCCTTTCAGAAGGAGATGTGACTGTCAACGACTTGCGCGGCAAAGATCCAGAAGAAATGATTGAATTCATTTGGAATAAAGTACGTATACGTTACGATGAAAAAGAAAGCCGCATTCCGTCCGAGCAAATGCGCGAGTTTGAGCGCGTCATCGTGTTGCGTGCGGTCGATATGAAATGGATGGAACATATCGATGCGATGGAACAGCTTCGTCAAGGCATCCATTTACGTGCGTACGGTCAAATTGATCCATTGCGCGAATATCAAATGGAAGGGTATGCGATGTTTGAAGCGATGATTGCTTCTATTGAAGAAGAAGTTGCGCGTTACATTATGAAAGCAGAAATCGAAAGCAACTTAGAGCGACAAGAAGTAGCCAAAGGAGAAGCTGTCCACCCGAAAGAAGGCGAAGAAGTGAAACGTAAGCCGGTGAAAAAAGCGGTGGAAGTCGGCCGAAATGATCCGTGCCCATGCGGAAGCGGAAAAAAATATAAACATTGTTGCGGACGATAAGTCAACAACCCAATGACTAAAGTCATGGGCTTGTAAGCCCCATGTTGACCAGACCAAGGCTTGAAACAGAGCCTACGTTATAGATGTCATGACACGTTCGGGTGCTTCTCCAGCCCGTTCCTCTGTCGTGCAAGGTTAAACAAGCGTGGTGGGTAGCGCTAGTGTCTTGCACATAACAAGCATCTATAACATGGTCGAGGAGAATATGACCTGCTTTATGCAGAGGAAAGGGGAGAACCCTATGGTTTTTGTGTTAGACACAAACAAACGTCCGCTTGCTCCTTGTCACGAAGCAGTTGCAAGAAAGCTGTTGAAACAAGGGAAGGCGGCGATTTACAGGCGATTTCCATTTACCATCATCTTGAAAAAATCAGTAGACGAATCAGAAATTAAAGCAACATATCGGCTAAAAATCGACTATGGAAGCAGGCATACAGGATTAGCGATTTTGCGAGGACAAGAAGTGGTATGGTTAGGGCAACTTGACCATCGCACAGACATCAAGGAAAGAATAGATAAAAGGCGTGCTTTTCGTCGAGCAAGACGAAATCGAAAAACAAGATACAGAAAACCACGTTTTCTTAATCGTAGGAGAAAAGACGGGTGGTTGCCGCCATCACTAGAGAGTCGCGTGCAAAATATCCAAACATGGGTTAACCGCCTAAAGAAATTATGCCCCATTGGGTATATATCATACGAAAATGCCAAATTCGACACGCAACTCATGCGAAATCCTGAAATCAATGGTGTAGAGTATCAACAAGGCACGCTACAAGGATATGAAGTACGGGAGTATTTGCTTGAAAAGTTTGGGCGGAAGTGTTGTTATTGCGGAAAAGAAAATGTTCCACTTGAAGTGGAGCATATCATTCCAAAATCGAGAGGTGGAACAGACCGAGTGGATAACCTATGTCTTGCCTGTCATGACTGTAATCAGCGCAAAGGAAGTAAGACAGCAGAAGAATTCGGGTATCCGCACATTCAAAAGCAAGTCAAAGAATCATTAAAGGATACAAGTGCTATCAACTCGACAAGATGGAAAGTGTATGAAGTGTTAAAGCAGACAGGATTAGATGTCGAGTGTGGAACAGGTGCACGAACAAAAATGAATCGTATTCGTTTAGACTTGCCGAAAACACATTATTTTGACGCTTGTTGTGTAGGCGAAAGCACAACAAATCACTTATATTTCAAAACAAAAGAAGTGTTATTTATCAAGGCAAAAGGGCGTGGTAGTCGCTCTCGTACAAACCTAGATAGATATGGCTTCCCAAGAGGTTATCTTGCAAGACAAAAATTCTTCTTTGGTTTTCAAACAGGGGACATGGTTAAGGCTGTTGTCCCAAGAGGGAAATATCAAGGCGTTTGGTTTGGCGAAGTCGCATGTAGAAAGACTGGAAGTTTCGATATTAAAGGCAAGGACGGAAAGCGTATCGCACAAGGAATAAATTATAGATATGTCCAAGTCATTCAGCGATTTGACGGATATGCTTATGGAAA
The DNA here is from genome assembly GCF_038003845.1 of Anoxybacillus sp. FSL W8-0382. Taxonomy (NCBI): domain Bacteria; kingdom Bacillati; phylum Bacillota; class Bacilli; order Caryophanales; family Anoxybacillaceae; genus Anoxybacillus; species Anoxybacillus sp. FSL W8-0382. The sequence goes on along the minus strand of NZ_JBBOPX010000001.1, from coordinate 2,491,639 downwards.
GGGGGGGCGGAACTTGCGTAAGGTGCAATTCCTCGCCGTGCCTAAAGGCAGGGGCTTCCTTGCGTAAGTTTCGTGAGGGATATTCCCTCGCTTTCGTTATGTTGCGTACGCCGAGATGTTTACATACAATAATGGTTGAGGTGAAGGACATGATCGATTTAGTAGAAATTAAGCAAGAGCTTGAAAAAATGGCTAAGCGATTAGTGGATATTAGGGGGTCTCTTTGACCTCGAAACGAAAGAAGCCCGCATTGAACAACTAGAAGCGCAAATGGCTGCCTCTGACTTTTGGGACGATCAAAAAGCGGCTCAGGCGGTCATTAGTGAGGCGAATGCGCTCAAAGATTTAGTCGGCGAGTTTCGTTCACTTGAAGAGCGATTTGAAAATTTAGAAGTAACATACGAGCTTGTCAAAGAAGAACCTGATGAAGAATTACAAAAAGAGCTTGTAGCTGAGGCGAAAAAACTATCGAAAGACTTTAGCGAATTTGAATTGCAGCTCCTATTAAATGAACCGTACGATAAAAATAACGCCATTTTGGAGCTTCATCCTGGCGCAGGTGGAACGGAGTCACAAGACTGGGCATCGATGTTGTTGCGTATGTATACGCGCTGGGCGGAGAAAAAAGGATACAAAGTGGAAACGCTCGATTATTTGCCTGGTGAGGAAGCGGGAATTAAAAGCGTCACGTTGTTAATTAAAGGGCATAATGCATACGGATATTTAAAAGCGGAAAAAGGCGTGCATCGCCTCGTGCGCATTTCTCCGTTTGACGCTTCTGGTCGCCGTCATACATCGTTCGTTTCGTGCGAAGTTGTACCTGAATTTGATGACAACATTGAAATTGACGTGCGTCCAGATGAAATAAAAGTCGATACGTATCGCTCAAGCGGTGCCGGCGGTCAGCACGTCAATACGACGGATTCAGCTGTACGTATTACACATATTCCAACTGGCATTGTCGTCACATGCCAATCGGAGCGTTCGCAAATTAAAAACCGCGAAAAAGCGATGAATATGTTGAAAGCGAAGTTGTATCAAAAGAAACTAGAAGAACAACAAGCGGAGCTTGCTGAAATTCGCGGTGAACAAAAAGAAATTGGTTGGGGAAGCCAAATTCGTTCTTACGTGTTTCATCCGTACTCGCTCGTAAAAGATCATCGAACAAATACCGAAGTCGGAAACGTGCAAGCGGTAATGGACGGCGAAATAGACGTCTTTATTGACGCCTATTTACGTTCGAAGTTAAAACAAGGGTAAGGTGTCCGTTATGGGCACCTTTTGTTGTATATTATTGACATCTAAAAAAAGAGCGTGATAATCTGGACATAACGAAAGTCCTGCGGTAATATGTCAAGGTGAAAAATCATCGAAATTGGAAATTCGATTGTCCGATGACCCGAAAAAAGGCAATACTTAAGAAGCCCAGTCTTGTCTTATGTCATTAACTGGGTTTTAATGCAAAATCAGTTAGATCGATACCCCTATCGATCTTCCCCCTTTCTTGGCGTGTAGATTTGACCGTTGCGTAGCAGCGCATCGATCACACGCACGAGTTTTCGAGCGGTGAGGACGAGGGCTCGTTTGTGTTGGTGCTTTGGTACTTCCTCATACTTCTTCCGGTAATAGGTGCGAAACGACGCATCATGCCGTTGTACCGAGTTGGCAGCCTCCACTAGGTAGTAACGGAGATAGCGATTGCCGGAACGAATGAGGGAAGTCTCCTCGGCTTGGAACCGACCGGACTGGTGCTTAGACCAAGTCAAACCTGCATACTTTGCTAAGGCGGCTTGGTTGTCAAAGCGCTCGATTTGTCCAATTTCGGCTAAGATGCCAGCGGCGTAGACCGGACCAATGCCGGGAATCGTTTGTAACGTATTTGGGATGCCTTCCAAATGGCGAGTAATCGCTTTATCTAGCTCTTTAATTTGCGCTTGAAGGCTACGGATGGATTGAATCGATAGCCCTAAAAGCAAGTCGATGGAATCCTCGACACATTTGGAAAGCCGATACGACGAACGAGCCGCCTTTTGAATGGACTTGGCGATGCATTCCGGATCGGCAAAGCGATTGCGTCCTTTTTGGCGCAAGAAGTCAGCGAGCTGTTGCACGTCCATCTGACTGATTTCGTCTAAGCTAAACGACTCGAGAAGAAGCTCTAAGATGGCATGTCCGAACACGGAGCTGTCCACCTCTTGGGTAAAGGAACTGCACTTGTAAAACAAGTGTTGGAGGAAGTACTGCTTTTCCCGAGTCAGCTGATGGACGAGATGATAGCGCATGCGCGTGAGCCGTTGAAGGGCGATAAACTGTTCTTGCATGACAGCTGTCACTTTCAAACGGCCAAAGCGAAGCCGATCGGCGATGATCCACGCATCGATGCCGTCCGTTTTATCCAAGTCAGTGTACGCTTCTTTAAATTTGCGAATGAGCTTTGGATTGATGGTAAACACCTTGACATTCCAAGACTTCAGCTCCTCCTGTTGGTGGAAAAACATCGCTGGATGCCAGCTGTAGACCGAAGTGGCTTCCATCCCGATGAGAATTTCGGATGGTTGGAGCTTGTTGGCCCACAGGAGGATTTGATCGCGAAGGAAGGTCGCGCCAAGGAGATGATTGTCCACCTTGAATTGGGCGCACGTGTTTCCTTCTTGATCCATGATACACGTGTATAAGTCCGTTGAGCTCACGTCAATCCCGACGTAGAGTTTCATGAGATCACCTCCAATCGTAGTAGGATCGTGGGGTTGGGACTCTTCGGGATGCCCCCGGACCGCGCCTGTTGACCAGTCACCCTCGCATATGAGAACTCACGTTGGGCCATGGGCTGCCTGGAAGCTGCTCCTTCCAGCATGGGAAACCAACGGGAACAGCCTGCGGGTTAGAAGTCCGAACAGGAGCCGGGGAGACAGACTTTCTAAGTAGTCAAAGCTACAGGAGAGAGAAGAGTGTCCCCGATGATCCTAAGACCATTATCCAAGAACATCGCGAAAAGTCCAACCCCGATGTAGTGCCATCCACGGGGGAGGGGCGCGCCCCTCCCCCGTGGGCAAATCACTTACACATATGCGATTGTCAAGGAGCATATCCAACTGGAAATTCGATTTAAAAATCTTTCTAAACATACTATACGAGGAGGGAATAGCATGGCAGTAGACAAAAAAGTGCTTCATGAGATGATTGAACAGTTAAGCGAATCCGATCAAAAATCAGCATATGAATTTTTATTGCATTTACTGCAAAGATCAAAAAAAGATCATAAATGGTGGGATGAAGTAGAGGAAGTAAGTGAAGAAGAAGCATTGTTAACAGAAGAAGAAAAACGGCAGTTACAAGGAGATGAAGGATATGTGACTGGTGGTGATGCAAAACGTGAATTTGGCTTACAAGTTGATTTACCGTAAGGAAGCAGTAAAATTTCTTGCTAAGCAAGAGAAAGAAGTACAAGAACGAATAGTTATAGCATTACAGGGATTGCTTTACAGCCCTCCTCAAGGAGACATTAAAAAAATGAGAGGACAACAAAGTTTGTACCGTTTACGTGTTGGCACATACCGCATTCTTTTCCGCATTGATCACCACGAGCAAATGATTTACATCGAAGCGATTGGAAATCGGGGAGACCTATATTAACTTCACTATATTAAATCATTATTGCGTTAATTCGATGTCATTTACTTCCTATATCGGGCATGCTATACTCACAAAGGAAGGTGAGAGGCATGCGAAAAAGAAGCAACATAACAAATCCATTCGTTGAAAAAGTGCTAGAATACGTATATATTCTTGTCGGCTCGGCCGTTGTGGCCGTTGCGTTCAATTTATTTTTACTTCCGAATCGTGTCGCATCAGGTGGGGTAAGCGGCATCAGTACGATTTTACATGCGACGCTCGGTTGGCAGCCAGCGTACGTACAATGGGCGCTTAACATTCCATTATTTATCGCAGGTGTGCTATTGCTCGGAAAGCAGTTTGGTGTCAAAACATTAGTTGGTACTGCCTTTTTACCGTTTATCGTTTATTTGACACATGATGTGGCACCAGCAACGCATGATCCGTTGCTTGGGGCATTATTTGGCGGCATTGGCGTCGGCGTAGGATTAGGCATTGTTTTTCGTGGTCGCGCATCGACAGGGGGAACCGATTTAGCTGCTCAAATTATTCATAAATATACAGGGTTATCGTTAGGGACGTGCGTCATTTTAATTGATGGCTTAATTGTTTTAACAGCGGCGTTTGTGTTTGATTTAGAACGGGCGCTATATGCATTAATTGCGTTATTTGTGACGAGTAAAACAATTGACTTTGTTCAAGTTGGTTTCGGCAATTCAAAAATGGCGATGATTATTACAACGAAAGAAGAACAAGTGCGAGAAGCGATTTTGCATAAAATTGACCGCGGTGTGACAAAACTACATGCATACGGCGGATATACAGAAAAAGAGCGCACGATGCTCATGTGCGTTGTGGCACAAAGTGAGTTCACAAAATTGAAACAATTAGTGAAAACCATTGATCCGTCTGCATTTGTCGTCGTTATGGATGCAGCAGAAGTGCTTGGGGAAGGATTTAAACGTGCCTAACGTAAAAATGATACGATATAATAGAAATGTATGAAAATGTTTACAAGGGGGATATACGTATGAAGAAAAAGCTACTTAGTTTATTCGCTGGTACAGCGATTGTGTTAGCAGCCTGTGGTGGGGGGGATAGCACAAGCGAAAAACCAGCAAACGGCGGAGGGGATACCGCTTCAGCAGCGGAAGCCGTTTACAAAAAAACGTGTGCAAGCTGCCATGGACAAAACTTAGAAGGCGGCGTCGGTCCAGCGCTTGATAAAGTAGGCGGAAAATATTCGCAAGATGAAATTAAAGATATTATCGCAAATGGTCGCGGGGGCATGCCCGGTGGCTTACTCAAAGGCGACGATGTAGATAAAGTAGCGGAATGGTTAGCTGCGAAAAAGTAAGAGGATGCGATTTTGTGCATCCTCTTTTCATTTGTAACACTCTTGAAATATAACTGTAAATAAAATTCGCCCCCCTTTTTGTCGGAAATGATGATATAATGAACAAGGCGAGAATTTTGCAGGAATATGTAGAAAAACATCGAATACTTAGGTGGTTGCTTATGATTGAGATGCAAGATGTATATAAAACATACCCGAACGGAGTGATCGCATTAAACGGCATTTCCGTTCGCATTAAGCAAGGTGAATTTGTATATGTCGTCGGTCCGAGCGGTGCTGGGAAATCGACGTTTATTAAAATGATGTATCGCGAAGAGAATCCGACAAGCGGCAAAATTATGATTAACGGCGTGAACTTAGCGAATATAAAAAATAGCAAAGTCCCTTTGCTTCGCCGAAATATCGGGATCGTCTTCCAAGACTTCAAGCTTCTTCCAAAGTTAACGGTGTATGAAAACGTCGCGTTTGCTTTGGAAGTTATTGAGGAATCGCCAAAAAACATTCGCAAGCGCGTCATGGAAGTGCTTGACTTAGTGCGACTAAAACATAAAGCGCGCTTTTACCCTGATGAATTGTCTGGAGGAGAGCAACAGCGGGTGTCGATCGCTCGTTCAATCGTCAACAACCCAGCAATTGTTATTGCTGATGAACCGACGGGAAATTTAGATCCAGATACATCTTGGGAAATTATGGACATCTTCGAGCGAATTAACGATCGTGGAACGACGATTGTCATGGCAACACATAACCGTGAAATCGTCAATACGATTCGCAAGCGCGTCATTGCGATTGAACGCGGGAAAATTGTGCGCGACGAAGTGAAGGGGGAATACGGTTATGAGGCTTAACACCCTTCGTCGTCATTTTCGTGAAAGTTTTAAAAGTCTCGGACGAAACGGTTGGATGACGTTTGCGTCCATTAGTGCTGTTACGGTGACGCTTTTGCTTGTCGGCGTGTTTCTCGTCATTATGCTCAATATTCAACATATAACGAAGCAAATTGAGCGCGATGTTGAAATTCGTGTGCATGTTGATTTAAGTGCAACAGACGCAGACAAAGATGCGCTTCGAGCCAAGCTTGAAGCTCTTTCTGGCGTGGAAAAAGTGGCGTATTCATCTAAAGATGAAGAGCTACAAAAATTGATTGAAAGCTTTGGAGAAGATGGTCAATCGTTCCGTCTATTTGAACAAGACAACCCGTTAAGCGATGTATTTATTGTGAAAGCAAAAAATCCGCTTGATACAGAAAAAATCGCAAAACAAATTGAAACTTTGCCTTCTGTCAGCAAAGTCAAATACGGGAAAGGACAAATTGAAAAGCTATTTGCGGCAACGACGACGATTCGCAACGTCGGATTGGCGCTCATTGTCGGATTATTATTTACGGCGATGTTTCTCATCTCAAATACGATTAAAATTACAATTTTTGCCCGTCGTCGTGAAATTGAGATTATGAGATTAGTAGGGGCGACTAACGGATTTATTCGCTGGCCGTTTTTCCTTGAAGGGCTATGGCTCGGTGTATTAGGTTCGATTGTGCCAATTGCCATCGTCCTGTCCGCCTATTCGTACATATTTGATTTATTGTACCCGAGATTAAAAGATACATTTTTTCAACTTCTCCCATTTTATCCGTTTGCATGGCAAGTGGCGGCTGTGCTCGTCTTATTAGGTGCATGTATCGGCATATGGGGAAGCATGATGTCCGTCAGACGATTTTTAAAAGTATAGAAAGAGAGAGGGGTTTACGGTGCGAAAAAGATGGGGAACGATTGTTGTCGCTGTGATGTTGCTTGTTTCGAGTGTAGCTGCGCCTGCGCATGCGGTGACGAAGCGCGATATTCAACAGAAAAAAGAAGAAATAAAAAATGTACAACAAAAGCAGTCAACGATTGAAAATAAAATTGAACAGTCGCAACAAGAAATTGAGCGATTGAAAGCAGAACAAGAGCAATTAGATGCAGAAATTAAAAAGCTAGATTTAGCGGTAGAAGAAACAAGCGCCAATATTCGTACAAAACAGCAAAACATTGAAGAAACGAAACAACAAATTGTTGCGCTTCGCAAAGAAATCGAGGAAGTCACAGCGCGCATTGAGCAGCGCAATGAGTTGTTGAAAGAGCGGGCGCGTTCGCTGCAAGAAAGCGGAGGAGTTGTCAGCTATTTAGACGTGTTGCTTGGTGCGAAAAGTTTTAGCGATTTTATTGATCGAATGAGCGCTGTTGCGACCATTTTTGAGGCAGACCGTCAAATGATTAGAGAGCAAGAAGCAGATAAAGCGCTAAAGGAAGCGAAAGAGGAAGAACTAAACGATAACTTAGTTCGCTTGCAAGAGCAGCTAAATGAGCTACAAAAGTTAAAACAAACGTTAAACGAACAAATTGCAGCGAAAGAAAAATTAATGGCACAGTTAAAAGAAGAGCAAAAACATGAGGAAGAAAAACAGCTCGCTTTAGAAGAAGAAAAAGAGTTGCTTGAAAAACAAGAAGCGGCGATGAAAAACCAATTGCAAGAAATGATTCGTCGCCAAAAAGAACAGGAAGAAGCGCGGAAACGAGCATTATCAAGCCGCGGATCGTCATCAGAGAGCGGTGGCAGTTTGCCTCCTGTATCTGACGGGGCGTTTATGCGTCCAGCGAACGGTCCAATTACATCGACATTTGGCCCGCGTTGGGGTGAATTCCACTACGGTGCAGACATTGGTAAGCGTGGTGCTAGCGTTCCTGTCGTGGCAGCTGCTGACGGGTATGTTTACCGCTCATACTATTCCCCGAGTTACGGAAACGTCATTTTTATCATGCATTATATTGATGGGCAAGTGTACACGACAGTATATGCCCATCTTGAGTCCCGCCTTGTTGGTGAAGGACAAAACGTCAGCAAAGGTCAAATGATCGGCTATATGGGCAACACAGGTCGTTCGTTTGGTGCACACTTGCATTTTGAGTTGCATCGTGGGCCTTGGAATGCATCAAAATCGAATGCGGTAAATCCAATGCAATACGTTCCGTTTTAAAGCACAGCTTGCCTGCTGTGCTTTTGCGTATTGGTTGAGAAAACGGTACGCTCGGTGTAAAATAAATACATCTTCATCAGTTATGAACAGTACAAGCTATTCATATAATGAAAACAAACAGGCATCGCACACGGTGTGATGCCTTTCATGTATCGAAGGGTGAGGAGGCAAAACATGAATAAAAAAACAATCGCAGCACTCATGGCTTTATCGATGTTGTTCGGATCTGGGGTGACGTATGTCGGGATGCAGTCGCTTTCTTCCGATACGTCAACGATGACGATCAACATCCCAACAACAACGGAGAAGCCATCGAACGAAGAACTACAAAAAATTGAACAAGCATACAGCATGATTAAACAAAAATACGTTCAAAACGTAGATGAAAAGCAGCTCATTGACGGTGCGATTCAAGGAATGATTGCGACGTTAAAAGATCCATACTCCGTTTATATGGATAAAGAAACAGCGGAGCGGTTTAACGAGTCGCTTGATTCTTCTTTCGAAGGAATTGGAGCGGAAGTGAGCATGGTCGACGGCAAAGTGACGATCGTTGCCCCATTTAAAGGGTCGCCTGCAGAAAAAGCTGGGCTTCGTCCAAACGATCAAATTATTAAAGTGAACGGCGAAAGTTTAGAAGGACTTGACTTATATGAAGCGGTATTAAAAATTCGTGGGAAAAAAGGAACGATTGCTCGTTTAGAAGTCATTCGTCCGGGAGTTAGCGGCGTTTTAACGATTGAAGTCGTTCGTGACGAAATTCCGATCGAAACGGTATATGCGTCCATAAAGGAAGTGAACGGCAAACGAATCGGCTATATTGAAATTACATCGTTTGCGGAAAAAACAGCAGAGGATTTTAAAAAGAAGTTATCCGAGTTTGAGAAAAAAGGAATCGCAGGGCTCATTATCGACGTGCGCGGCAATCCGGGAGGGTATTTACAAAGCGTGGAAGATATTTTAAAAGATCTTGTTCCGAAAGATAAACCGTACGTGCAAATTGAAGAACGTGATGGTGATAAACAACGCTTCTTCTCCAATATAACGAAGAAAAAAGATTATCCAATTGTTGTGCTTATTGATAACGGAAGCGCCTCGGCATCAGAAATTTTAGCCGCAGCGTTAAAAGAAGCAGGCGGCTATCCGCTTGTTGGTGAAAAAACGTTCGGAAAAGGAACGGTACAACAAGCGTTGCCGATGGATGATGGCAGCCATATTAAATTAACGTTATATAAATGGCTCACACCGAACGGAAATTGGATTCATCAAAAAGGCATTGAACCGGATGTGAAAGTAAAACAGCCTGACTTTTTCTATGCTCATCCGCTTCAAATCGATAAGCCGTTGGCATATGACATGAACAACGAACAAGTGAAAAGCGCACAACAAATGTTAAAAGGTCTCGGTTTTGACCCAGGTCGCGAAGATGGCTACTTCAGCAAACAGACCGAGCAAGCTGTTCAATCGTTCCAAAAAGCAAACGGCTTACAAGTGACAGGAAAAATTGATAAACAAACAGCGAATATGTTGCAAACAAAAGTGATGGAAGCGGTTCGTGACGAACGATATGACGAGCAATTGAAAAAAGCATTACAGCTTATTGCGAAATAAAAAGGTCCCCCTGTCCGTTTTGAAGGCAGGGGGACACTTTTATAAAAAGAGGCTAATAATGCCACGTCGTGTTTGTTTTGGTTGCTCATGAACAAGTTTCGTTTGTTGTTGATGTTCGAGGTCAACAATTCGTTGCTCGAGCCGTTGGATGTATTGGAGCATGTCTTCTATTTCTCGCCGATGTTGCAATAGTTGAAACGAGACAACGTCATCTGCTTTTTGGTCAATTTTTCGTTCGAGTTCATTGAGACGTTGTTCTACCTCTTCCCAATCGACATGTTCCTTCTCTTCTTCCTCTATGCCGAGAAACTTATATTTTTCTAGTTGTTCGACCGCTTCGTTCGTAAACACATAATGTCCTGTCTCGTTTTTTTTGCATGGAATGTTATACTTTTTTACCCACCGTTGCACCGTTTTTGTCGATACCCCAAGTCGTTTCGCGACCGCGCTCGTCTTTAGTTCCATTGTCCCACGCTCCTTCCGAATGATATGTTGAAAAAAGTTAGACATTTTTTATGAAACTCCTTGCATGTTGACAAAACTAGTGCTTATTCGGCAAAGAAAGTGAATTTTCGTCAACAATAAATGCTTGAAATTTGTTACAATACAAAATAGACCACCCGAAAAAATGGAGTTGATGGAAATGGAAGCATGGGGATTTGTGTGGTTAAAAGCGCTCGGAACGTTTTGGTTACAACCGTTGTTATATTATGCAATCATATTTGCATGGTTTATTGGCTGGCGTCGTGTGCAACGCGAAAGACGGGATTTTCATACGCGCGTCTATCGTTCTTCTCGTGAGCTGCGTGCACTCATTCGCTCACGCAGTTGGCTTGCCATTGTTTTTTCAATTGTAACCGTTGGCGTTGGACTTGTCATTCCGAATGATACGCTCGTTTTTTGGACGATTGTGACGATCGTATGCAGTTTTTTTATGCAGCTTCGGCTGTTATCGCCTGCATATGTAGGTAGTATCGTTATATTTACCGTTAGTTTTTTTGCGCAAATGGAGTGGGCACAGCCATTTTTTGCGCGCTTTTTCCCGCATATGACGGAAACAAATGTGACTGCCATCGCGCTTTTAATCGGATTGCTTTTGTTTGTCGAAATGTGGCTCGTTTACCGTGAAGGAGCAGAGCTTAGCTCGCCGCGGCTTGTAACGAGCAAGCGGGGACTTGTCATCGGTGAACAAATGATGCAACGTCTTTGGCTCGTACCTTTTATTATTCCTGTGCCAGGAGAGGGAGTGACGCCGTTTGGAGCGTGGTGGCCGATCATTTCAGGCGGTGAGACGTATTCGCTCGTTCTCGTGCCGTTTTTACTTGGGTTTTCCCAACGCGTGCAAACAGGAATGCCTATTTATTTAGTGAAATGGACAGCGAAGCGTATCGGCTGGCTAGCATCGGTTGTTAGCTTATTGGCTATCGGCAGCTACTGGTTGAAGCCGCTTGCGATCGTTAGTGCTGTTGTGGCTATTTTATGGAGAGAGTGGATTGCTTTATCAGCAAAGTTGTATGAACAAAAGCGCCCTCCGTATTTTACAAAACGAACGAATGGGCTTGTTATTTTAGGCGTGTTGCCGGATACGCCAGCACATAAAATGGCGCTTTCGGTCGGAGAAGTAATTGTGAAGGTAAACGGTATACCGGTCGTGACGGAAGATGAATTTTACGCAGCATTGCAACATAATCGTGCATTTTGTAAGCTAGAAGTATTAAACGAGAGCGGGGAAGTTCGCTTTGCGCAATCGGCTTTATTTGAAGGGGAACATCACGAACTCGGGCTGTTATTCGTAAGAGATGAGGGATAGTATGTGGTTTTTGTTAGCGTTAATTGTACCGGCGTTGCTAGTTATTTTATTTACGCGGGTGACGTATAACCATTATGTCGGTACACTGCTTACTGTCGCGTTGCTCGTAGCATCGTATGTGAAAGGATATACCGATCAATTGTATGAAATTGTTGCTGATATAGCGTCGCTCATCGTCGGATTTTTATATGCGAAACGAATGGTAGAAAAGCAAAAACAGTCGTAAACCTGTCCAAATGGGCAGGTTTTTTCATAGAATATTTGTTCGTATTTTTCGCTTTTCGGTTTCGTCATATGGTACAATGAAAATAGAAATGAAGTGGAGGGACGATTGTGGACACATTTCAATTAGTATCCGCTTATAAGCCGCAGGGCGATCAGCCGAAAGCGATCGCGAAGCTTGTCGAAGGGATTCAACAAGGAAAAAAACATCAAACGTTGCTTGGAGCAACAGGAACAGGAAAAACGTTTACGATTTCAAACGTCATTCAACAAGTGAATAAACCGACGTTAGTCATTGCGCATAATAAAACGTTAGCAGGGCAATTGTATAGCGAGTTTAAACAATTTTTTCCGCATAACGCGGTCGAATATTTTGTCAGCTATTACGATTATTATCAGCCGGAAGCGTACGTTCCGCAAACAGATACGTATATTGAAAAAGATGCAAGCATTAATGACGAAATTGATAAATTGCGCCATTCCGCAACGTCTGCGCTATTTGAACGACGCGACGTCATTATTATTGCAAGCGTTTCGTGTATTTATGGTTTAGGTTCTCCAGAAGAATATCGCGAACTTGTCGTTTCGCTTCGCGTCGGCATGGAAATCGAGCGCGATCATTTGTTGCGCCGACTTGTCGACATTCAATATGAACGAAACGATATTGATTTTCGTCGCGGAACGTTTCGGGTGCGCGGAGATGTCGTCGAAATTTTCCCTGCCTCACGCGATGAGCATTGTATTCGCATTGAGTTTTTTGGTGATGAAATTGAGCGCATTCGCGAAGTGGATGCACTCACAGGACATGTGATGGCAGAGCGAGAACATGTGGCGATTTTCCCAGCATCCCACTTCGTCACACGTGAAGAAAAAATGAAGCTGGCCATTGAAAATATTGAAAAGGAATTAGAAGAGCGGCTTCGCGAGCTGCGTGAACAAGGAAAATTGCTTGAAGCGCAGCGATTAGAACAACGGACGCGCTACGATATTGAAATGATGAAGGAAATGGGATTTTGTTCGGGCATCGAAAACTATTCGCGTCATTTGACGTTGCGTCCACCAGGCTCAACGCCTTATACGTTGTTAGATTATTTTCCTGACGACTTTTTAATTGTGATTGACGAATCGCATGTGACATTGCCGCAAATTCGCGGCATGTATAACGGTGATAAAGCGCGAAAAGAAGTGCTTGTTGAACACGGCTTCCGTTTGCCATCGGCGCTCGATAACCGGCCATTGACGTTTGAAGAATTTGAACAAAAAGTGAATCAAGTGATTTACGTATCTGCGACACCAGGTCCGTATGAGCTTGAACATTGTCCAGAAGTCGTTGAACAAATTATTCGTCCGACAGGATTGTTAGACCCGACGATTGATGTGCGACCGATCGCAGGGCAAATTGACGATTTAGTCGATGAAATTCAAAAGCGCATCGCTCGCAAAGAACGCACGCTTGTGACGACGTTGACGAAAAAAATGGCGGAAGATTTAACCGATTATTTAAAAGATATCGGCATTCAAGTGGCGTATTTGCATTCGGAAATTAAGACGCTAGAACGAATTGAAATTATTCGCGATTTACGATTAGGCAAATATGATGTGCTCGTCGGCATTAACTTATTGCGAGAAGGGCTTGATATCCCAGAAGTGTCGCTTGTAGCGATTTTAGATGCCGATAAAGAAGGGTTTTTACGTTCTGAGCGCTCACTCATCCAAACGATTGGACGAGCGGCGCGCAACGCGAATGGGCATGTCATTATGTATGCCGATACGATCACGAAATCAATGGAAATTGCGATCAATGAAACGAAGCGGCGACGTGCGATTCAAGAAGCGTATAACCGTGAGCATGGCATCGTGCCAAAAACGATTCAAAAAGACATTCCAGATGTCATTCGTGCGACATTTGCCGCGGAAGAAAAAGAAGCGTATGAAACGAAAGATGTCCGTCATTTATCAAAAGAAGAGCGCCTTGCGCTTATTGCCAAACTCGAACAAGAAATGAAAGAAGCAGCCAAAGCTCTTCATTTTGAACGTGCTGCCGAACTGCGCGATCTCATTTTAGAATTGAAAGCGGAGGTGTAACGAATGGATCATATCGTCGTCAAAGGTGCACGAGCGCACAATTTAAAAAATATTGATGTCGTCATTCCGCGCAACAAGCTCGTTGTGCTTACCGGCTTATCGGGCTCGGGAAAATCATCGCTTGCATTTGACACCATTTACGCGGAAGGGCAGCGGCGATATGTCGAATCGTTGTCGGCATACGCCCGGCAATTTTTAGGGCAAATGGATAAGCCTGATGTCGATTCGATTGAAGGGCTGTCACCCGCCATTTCAATCGATCAAAAAACGACAAGCCGCAACCCACGATCAACAGTTGGAACAGTGACGGAAATTTACGATTATTTGCGCTTATTGTTTGCGCGTATCGGACGTCCGATTTGTCCGACGCATGGCATTGAAATTACGTCGCAAACAATTGAACAAATGGTTGACCGCCTGATGCAATATCCAGAGCGGACGAAAATGCAAATTTTAGCTCCGATCGTTTCGGGAAGGAAAGGGACGCACGTCAAAACGTTAGAAGAAATAAAAAAGCAAGGATATGTACGCGTGCGCATCGACGGGGAATTGCGCGATGTATCTGAAGACATCGTACTTGAAAAAAATAAAAAGCATTCGATCGAAGTGGTCATCGACCGCATCATCATGAAAGAAGGTATTCAGTCGCGCCTGGCTGATTCGCTTGAAGCGGCGTTGAAGCTTGCGGACGGTAAAGTGCTCGTCGATGTCATCGGACAAGAAGAGTTGTTATTTAGTGAACATCACGCTTGTCCACACTGCGGTTTTTCAATCGGTGAACTAGAGCCGCGTTTATTTTCGTTTAACAGCCCGTACGGTGCGTGTCCATCGTGCGACGGGTTAGGGGCAAAGTTGGAAGTCGATCTCGATTTAGTCATTCCAAATAAAGAACTGACGCTTCGTGAACACGCGCTCGCGCCATGGGAACCACAAAGCTCGCAATATTATCCGCAGCTGTTAGAAACGGTATGTCGTCATTACGGCATTGATATGGACGTGCCTGTGAAACAGTTGCCAAAACAACAGCTCGATCTTTTATTGTATGGATCGAACGGTGAGAAAATATATTTTCGCTATGAAAACGACTTCGGCCATGTGCGCGAAACGTATGTGGAGTTTGAAGGTGTCGTGCGCAACGTCGAACGCCGTTATCGCGAAACGACATCGGATTATGTGCGTGAACAAATGGAAAAATATATGACCGAACAACCGTGTCCGGCGTGCGATGGCAACCGTTTGAAAAAAGAAAGTTTAGCGGTTTTCGTTGGCGGCAAACATATCGGGGAAGTGACGGCGATGTCGGTCAATGAAGCGCTGACGTTTTTTGAAACGCTTCAATTGACGGAAAAAGAACAAAAAATCGCTCATTTAATTTTGCGTGAAATTGTTGAGCGTCTCGGCTTTTTAAAAAATGTTGGGCTCGATTATTTAACGTTAAACCGCGCGGCAGGGACATTGTCAGGTGGAGAAGCGCAACGTATTCGATTAGCGACGCAAATCGGATCGCGGTTAACCGGTGTATTATACGTATTAGACGAACCGTCAATCGGACTTCATCAGCGTGATAACGATCGGTTAATTGCGACATTGCAAAACATGCGTGATTTAGGAAATACGCTCATTGTCGTCGAGCACGATGAAGATACGATGCTTGCGGCAGATTATTTAATTGACATCGGACCGGGAGCAGGGGCGCACGGAGGAGAAGTTGTCGCTGCAGGTACACCTGAACAAGTGATGAATGATCCACATTCATTAACCGGTCAATATTTATCAGGGAAAAAGTTTATTCCGCTCCCGATTGAACGAAGAACGCCAGACGGTCGTTGGCTTGAAGTCGTTGGAGCTAGGGAAAACAATTTAAAAAACGTCGATGTTCGCATTCCTCTCGGGCTGTTTGTTGCGGTGACGGGGGTATCCGGTTCGGGAAAAAGTACGCTCATTAATGAAATTTTGCATAAAGCGTTAGCGCAAAAGTTACATCATGCAAAAGTAAAACCGGGAGAGCATACAGACATTCGCGGCATTCACTATTTAGATAAAGTCATTGACATCGACCAGTCGCCAATCGGCCGAACACCGCGCTCCAATCCGGCGACGTATACGGGCGTTTTTGATGATATTCGTGATCTATTCGCAACGACAAATGAAGCGAAAATGCGTGGATATCAAAAAGGACGGTTTAGTTTTAATGTGAAAGGCGGTCGCTGTGAAGCGTGTCGTGGCGATGGGATTATAAAGATCGAAATGCACTTTTTGCCGGACGTATACGTGCCATGTGAAGTATGTCACGGTAAACGATATAATCGCGAAACGTTGGAAGTGAAATATAAAGATAAAAATATCGCTGAAGTGCTCGATATGACAGTAGAAGAAGCGCTGACGTTTTTTGAAAATATCCCGAAAATTAAACGAAAGTTACAAACACTTTACGACGTCGGACTCGGCTATATGCAACTCGGACAGCCAGCTACAACGCTTTCTGGTGGCGAGGCGCAGCGGGTGAAGTTGGCATCTGAATTGCATCGTCGTTCGACAGGAAGAACGTTATACATTTTAGATGAGCCGACAACAGGTTTGCATGTGGATGATATTGCCCGTTTATTACATGTTCTGCAACGGCTTGTAGAACAAGGAGATACGGTGCTTGTCATCGAGCATAACTTAGACGTCATTAAAACGGCAGACTATATTATTGATCTTGGACCAGAAGGCGGCGATGGGGGTGGACAAATCGTTGCGGTAGGTACGCCAGAAGAAGTGGCGCAAGTTGAGCGATCGTATACCGGGAAGTATTTGCAGCCAATTTTGGCACGCGATCGCGAACGCATGCGCCAACGTATACCGAGCGTATAATGCGCTCGGCTTTTTTATACGAAACTTTCCTTTCCAACAATCGTATGTATAAGTAAAGAAAAAGGGAGATGATGCGAATGGAAGGAAATAAGTTGCTTGCGGCGTTATGTTATCAGGCGTGTTGATTAACCAATAATATCCATAAAAAACATAGAAAAAAGAGCACCTTTCCTGTAGAATGTAAGTAACAACACAAACAAACCTAGGAGGTGCTCTCTATGCACAAGCATACCACACTCCCAAATTTGATGCAAAAAATTGTTTCTGATGAAGATCTCCAGTCGATTACCGAAGCCGTTGGCTACCATGACACTTCGCGGACGTTTACGGTGCGCACGTTGGTTGATTTTTTTCTGCTGGCGGCACTTCACGAATGGAAAAGTTTCCGTCATGGTGCCGATGTGGCGAAAATGTACGGATTGCCGACGTTTCATTACTCGACGGTTTCTAAGAAAGCGAAAGAAGTTCCGTACGAGGTGATGAAGCGCTTATTTGCTTTGGTTGTTTCTAAGTGCAATCGCCAAACCCGCCGTTCGCTTCGCTTTCCAAAAGCATTGCGTATAGTAGACTCCACGACCGTCACCGTGGGGAAAAACCGCCTGACATGGGCACCCTATCATGGGGAACGATCCGGAGTGAAAATGCACGTCGCGTATTCCCCTGAGCAACAAATGCCGAGCGACATCGTAGAAACCGTAGGGTTGCGCCACGATGGACCGGTGGGAGAGCGGCTCACAGACGTACAAACGGTTCTTGTCGAAGATCGAGCGTACTTTAAAATTGAACGCCTCGATCGGTTTGTCGAACAGAAGCAACCGTTTGTGATTCGGATGAAAGACAATGTCGAGATCCATCAAAAAAAGAGCCTAAAGCGCCTTTCTTCCTCCTCTTCTTCTATTGTGGCGGATTTTACTTGCCAGTTAGGAACGAAACAATGTCGTTCCAAAAAGCGCCATCGCGTCGTGATCTTTCAGGATGCGAACGGGCATGAAATCCGTGTGGTCACGAACGTCTTAGAGGCATCGGCGGAAAAGATTGCCGAGATGTATCAAGAACGTTGGACAGTGGAAGTGTTTTTCCGATGGATCAAGCAATATCTAAACGTTCCGACCTTATTTGGCAACAACGAGCATGCGGTATACAACCAACTTTTTGCGGCATTTATCGCTTATGTGTTACTGAGATGGCTATATCATCGAACGGAAAAACGGACAACCTCGTCCCTTACCTTTCTTTCGTTTGTCCGTCGTTTTTTCTCTGGGCAACTTCCTCTCGAATGGAAATCCGAGATGGCAGCTGTCTTATTTGAGTATGCCCGAATATATGGGAGGAGTATGCCTAATTTTGGATAATCAACAGCCGTGTTATGTTATTTCAGTGTATTTTTTGCCCCGTTTTTATTTCCGATTATCGTTTATTTTGTCACGAAACATGAACGAGTGAAAGAACATGCGAAAAAATCGTTTTTATCTCATCTCATCCCTATTGCAATTGTGGTTGCTACGGGTGGACTGTTTATGATTTTCGCTATCACAGGAGTAGACGGATGGATCGGTCTTCCGTTTATCGGCATTGTGATCGGTGGCATTGTACATGTTGTCGTTATTGTTTGGAATATTATTAAAGGAGTTCAAGTGTTACAACAATCGGGAGGGATGTACGAATGAAAAAGCTTGTAAGGCTTCGTCATGATCGCATGATTGCAGGTGTGTTAAGCGGATTAGCCGCTCACATGAATATGGACGCTACGGTTGTACGTTTATTGTTTGTCGCGCTATTATTAATTACCGGCATTATGCCGTTTGCGCTTTTATACGCGCTTGCGGTATTTATTATTCCGAGTGAGGAGGACGTCATATGAGATGGCTAGCACATATAGTGATTAACGCTGTTTTATTATTAGCATTAGCTGGATATTTTGACTCCATTTATTTATCAAGCGTTTGGGCAGCGCTCGTTGCAAGTATTCTTTTGTCTTTTTTCAATACGTTCGTTCGCCCGTTACTTATTTTACTGACGCTTCCTGTGACCGTATTGACGTTTGGGCTGTTTTTATTCGTCATTAACGCAATCACACTGGCAATGACGGCATGGGTCATGGGAAGCTCGTTTCAAATCGGTGGCTTTAGCAACGCGTTATTTGCATCGCTTGCGATCTCACTCTTTCACTTAATCATTGAGTCAGTACGAAAAGAAAAGTAAAACGCTCCGCTTCGTGCGTGAGCGTTTTTATTTTGACAGGAAAGTGTTACAATGAGAAAAAAGGAGGGGTTCATGTGCCAAAAGTACGGACAAAAGATTTAATTGATGAGTTTCAATTTGAACTTGTAAGCGGGGCAGAGGGGATTCATCGCCCGATTACAACGAGTGATTTATCCCGTCCGGGCATTGAAATGGCCGGTTATTTTGCATATTATCCTGCTGAGCGCATACAGTTGCTTGGTGTGACTGAACTATCTTTTTTCGAACGATTAACGCCTGTAGAAAAACGGTTGCGTATGGAAAAGTTATGTACAGATATTACACCAGCCATTATCGTTTCACGTGGACTAGATGTACCAAAGGAGCTTATCGAAGCATCGGAAAAAAGAAAAGTGCCTGTCATGCGTTCAACGATGAAAACGACGCGATTGGCTAGCCGCCTGACAAACTATTTAGAAAGTAAACTCGCACCGACGACAGCTGTGCACGGTGTGCTTGTTGATGTGTACGGTGTTGGTGTACTTATTACAGGAAAAAGTGGTGTTGGAAAAAGCGAGACGGCGCTTGAGCTTGTGAAGCGCGGACATCGTCTCGTGGCAGATGATTGTGTCGAAATTCGCCAAGAGGATGAAAATTTGCTTATTGGTAGCGCACCGGAGCTCATTGAACATTTGCTTGAAATTCGTGGGCTCGGCATTATTAACGTCATGACGTTATTTGGGGCAGGGGCGGTGCGTCCACATAAGCGTATTTCGCTTGTCATTGATTTAGAGTTATGGGATCTGAATAAACAATACGATCGTCTCGGGCTTGAAGAAGAAAAGGTAAAAATTATTGATACGGAAGTGACGAAATTGACGGTTCCAGTTCGTCCAGGGCGAAATTTAGCGGTCATTATCGAAGTGGCAGCGATGAATTTCCGCTTAAAGCGCATGGGTGTCAATGCAGCGGAAGAATTTTCTGAGCGGTTGGCGGATGCGATTGGCGATGCGGAGCACGATTATGAATGAGAGGATGAGTGTTGATGTTGTTGCATATTGAACCGCTTGATCGCGTCTTTTTCCAACTCGGACCAATTACAATTTATTGGTACGGTGTCATTATTGCGACAGGCGTCTTGCTTGGTCTTTGGCTCGCGACACGAGAAGGCGAGCGGTTAGGGATACGAAAAGAAACATTTGTTGATCTTGTGTTAATTGCTGTGCCGATTGCGATTGTATGTGCACGGGCGTATTACGTTATTTTTCAATGGGACTATTATTCGCAACATATAAGCGAAATTCCACAAATTTGGCATGGTGGTTTGGCGATTCATGGCGGTTTAATTGGTGCGATCGCAACAGGTGTTGTGTTCGCTAAAAAACGAGGGCTGTCGTTTTGGAAACTAGCCGATATTGCAGCGCCAAGTATCATTTTAGGGCAGGCGATTGGACGTTGGGGGAATTTTATGAATCAAGAAGCGCACGGGGGACCTGTATCACGAGCATTTTTAGAAAGTTTGCATTTGCCGGATTGGATTATTAATCAAATGTACATACAAGGGCAATATTACCATCCGACGTTTTTATACGAATCGTTATGGAATATGCTTGGGTTTCTCGTTTTGCTTGCGCTCCGAAGACGAAATTTACGAAGAGGGGAATTATTTCTCACGTACATCATTTGGTATTCGATCGGGCGCTTTTTTATTGAGGGATTGCGGACAGACAGTTTAATGTTAACAGAAACGATTCGTATGGCTCAGTTCATTTCGCTTTTGCTTATTGTGTTTGCGGTCATGATGATCGTTGTGCGTCGCATGCGCGGTTTAGCGAATGAGCGGTACAACGATTAAATGAAAGGGGAAGGGCAGCGTGCTTCAAAGGGGTTTGTTTGTTGGGTTAAAAACGACATGGACGCTCGGAAAAGTTATTTTTCCGATTACGGTTATTGTGACGCTTTTACAATATTCTCCCGTTTTGCCATGGGTGACAAATGTGTTAACGCCGATGATGCGATGGATCGGTTTACCGGGAGATGCTGCGGTCGTTTTAGTGCTCGGCAACTTTCTAAATTTATATGCCGGTATTGGTGCGATGTTGACGATGGACTTGACGGTGAAAGAAGTGTTTATTTTAGCGGTCATGTTGTCGTTTTCACACAATATGCTTGTTGAATCTGCGGTTGCTGCACAAGTAGGTGTTCGCGTTTGGTGGACGGTTGCGGTTCGTGTCGGGCTAGCGTTTAGTGCTGCTTGGCTTATTCATGTGTTATGGGATGGCGGAGAACAAATGGCGAAGTACGGCTTTATGCCGCAATCTTCGACAACGCCGCATACGTGGGGAGAAATCGTTTGGACAGGGATCGAAAAGGCGATATATGGTATCGGGCAGTTAGCGCTCATTATTATTCCGCTTATGATCGCTATTCAAGTGTTAAAAGAATTAAAGTGGCTTGATACGTTTTCGAAGTGGTTATCGCCATTTACACGAATGCTTGGCATTCGTGAAAACGCCTCGCTTACGATGGCAGCAGGCTTATTGTTCGGTCTTGCTTACGGGGCTGGTGTTATGATTCAAGCGGTGAAAGAAGACGGGGTGTCTAAAAAAGATTTAACGTTGACGTTTTTATTTTTAGTGGCGTGCCATGCGGTAGTAGAAGATACGTTATTGTTCGTGCCGCTTGGAATTCCTGTATGGCCGCTTTTAGTCATTCGGCTAACAACGGCAATTTTGCTTACAGCTACGTTAAGTTTTATTTGGAATCGAATGGAACAACGAAAAAGAAAGGAAGCGACGTATGAATATTAACACGATTTTATTTGACTTAGACGGAACGCTCATTAATACGAACGATTTAATTATTGAATCATTTTTACATACGCTCAATCATTATTATCCAAATCAATATACGCGCGAGGATGTGCTCGCCTTTATTGGCCCGCCGCTACGGGATACGTTTGAAGCCATCGATCCAAATCGGGTCGACGAGATGATTGAAACGTATCGGGCGTTTAACCATGCGCATCATGATGCATTAGTGAAAGAATATGAAACGGTGTATGACACTGTACAAACGCTACATGAAAAAGGTTTTAAACTCGGCATTGTGACAACGAAAATTCGCCATACTGTCAATATGGGATTGAAGTTAACAAAGTTAGATTCGTTTTTCCAATGCATTATTACGCTCGATGACGTCGAACATGCAAAACCGCACCCTGAGCCGATTGAAAAGGCGCTCGCTTGTTTACAGGCAAAACCGGAAGAAACGTTAATGGTCGGCGATAACCATCATGACATTTTAGCGGGGAAACACGCGGGAACAAAAACAGCAGGCGTTGCTTGGACGATTAAAGGGCGCGAACATTTAGCGAAATACGAACCTGATTTTATGCTTGAAAAAATGAGCGATTTGTTAAGCATTTTAGGGGTGACGCCGCATTGAGAAAAACCGAACGCCATGTTGTTGAAGGAACGAACTCCTTATGGCAAGTATATCGAACCGTTTCGTTTTGGAAAGTATTGAAAAATGTCATCGTCATTTTGATCGGGCGCTATACGCCATTTTTCCCGCTGAAAAATTGGCTATATCGTACGTTTTTACGTATGGACATTGGTGAGCATACAGCGCTCGCGTTTATGGTAATGCCAGATATTTTGTTTCCGGAAAAAATTCACATCGGTAACAACACGATTATTGGCTACAATACGACGATTTTAGCGCATGAATATTTAGTAAATGAGTATCGGCTTGGAGATGTCATTATCGGCAATGAAGTAATGATCGGAGCAAATACAACGATTTTGCCGGGGGTGACGATCGGGGATCGTGCTGTTGTTTCCGCAGGCACGCTCGTGCATCGTGATGTACCAGCTGGTGCATTTGTCGGCGGCAATCCGATGCAAATCATTCGTCTTAGCGAACGCTAAGGCGTTTTTTTTTTTGAATAAACAAAGGAATCAAGTCAAAAAAAATCGAATGAGTTTGTAGTTGACGAAACGAAAAACGAGGAGTAAACTACAAATAACAAACTTTACTTTGCTAATATATTATCGAACTAAAGCGAAAGAAGGACGGGACAAAAATGAGAGTATTTATGTTTGAAAAGCCGCTCGGCATGCGGGATACGCTGCCAGATGTATATAAAACAAAACGTGCATTGCGGGAAGCAATGATGGCAGAAATCGAAACGTGGGGATATTCGTTTATTGAAACACCGACGTTAGAATATGACGAAACGGTTGGTGCCGCATCGGCGATTTTAGATCAGCAGCTATTTAAGTTGCTTGATCGGGAAGGACATACGCTCGTGTTGCGCCCAGATATGACCGCGCCCATTGCGCGTTTAGCGGCATCAAAATTATATAAAGAAGGGTGTCCGCTTCGTTTAGCGTATGCAGCAAATGTGTTTCGTGCTCAGCAGCGTGAAGGCGGGAGGCCGGCAGAGTTTGAGCAAGTTGGAGTGGAATATATTGGCGACGGTACGATGTATGCTGATGCAGAAGTGATCAGTTTAATGATTTTTGCTTTAAAGCGAGCAGGATTGCGCGACTTTACGGTGACAATCGGGCATATTGGTTATGTGGATGCGTTGTTTTTTGATATTTTGCGCCACGAACAACGGGTAGAAACGTTGCGTCGCTTTTTATATGAAAAAAATTATGTCGGTTATCGCGAACACGTCAAATCGTTGCCGCTTTCTTCGATTGACCGCGACCGTCTTTTACGTCTTTTAACGTTGCGCGGCGGCGAGGAAGCCGTGGCAGAAGCAAAAGCATTCGCGATGACAGAAGAAGAACATCGCGCCCTCGATGAGCTAAAGCAGTTATGCGAGCATGTGAAACAATATGGCGTTGCCGATATGGTGAAACTCGATATGAGCTTAGTGAGCCATATGAGCTATTACACGGGTGTGCTTTTTGAGGTGTATGCAGAAAACGTCGGGTTTTTACTCGGCAACGGCGGTCGATACGATGAATTGCTCGCTAAATTTCATCGTCCATCGCCTGCGACGGGATTTAGCGTCCGTTTAGATCGTTTAATGGAGGCGGTTGGTGAGCAACAACGTAGAGAAAAGACGACGTGCATTATTTTTAGCCAAGAACGATTTGCGGAGGCGTATGTAAAAGCGGAGGAAATGAGACGAAAAGGGGAAAAAGTCGTATTGCAACAAGTGGCAGGTATTCAGGATATGGATCAATTTACTGCATCATTTGACGATGTAGTGTACGTATTAGGGAAACGCGGAAAGGATGAACGATGATGCTGACGGTTGCGATGCCAAAAGGACGTATTTTTTCAGAAGCGCTTGCTTTGTTAAAACAAGCGGGTTATGAAATTCCTGATGACTTGGAACATTCTCGAAAACTAATGATTGACGTACCGAGTGAACAGTTGCGTTTTATTTTAGCAAAGCCGATGGATGTTGTCACATATGTCGAACATGGCGTTGCGGATGTCGGCATTGCAGGAAAAGATGTGCTCCTTGAAGAAGAGCGCGATGTGTATGAAATGTTAGATTTGCACATTAGCCCGTGTTATTTGGCGGTGGCGGGACTTCCGAATACGCGTGTTCATCCGATCGCACCGAGGGTGGCGACAAAATATCCAAATATCGCCTCGACGTATTTTCGCGAGCAAGGGGAACAAGTGGAAATTATTAAACTAAATGGGTCTGTTGAATTAGCACCGCTTATCGGCTTAGCGGAACGAATTGTCGACATTGTTTCGACAGGGCGAACGTTAAAAGAAAATGGGCTTGTTGAGCTCGAACGAATTGTTGATGTGACATCGCGCTTTATTGTAAATCCGGTTAGTTATCGCATGCAAGATCGAGCGATTGAACAAATGGTTGATCGTTTAACGTACGCGATCGAGAAAGTGGGGGAAAATGATGAAAATTGAACGTGTACAAGGAACCGTATCGCTTCGGCGGACGATCGAAAGTGGAACGGAAGAGCAAAGACAAGCAGTCAAACGGATTATTGATGATGTGCGAAACAACGGAGATGGCGCATTAAAAAAATATACGGAAATGTTTGATGGCATTTCACTTGATACGTTTGCCGTCACCCAAGAAGAAATTGAAGAAGCATATTGGCTAGTTGATGAGAACATGGTTCATATCATTCGCGAAGCGGCGCAAAACATTCGAGAATATCACGAACGTCAACGTGAGACATCATGGTTTATGACGCGTGACGATGGAACGATTCTCGGGCAAAAAGTAACACCGCTTGATGCAGTCGGTTTATATGTGCCGGGCGGAACAGCCGCTTATCCGTCATCGGTGCTGATGAATGTCATTCCTGCACAAGTGGCTGGAGTGAAACGCATCGTCATCGTTTCTCCGCCAAATGAGCGAGGTACGTTGCCAGCGGCTGTCCTTGTTGCAGCATGTGAGCTTGGCGTGCAAGAAATATATAAAGTGGGCGGGGCTCAGGCGATCGCTGCATTAGCATATGGGACGGAGACGATCGAGCCGGTCGATAAAATTTTTGGACCTGGAAACATTTACGTCGCACTTGCCAAAAGGGAAGTGTTCGGTCAAGTGGACATTGATATGATAGCGGGGCCGAGTGAAATTGTCGTTCTAGCCGATGAAACAGCAAAGCCGAATGAAATTGCTGCCGATTTATTATCGCAAGCAGAACATGATGAACGAGCGGTTAGTATATTAGTGATACCGTCTTTACAACTTGCTTTAAAAGTAGAGGAAGAGGTGGAAAAACAGCTTGCTACCCTTCCAAGAAAAGAAATTGCCCAAAAAGCGATCAATGAATATGGCGCCATTTATGTAACGGATACGATGAAACAAGCCATTGATGTCGTGAACGAATTAGCGCCAGAACATTTAGAAATTATGACAGCGGAACCGTTTGAAATGTTAAGCGCCATTCGACATGCCGGTGCGGTTTTTCTAGGATCTTACAGTTCTGAACCAGTGGGGGATTATTTTGCAGGAACGAATCATGTGTTGCCGACAAATGGGACCGCCCGTTTTTCGTCTGGGCTAACAGTTGAAGCATTTATGAAAAAATCAAGCATCATTTTTTATAGCGAGCAAGCTTGGCAACAACATGCGGCAAAAATTGCGGCGTTTGCACGACTAGAAGGGCTTGAAGCACATGCACGAGCAGTAGAGGAACGGTTGAAAAGGGGAGGAAAATAATGCGAACAGCGACCATTCAACGAGCGACAAGTGAAACACAAATTGAGCTTACGTTTGCGGTGGACGGAGAAGGAAAAGCGGAGTTGGAAACGGGTGTGCCGTTTTTAACACATATGCTTGATTTATTCACCAAGCATGGGCATTTTAATTTGTTCGTCCAAGCCAAAGGGGATACACATATTGACGACCATCATACGACAGAAGATATCGGCATTTGTTTAGGACAAGCAATTCGCCAGGCGCTTGGTGATAAAAAAGGAATTAGACGATACGGAAATGCATTCGTTCCGATGGATGATGCGCTTGCGCAAGTCGTCATCGATGTGAGCAATCGCCCGCATCTTGAGTTTCGTGGGGAGTTTCCGAGCCAAAAAGTAGGAACGTTTGATGTCGAGCTCGTACATGAATTTTTATGGAAATTAGCATTAGAAGCGCGAATGAATGTGCATGTCATCGTTCATTATGGGCGCAATACACATCATATGATTGAGGCGGTGTTTAAAGCACTTGCGCGTGCACTTGATGAGGCAACAATGATCGATCCACGCGTCAAATCTGTACCGTCAACGAAGGGAATGTTGTAAATGATCGGCATTATTGATTATGGCATGGGCAATTTATATAGCGTCAGCAAAGCGTTAGAACGGTTAAACGTGCCATATATTGTTGAAAGCGATCAAAACAAGTTGAGTCAAGCAGATGGTTTCATTTTGCCTGGTGTTGGCTCATTTAAAGATGCGATGCACATGTTAACGGAAACGAAGCTGGACTCGTTTATCCACGAACAAGTTGCAGCAGGAAAGCCGCTTCTTGGCATTTGTTTAGGCATGCAGTTGTTGTTTGAAGAAAGCGAAGAAAACGGTTTGACGGTTGGGCTAAAGTTGCTCCCAGGTCGTGTGGTTCGCTTTACGGGCATGACAAAAGAAGGAAAACGATATAAAGTGCCGCATATGGGATGGAACGGGCTTGCTTTCCATCAGTCCTCTCCGCTTTTTGATGGCGTTGAACGAGGGCATGTATATTTTGTTCATTCGTATTATGTACAAACAGATGATCGAACCGTTGTGCTAGCAAGTGCGCAATATGATGTAGAAGTTCCTGCGATCGTTGGACGCGGGAAGATATTCGGGACACAGTTTCATCCGGAGAAGAGTGGGGCACTCGGCATGCGTCTATTGCAAAATTATGCAAGGCTTGTAGAAAGTCCTGCAGTAATATGTCAAGGTGAAAAATCATCGAAATTGGAAATTCGATTGTCCGATGACCCGAAAAAAGGCAATACTTAAGAAGCCCAGTCTTGTCTTATGTCATTAACTGGGTTTTAATGCAAAATCAGTTAGATCGATACCCCTATCGATCTTCCCCCTTTCTTGGCGTGTAGATTTGACCGTTGCGTAGCAGCGCATCGATCACACGCACGAGTTTTCGAGCGGTGAGGACGAGGGCTCGTTTGTGTTGGTGCTTTGGTACTTCCTCATACTTCTTCCGGTAATAGGTGCGAAACGACGCATCATGCCGTTGTACCGAGTTGGCAGCCTCCACTAGGTAGTAACGGAGATAGCGATTGCCGGAACGAATGAGGGAAGTCTCCTCGGCTTGGAACCGACCGGACTGGTGCTTAGACCAAGTCAAACCTGCATACTTTGCTAAGGCGGCTTGGTTGTCAAAGCGCTCGATTTGTCCAATTTCGGCTAAGATGCCAGCGGCGTAGACCGGACCAATGCCGGGAATCGTTTGTAACGTATTTGGGATGCCTTCCAAATGGCGAGTAATCGCTTTATCTAGCTCTTTAATTTGCGCTTGAAGGCTACGGATGGATTGAATCGATAGCCCTAAAAGCAAGTCGATGGAATCCTCGACACATTTGGAAAGCCGATACGACGAACGAGCCGCCTTTTGAATGGACTTGGCGATGCATTCCGGATCGGCAAAGCGATTGCGTCCTTTTTGGCGCAAGAAGTCAGCGAGCTGTTGCACGTCCATCTGACTGATTTCGTCTAAGCTAAACGACTCGAGAAGAAGCTCTAAGATGGCATGTCCGAACACGGAGCTGTCCACCTCTTGGGTAAAGGAACTGCACTTGTAAAACAAGTGTTGGAGGAAGTACTGCTTTTCCCGAGTCAGCTGATGGACGAGATGATAGCGCATGCGCGTGAGCCGTTGAAGGGCGATAAACTGTTCTTGCATGACAGCTGTCACTTTCAAACGGCCAAAGCGAAGCCGATCGGCGATGATCCACGCATCGATGCCGTCCGTTTTATCCAAGTCAGTGTACGCTTCTTTAAATTTGCGAATGAGCTTTGGATTGATGGTAAACACCTTGACATTCCAAGACTTCAGCTCCTCCTGTTGGTGGAAAAACATCGCTGGATGCCAGCTGTAGACCGAAGTGGCTTCCATCCCGATGAGAATTTCGGATGGTTGGAGCTTGTTGGCCCACAGGAGGATTTGATCGCGAAGGAAGGTCGCGCCAAGGAGATGATTGTCCACCTTGAATTGGGCGCACGTGTTTCCTTCTTGATCCATGATACACGTGTATAAGTCCGTTGAGCTCACGTCAATCCCGACGTAGAGTTTCATGAGATCACCTCCAATCGTAGTAGGATCGTGGGGTTGGGACTCTTCGGGATGCCCCCGGACCGCGCCTGTTGACCAGTCACCCTCGCATATGAGAACTCACGTTGGGCCATGGGCTGCCTGGAAGCTGCTCCTTCCAGCATGGGAAACCAACGGGAACAGCCTGCGGGTTAGAAGTCCGAACAGGAGCCGGGGAGACAGACTTTCTAAGTAGTCAAAGCTACAGGAGAGAGAAGAGTGTCCCCGATGATCCTAAGACCATTATCCAAGAACATCGCGAAAAGTCCAACCCCGATGTAGTGCCATCCACGGGGGAGGGGCGCGCCCCTCCCCCGTGGGCAAATCACTTACACATATGCGATTGTCAAGGAGCATATCCAACTGGAAATTCGATTTAAAAATCTTTCTAAACATACTATACGAGGGAGAGAAACTAATGTTTACGATTTATCCAGCCATCGACATGCGCGACGGAAAATGTGTTCGTCTCGCGCAAGGAGACTATAACAAAGAAACGGTATATGGACATTCGCCAGTCGAAATGGCGCGCTCGTTTGTTTCACAAGGGGCGACATGGATTCATATGGTCGATTTAGACGGGGCGAAAGAAGGAAGACGGGTGAATGATGCATTCGTCGTCGAAGTGGCACAAACGCTTGCGGTGAACGTTCAAATTGGCGGTGGTATTCGTACAGAAGAAGACGTGGCATATTACCTCGAACAAGGTGTATCGCGTGTCATTTTAGGAAGTGCTGCGATTTCGAATCCTTCGTTTGTGAAAGCGATGCTTCGCGCGTATGGTGAACGCATTGTCATCGGTATTGATGCAAAAAACGGATTTGTTGCGACAGAAGGATGGACACATACGTCGACGATCGAAGCGGTTGAACTCGGGAGACAGCTTGCGGACGCTGGAGCAGAAACGTTTATTTTTACCGATATTGCGACAGACGGGATGTTATCCGGTCCAAATATTGAGGCGGTTGTTCGCCTAGCTCAGGCGACGAACAAACGTGTTATTGCTTCTGGCGGCATTCGCTCGCTCGATGATTTACACGCCTTAAAGCAATTCGAAAATGAAGGAGTGGCTGGAGCGATTGTTGGTAAAGCGTTATATACAGGGCAGTTTACTGTTGCTGAAGCGTTAAAGGCGGTGGAACAATGATTACAAAACGCATTATTCCTTGTTTAGACGTGAAAGATGGTCGTGTTGTCAAGGGGGTGCAATTTGTTTCGTTGCGCGATGCGGGTGATCCGGTTGAGCTCGCGCGTGTGTATGATGAACAAGGAGCTGACGAGCTTGTTTTTTTAGATATTTCAGCATCACATGAAGGACGAAAAACAATGGTACACGTCGTTCAGCGTGTCGCTGCACAGCTAGCCATTCCGTTTACGGTCGGGGGCGGAATTAGCACATTAGAAGATATGAAAACGATTTTGCGTGCGGGAGCGGACAAAGTGTCGGTTAATACGGCTGCGTTATTACGCCCAGAGTTGATTACAGAAGGAGCGAATTTTTTTGGTTCGCAATGTATCGTCGTGGCGATTGATGCTAAATATGATGAAACGATGCAATCGTGGCGCGTGTATACGCATGGCGGTCGCCGTCCAACGAATTGGGAAGTTGTTGCATGGGCGAAAGAGGCTGTCAAACGTGGAGCAGGAGAAATTTTATTAACGAGTATGGATCGTGACGGTGGAAAAGACGGTTTTGATTTGGCGTTGACGAAACGAGTAAGTGAAGCTGTTTCTGTTCCTGTTATTGCATCAGGAGGGGCTGGGTGCGCCCAACATTTTGTTGATGTGTTTCAAACCGCTCAAGCAGATGCCGCATTAGCCGCCTCGATTTTTCATTATAAAGAAACGTCCGTCCAGCAAGTGAAACAGTACGTGCGTGAACAGGGGGTAAACGTCCGATGAATATTCAATTTAATGAACAAGGACTTGTGCCGGCGATCGTCCAAGATGCACACAGTAAAGAAGTGTTGACGTTAGCGTATATGAACGAGCAATCGTTGCAAAAGACGTTAGAAACGAAAGAAACATGGTTTTATAGCCGCTCGCGGCAACAGTTATGGCATAAAGGAGAAACGTCTGGAAACGTACAAAAAGTTGTTGATGTTCGTTATGACTGTGATGCGGATGCCCTTCTTATACTCGTTGAGCCGAAAGGACCGGCATGCCACACAGGGGAATACTCTTGTTTTCATCATCGGTTAAACGATGAAAAGCCAGTTGCTACGCCGAATCGTTTCGCGATTTTAAATGTGTTAGAGTCGCTTATTGCGGAACGTGAGGCAAAACGTCCTGAAGGGTCGTATACAACATATTTATTTGAAAAGGGAATTGATAAGATCGCAAAAAAAGTTGGGGAGGAAGCGGCAGAAGTCATTATTGCAGCTAAAAACCGCTCAAAAGAAGAACTACGATGGGAAGCGGCAGATTTATTATATCATTTACTCGTTTTGTTGCGTGAACAGCGTGTGTCGCTCGATGATGTGCTTTCCGTATTAGCGGAGCGTCATCGGTAATGCTTTTTTACCTATCCATGTTGTTCTGAAGCGAAAATGTGGTATACTTTCTTTCGGTGAAAGAAATCAACATGGAGGGTTCGATGAAAAAACATTTGCAAAAACGTGTCGGGAAAGTCATTCCGTTTATTCAAGACGGTACGTACTTTTTTAATAAAGGTGTCACATATTATCGTCGTCGCGATTTACGTAAAGCGAAAGCATATTTGCAACGGGCGGCGCAACTTGAGCCAGAACAAAGCACATTTGCGTGCCAATTGGCGATTGTATTGTCAGAATTGGGGGAATATGCGCAATCGAACGAATGGTTATTACGCATCATTGAACGAGACGACGATTTAGCGGAATGTTTTTACTTTTTAGCGAACAACTATGCTCATTTAGGGTTGTTTGGTGAGGCGACGAAATATGCGGAGCAATATATGGAACGCGAACCGGATGGAGAGTTTGCGGAGTATACGCTCGATTTATTAGATATTTTAACGATTGAACAAGATGACGAGTGGCTGAATTATGATGATATGTTAATGAAGCAAGAACAGGCTCGTACGTTGCTCGAAAAAGGCGAGTTTCAAGAAGCGATTGTTTTGTTTGAAGAAATGATTAAAGAGCATCCAGAACATTGGGCGGCTTACAACAACTTAGCGCTCGCTTATTTTTATCAAGGGAATGTCGGGAAAGCGAAACAAACGATCGAATACATTTTAAAGCAAAATCCAGGTAATTTGCATGCTCTTTGCAATGATGCGGTGTTTTCGTATTATTTGCAAGAACAAGAGCGACTATTTTTACTTATTCAGTCGTTGCAACGCGTATATCCGATTTCATTTGAGCATCGCTATAAGCTTGGGGTGACGTTTGCAATTGTCGGACGCTATGATTTAGCGTTTCAATGGTTGCGACAGTTACAACGCCGCGGTTTTGAAGGGGATGCACCGTTTTATTATTGGTACGCATATGCTGCATATCATATGGGATATCGCATGCTAGCGGAGTCGATGTGGAAAAAGTTCATTGCGCTTCACCCAGATAAAAAAGGAAGCGAGCCGTGGCGTTATCGTGAACAGACGATTGAGCACATTCAGTCATTATTTGCAAAACAAGATATTGCTTCTTCATTGTATGCGTTATATTTAATAGGCAAATCGTTTATAGCAAGCGATTGTCCGTTTCCAAAACAATCATGGTCTCATCCGTTTTTGCAGGAATGGAGCGACTACGTGTACGGATATGAACATGAACCATCCGCGCATGTTGTCGATGCGCATCGCATCGTGACGTTGCTTATTCAACATAACGGGTTTGGATACGAGCCTTTATATATTGCTTGGTTTTCTTTTTTTATCGAGGCAATAAAAGAAATCGATTCGTTTTCTAATCACGAAGGATGGGCAGCGGCGTTTGAATATATGTTTCGTAAACGTCGTGGTGAGCGTGTGACACAGCGAATGCTTGCAGAACGTTATGGGGTGTCAGTAGCAACGATCGGAAAGTATGTGAAAGTTATGAAACAGAAGTGGCACGGATGAGCAAGTTAATAGACCCTTTTGTTTTGTTGTATTATGATAGACATATGGAAAAGATAAAATGAAGATTTGTTTATGCGGAAAGGGTGAAGAAGACGTGTCACAAGAAAAAGTGTATGACGTAATTATTATCGGTGCTGGACCCGCAGGAATGACGGCGGCGGTATATACATCGCGTGCGAACTTGTCAACGCTCATGTTAGAGCGTGGCGTTCCCGGTGGGCAAATGGTCAATACAGAAGAGGTGGAAAATTATCCGGGATATGATCATATTCTTGGACCGGAATTGGCGTCAAAAATGTTCGAGCATGCGAAAAAATTTGGTGCTGAATATGCGTACGGTGATGTAAAAGAAGTGATTGACGGCGAAGCGTATAAGACGGTTGTCACAAGCAATCAACAATACAAAGCTCGTGCCGTTATTATTGCGACAGGTGCAGAGTATAAAAAGCTTGGCGTTCCTGGTGAAAAAGAATTGGGGGGACGCGGCGTTTCGTATTGTGCGGTATGTGACGGAGCGTTTTTTAAAGGAAAAGAGCTTGTCGTCGTTGGCGGTGGAGATTCGGCTGTTGAAGAAGGTGTATATTTGACGCGCTTTGCAAGTAAAGTGACGATTGTCCACCGTCG
The DNA here is from genome assembly GCF_038003845.1 of Anoxybacillus sp. FSL W8-0382. NCBI lineage: Bacteria > Bacillati > Bacillota > Bacilli > Caryophanales > Anoxybacillaceae > Anoxybacillus > Anoxybacillus sp. FSL W8-0382. Next base: position 2,458,454 of record NZ_JBBOPX010000001.1, on the reverse strand, counting down.
CGATCAGCTGCGCGCACAAAAAATTTTACAGCAGCGCGCATTTGCGAATGAAAAAATTGATTTCATTTGGAATCATACAGTTAAGCAAATTAACGAAAAAGATGGTCGTGTCGGCAGTGTGACGCTCGTTCATACACAAACAGGGGAAGAGCGTGAGTTCCCATGTGATGGCGTGTTTATTTACATCGGTATGGTGCCGCTAACAAAGCCGTTTGCTTCACTTGGCATTACGAACGAAAACGGCTATATTGAAACGAACGAATTAATGGAAACGAAAGTGCCTGGCATTTTCGCAGCAGGGGATGTGCGTGAAAAGTCGCTCCGTCAAATTGTTACCGCAACAGGCGATGGAAGCATTGCGGCACAAAGCGCGCAACATTACGTGGAGGAATTAAAGGAAAAGCTTAACATTCAGTAATGAAAACGTAATGTGGCTTTAATTGAACTGTAACACGCTTGAAACAATAAAAGAGTATGATAAAAGTAAGTAATTGACCCCCTTTTTTATATATACTTGTTGGCACGGGCTTTCGTCCCGTGCTTTCTTTTTTGTTTATGGTCATGAAAACGTTTCAAAAATTATACTTTGTGACCGTTTGTAAGAAATAGTATAATGAAAAAAAACACATTCATTATTGAGGTGAACGGACGTTGCAACGAGTGACGAACTGTGTATTAGTGAAAGACGGGCACGTACTCTTGCTGAAAAAACCTCGGCGTGGTTGGTGGGTAGCGCCGGGTGGAAAAATGGAGCAAGGAGAATCAGTACGGGAAGCTTGTGTGCGCGAATATCGCGAAGAAACAGGTATTTACTTAAAAAACCCCCAATTAAAAGGGGTATTTACGTTTGTCATGAAGCGAGGAGAAGAAGTCGTTTCTGAATGGATGATGTTTACGTTTTTTGCGGAACATTTTGATGGCGAAAACGTAGTACAATGTGAAGAAGGGGAGCTCGCTTGGCATCCAATTGAACAGATTCCGACGTTGCCGATGGCGCCAGGCGATTATCATATTATTGATTATGTCATTAAAGGAACGGGAATGATGTACGGCACGTTTACGTATACAGAGGAATTTGAATTGTTATCGTACCGACTAGATCCGAGTTGAAGAAAGGAGAGAGGGCGATGAGCACAGGTTCAGCACATGTCCATATGGTGATTATTACAGGGATGTCGGGAGCAGGAAAAACGGTAGCGATCCAAAGTTTTGAGGATTTAGGCTATTTTTGTGTCGATAATTTGCCGCCGACGTTGTTACCAAAGTTTCTTGAATTAATTCGAGAGTCAGGAAATAAAATGAATAAAATTGCTCTCGTCATGGATTTGCGGAGTCGTGATTTTTTCGATCGTCTTTTTGCAGCGCTCGATGATTTGGCAGAAACATCGTGGGTCACGCCGCAAATTTTATTTTTAGATGCAAACGATACGACACTTGTTAGCCGTTATAAAGAAACGCGGCGTTCGCATCCGCTTGCTCCAAGCGGATTGCCACTTGAAGGAATTAAGTTAGAGCGCCAGTTGCTCGAGGAATTGAAAGGGCGTGCGCAAATGATTATTGATACATCCAACTTAAAACCGCGCGAACTGCGCGAAAAAATTGTTCAAACATTTGCGACACCAGCTACGACAACGTTTTCTGTCAATGTTGTTTCATTTGGCTTTAAATATGGGTTGCCGATTGATGCGGATCTTGTCTTTGATGTTCGTTTTTTACCGAATCCGCATTATATCGAGCATATGCGTCCGAAAACAGGACTAGATGAGGAAGTATCATCTTACGTTTTGAAATGGACGGAGACGCAAAAATTTATTGAAAAAGTAACGGATTTACTTTCATTTATGCTTCCACATTATAAGCGAGAAGGAAAAAGTCAAGTCGTCATTGCCGTTGGATGTACAGGTGGACAGCATCGTTCTGTAACGTTAGCGGAGTATATCGCACGTTATTTTGCTGACGAATATACAACGCACGTGTCACATCGAGATATTGCCAAAAGAAAGGATACGCACCGATGAAAAAAATTGTTGTCATTGGCGGGGGCACAGGGCTTCCTGTCTTGCTTCGGGGGCTCAAACAATATGATGTCGATTTGACAGCGATCGTCACCGTTGCAGATGATGGCGGAAGCTCGGGGAGATTACGTGATGAACTGGATATACCTCCGCCCGGAGATATTCGTAACGTACTTGCGGCTCTTTCTGATGTAGAGCCACTCATTATCGAATTGTTTCAACATCGATTTGAAAACGGGAACGGGTTATCCGGTCATTCGCTTGGCAATTTAATTTTAGCGGCGATGACGGCCATCACTGGCGATTTCGTGCATGCGGTTCGTGAAATGGGAAAAGTGTTAAATGTGCGTGGAAAAGTGTTGCCAGCCGCAAATGAAAGTGTTGTTTTGCATGCAGAAATGGAAGACGGGACAATTGTATCAGGTGAGTCAAAAATCCCGTATTCCGGAAAAAAAATTAAGCGCGTCTTTCTAACTCCAGAACATATTGAGCCGCTCGAAGAAACGATTACAGAATTACAAACGGCAGATTTAATTGTGATTGGACCCGGGAGCTTATATACGAGCATTTTACCGAATTTACTCGTTCCTAAAATTGGCGAAGAGGTATGTCAATCAAAGGCGAAAAAAGTATATATATGCAACGTCATGACTCAAGCAGGAGAAACGTTAAACTATACGGCGAGCGATCATGTGAAAGCGCTGTACGATCATATGGCTTGTGCGTTTTTAGATGCTATCATTGTCAATAATGCGCCTATTTTGCCAGAAACGAAAGAGCGATATGCGAAAGAACTGGCGACACCGGTCATTTGTGATATGGAAGAATTAGAGAAGCTCGATTTACAAGTCATTTGTGGTGCGATCATTGATGAGCGAGATGGAACGGTGCGTCACGATACGAAAAAAGTAGCGGCGTTGCTCGTTTCGCTTCTAGCACCTCCTTCGCACGACGTATATTTATAGGAGGTGGGATCGTTGTCATTTGCATCAGAAACAAAGAAAGAATTAACGGGTATTGACGTGAAACCTTGTTGTTTAAAAGCAGAGTTGTCTGCTTTAATTCGAATGAACGGTTCCATTTCATTTTCTAACCGCCGTTTGTTGCTAAACATTCAAACAGAAAATGCCGCAATCGCACGGCGCATTTATACGTTATTAAAAAAAGGGTATGATGTAGTAGTTGAGTTGCTTGTACGCAAAAAGATGCGTTTAAAGAAAAACAACGTATATATCGTACGGGTGGTAGAAGGAACGCACGAACTATTATCAGATTTAAAAATTATGGAGGAAGGATTTTCGTTTGTTCACGCCATTTCGCCAAAACTCGTGCAAAAAAAATGTTGTAAACGTTCGTATTTGCGTGGTGCATTTTTAGCGGGTGGATCTGTTAATAACCCAGAAACATCGTCTTATCATTTAGAAATTTTTTCGTTATATCGTGAACATAACGAATCGCTTTGTGAACTGATGAACACGAATTTTCATTTACATGCGCGCACGTTAGAAAGAAAAAAAGGGTTTATTACGTATTTAAAAGAAGCGGAGAAAATTGCAGAGTTTTTAAGCATTATCGGAGCACATCAAGCGCTATTGCGTTTTGAAGATGTGCGCATCGTGCGCGATATGCGTAATTCAGTCAATCGTCTTGTTAACTGTGAAACAGCGAACTTAAATAAAACGATTGGCGCAGCGTTGCGACAGGTGGAAAACATTCGGTATATCGACGAAACGATCGGGCTTGATCAGCTGCCGGAAAAACTTCGTGAAATTGCGAAATTGCGCATTGAATATCAAGATGTGACGCTCAAAGAGCTTGGAGAAATGGTTTCTGGTGGGAAAATTAGTAAATCGGGTATTAATCATCGCCTGCGTAAATTAGATGAAATTGCAGAACGACTTCGTGCAGGTCAGCCGATCGATTTTCATAAATCTTTATGAACTATGGGAGGAATGCAAAATGGTAGAAAAGCAAGTGGAAGTACGGTTGAAAACAGGGTTGCAAGCGCGTCCAGCAGCGTTATTTGTTCAAGAAGCAAACCGTTTTTCAGCCGATATTTACATCGAAAAAGATGGAAAAAAAGTAAATGCAAAAAGCATTATGGGTTTAATGAGTTTAGCAATTCATACAGGGGCAGTTATCACCATTTATGCTGACGGTCCAGATGAGCAGGAAGCGCTAAACAAACTTGTTGAGTATGTACAAAAAGAAGCATAAAAACAAGGCGGTTGCACCGCCTTGTTTTTATTTTTCATCGACGCGTGTTAATACGCGGTCAATTAAACCGTATTCTTTCGCTTTTTCAGCTGTCATAAAGTTGTCGCGATCGGTGTCGCGCTCAATGACTTCGATTGGTTGTCCTGTATTTTCGGATAAGATGCGGTTTAATTTGTCACGCAAGAATAAAATGCGTTTGGCTGCAATTTCGATTTCTGTTGCTTGGCCTTGTACGCCACCGAGCGGTTGATGAATCATGATCTCGCTATTTGGCAATGCAAAACGTTTTCCTTTGGCGCCTGCTGCCAGCAAAAACGCCCCCATAGAAGCTGCCATACCGATACAAATCGTCGATACATCTGGTTTAATAAATTGCATCGTATCGTAAATCGCCATGCCTGCTGTAATCGACCCACCAGGGCTGTTAATGTAGAGAGAAATATCTTTTTCAGGGTCTTCAGCAGCTAAAAATAAAAGCTGAGAAACGATTGAGTTTGCGACATGATCATCGATTGGGCTTCCTAAAATGATGATGCGATCTTTTAATAAGCGAGAGTAAATGTCATATGCACGTTCTCCACGGCTCGTTTGTTCAATAACTGTAGGAATTAAGTTCATACTCTTCCTCCTCCGAATAATTCATTTTTTTATGTACTTTTATCATACAGGAAAGGTCAATAAAGGTCAAATGAAATACCTTTCATTCATATGTATTCGCCTTTGTTCTTCTGCATCCCTTCTTTCATCGTTTCCGCTTTTTTAAATTTTAAACGTCACCGCTATTGCATTTTTTTTGCTTATTCACTATAATGGTAAATGCGTTTATGATCATGCCCTCGTAGTGTAGTGGATAGCACGAGAGATTCCGGTTCTCTTAGCGTGGGTTCGAATCCTGCCGAGGGCGTTAATTAACCCCTGCTTGCTATGCAAGCGGGGTTTTTGTATAAAAAAATAAAGTCCGGTGTGCCGCACCGGACGAATAGATGAATTTTGCGAGGCTTGCTCGCTTGTTCTATAAGAATGATAACATGCCTTCGATGCATATGCATAGTAGAAAAAACATCCAATATGTTTTTATCGTCTCTCCCTTATAGAGATGATAAAATGAGGATGAAGGGAGATGGCATGAATGGAGATGCAATTAACGCAAAGGCAAGAGCTAAAAGTTGCGTTGACAAAAGAGCTTGTTCAAGCGATTGAACTGCTGCAATATTCAACGATCGAACTACAATCGCTTTTACACGAACAAGCGCTTGAAAATCCATTTATTGAGTTGCATGAACGAAAACGAACAGCTACAAAGCGACGCGATCAAACGAATCGGATGAATTATATTGAAAATGTAAGCGCTTTTAATCGTTCGCTTGCTTCACATTTACATGGCCAACTCGTTGGTATGCGTGTATCCGACGAGGAGAGAAGAGCACTTGATTATTTAATTGCGTCACTTGATGAATATGGTTATTTGCATACAACAATTGCCGAGGCGGCTTGCCATCTTCAGTTAGAAGAAACGACTATATCGCGAGCACTTCATATGTTACAGTCACTTGATCCTGCTGGGGTAGGAGCGGAAAATTTGTCGCATTGTTTATATTTACAACTCATCCGTCTTCCACAAAGGGATGAGCTAGCAGAGACGATTGTGACGGAGTATTTCGAATCGTTTGTCCATAAAAAATGGAAAGAAATAAAATCGAAACTAGGTGTAGAGTTAGCGGACTTACAGCGGGTGTGGGAACTTATTCGTACGCTCCATCCACGCCCAGGAAGTTTGTATAACGATGAACAAATGACGTATATTGTTCCTGATGTCATCGTGTCATATAGTAATGGGGTGTGGAATGTGACGATGAATGAAGAAATTATTCCAACTGTTGTATGGAATGAATCGTATGAACGGAAAGTACGATCGGATGATCCACACGTTCAAAAATATATCGAGGAAAAACGTCAACAGTTTCAATGGATCCAACGTTGTTTAATGCAGCGAGCAACAACGATTGAGCAAATTGCCTGTGAGTTAATTCATCGACAACGTGATTATTTTGAAAAAGGTTTGCTCCATATGAAGCCACTTACGATGCGCGAAGTGGCAACAGCATTAAACATTCATGAATCGACCGTCAGTCGCGCGGTGAAAAATAAATATATGCAAACGCCTCATGGTTTAATTGACATGCGCCGCTTTTTTACAAGCGGTGTTGATGAACACGCATCGCAAGAAAAAGTAAAAGGTTTAATTGCGGAATTAATTAAGCAAGAAAATGGGCAAAAACCTCTTTCCGACCAAAACATTGCTGATTTACTCGAGCAACGATACAATATTTGTGTAGCGCGGCGGACGGTCGCGAAATATCGTGAACAGCTTTGTATTCCACCGGCTTCGAAACGAAAGCAATATGCATAAAGGGGACAAAACATGAAAATCGTGTTATATTCGAAAGAAAACTGCTGTCTTTGTGATGAAGCAAAAGACATTCTTCGCGAGTTACAAGTCGAATGGGAAGAAGTCGATATTTATAAAAACGAGCAGTGGCTCGAACGATACCAACTCATGATACCTGTCATCGAAATCGACGGGGAAATCGTTGCATATGGTCGTATTCACAAAGATGTCATAAGAAAACGATTACAACAAATACGAAGCAGTTGAATAACGTTTCACTTCCTGTTACAATAAAGTTGTGGCAGGGGTGAATTTTTTACGTAAAGTGGGACATAATACGTCGTAGCGGGACTTGAAACGTCCTGAAAAAGAAAAAGAGAGTAAAGAAGGAAGAAAAGAGCATGCGACAATGGATTGATGTTCAACGAAAATTGTTGCCTGATCTTCTCGCGATTATGCAAAAGCGATACGAAATTTTGCAGCACATCCGCTTAATGCAACCGATTGGACGCCGAACATTATCCTTAAACTTAGGCATTAGCGAGCGCGTCTTACGGTCGGAAGTGCAGTTTTTAAAAAAGCAAAATTTGCTTGATATTACAACTGCGGGCATGAGTGTTACATCAGAAGGAAACGATGTGCTCATTCAACTTGAAGATATGATGCGAGAAGTACTCGGGTTAAAAGAGCTGGAAAGAAAAATAAAAAAGAAACTTCCTGTCAAAGATGTCATTGTCGTTGCTGGAGACAGTGACCAATCCCCTTGGGTGAAAAGAGAGATGGGAAGAGCTTGTGTCTCACGTATAAAACATTCACTAACAGGGAAAGACGTTGTAGCAGTAACTGGTGGAACAACCCTTGCTGCTGTCGCTGAAATGATGACACCTGATGCAAAATATCGAAATGTGTTATTTGTTCCGGCTCGTGGTGGGCTTGGAGAAGATGTGACGAACCAAGCGAATACGATTTGTGCGCGCATGGCGGAAAAAGCAATGGGACATTATCGTTTGTTACATGTCCCTGACCAACTAAGTGCTGAAACGTATCAATCGATTATTGAAGAACCAGCTATTAAAGAAGTGCTTGAATTAATCAAGTCATCAACGATCGTCATTCATGGTATAGGTGACGCAAAAACGATGGCGGAACGGAGAAAAACACCGCCGGAGGACATGAAAAAAATTGAGCAAAACGAAGCGGTGGCGGAGGCGTTTGGTTATTACTTTAATCAACATGGAGAAGTTGTTCATAAAGTGAACACAGTTGGCATTCAGCTCGAAGATGTGCGCCACGTTCCTTGCGTCATTGCAGTGGCAGGAGGCGCTTCGAAAGCAAAAGCGATTCAAGCGTATATAAAACAGGCACATCAGTGCATCTTAATTACAGATGAAGGTGCAGCAAAACAGTTAGTACGGGATGATTCATCCCTCTAAAATACATTCCTACAATTTCAAAGGAGGAAAAAAACATGGCAGTAAAAATTGGTATTAACGGTTTTGGTCGTATCGGCCGTAACGTATTCCGCGCAGCATTAAAAAATCCTGAAATTGAAGTGGTTGCAGTTAACGACTTAACAGATGCAAAAACGTTAGCACATCTTTTAAAATATGACTCTGTTCATGGCACATTAGATGCAGAAGTGGCTGTCAACGGCAACAACATCGTTGTAGATGGAAAAGAAATTATCGTCAAAGCAGAGCGCGACCCAGCAAACTTAGGATGGGGCGAACTTGGCGTTGATATCGTTGTTGAGTCAACAGGACGCTTCACAAAACGCGAAGACGCAGCGAAACATTTAGAAGCAGGCGCGAAGAAAGTCATCATTTCTGCACCAGCGACAAATGAAGACATTACAATCGTGATGGGCGTAAACGAAGACAAATACGATCCAGCAAACCATCATGTCATTTCAAACGCATCTTGTACAACAAACTGCTTAGCGCCATTTGCGAAAGTATTACATGAGAAATTCGGCATCATTCGCGGTATGATGACGACTGTTCACTCGTATACAAACGACCAACAAATTCTTGATTTACCGCATAAAGACTTACGTCGTGCGCGTGCAGCAGCTGAATCGATCATTCCAACATCAACAGGTGCGGCAAAAGCAGTGGCACTTGTATTGCCTGAATTAAAAGGAAAATTAAATGGTATGGCGATGCGTGTACCAACACCAAACGTATCTGTTGTTGACCTTGTTGCTGAACTTGAAAAAGAAGTGACAGTGGAAGAAGTAAACGCAGCTTTAAAAGCAGCGGCAGAAGGTGAATTAAAAGGCATTCTTGCTTACAGCGAAGAGCCATTAGTTTCTCGTGACTACAACGGCTCAACAGCTTCTTCAACAATCGATGCCCTTTCAACAATGGTTATGGAAGGTCGCATGGTGAAAGTTCTTTCTTGGTACGACAACGAAACAGGATATTCTCACCGCGTTGTTGACCTTGCTGCATACATTGCGTCAAAAGGTTTATAATTTTTTGGATTGTTTGCCCAAAACGGTTTATAATAAATAGTTGGACATACCGAGAAGGGGAGCGGGGTTCATCCCCACTCCCTTTCTATATATCACACGAATAAGGGGGCCTCTCCATGAACAAAAAAACAGTTCGTGACATTGATGTGAAAGGGAAACGTGTATTTTGCCGCGTCGATTTTAACGTGCCAATGCAAAACGGTGTCGTCACTGACGATACACGCATTCGCGCCGCGCTCCCAACGATCCAATATTTAATGGAACAAGGAGCGAAAGTCATTTTAGCGAGCCACCTTGGTCGTCCGAAAGGAAAAGTTGTTGAAGAGATGCGCTTAAATGCCGTGGCAGAACGTTTAAGTGAATTGCTTGGCAAGCGCGTCGTGAAAACAGATGAAGCGTATGGCGATGCAGTGAAAGCTGCGATTGCTGAAATGAATGAAGGCGATGTGTTATTGCTTGAAAACGTACGTTTCTATCCTGGTGAGGAGAAAAACGATCCAGAATTAGCGAAAGCATTCGCAGAACTTGCGGATGTATATGTCAACGATGCGTTTGGTGCAGCTCATCGTGCGCATGCATCGACAGAAGGTATTGCCCATCACTTGCCTGCGGTAGCTGGATTCTTAATGGAAAAAGAAATTGAAGTGTTAGGAAAGGCATTATCTAATCCAGATCGTCCGTTTACGGCAATCATCGGTGGGGCGAAAGTAAAAGATAAAATTGGCGTCATCGAAAACTTATTAGACAAAGTCGATAATTTAATTATCGGTGGCGGATTAGCTTACACATTTGTGAAAGCGCTCGGATATGAAATCGGAAAATCGTTATTAGAAGAAGATAAAATTGAATTAGCAAAATCGTTCATGGAAAAAGCGAAAGAAAAAGGCGTCAACTTCTATATGCCTGTGGATGCAGTTGTAGCTGACGATTTTTCAAACGATGCAAACAAAAAAGTAGTGAACATCGATGAAATTCCAAGCGATTGGGAAGGACTTGACATCGGTCCGAAAACACGCGAATTGTATCGCGACGTCATTTTAAAATCAAAACTTGTTATTTGGAACGGTCCAATGGGCGTATTCGAAATGGATGCGTTTGCTGAAGGAACAAAAGCTGTTGCACAAGCGCTTGCTGATGCGAAAGATACATATACGGTCATCGGTGGCGGCGACTCAGCAGCAGCGGTTGAAAAGTTCAGACTTGCAGACAAAATGGATCACATTTCTACAGGTGGCGGTGCGTCGCTTGAATTTATGGAAGGAAAACAACTTCCAGGTGTCGTCGCATTAAACGATAAGTAAGAAAGGGGTTAAAAGCGATGCGAAAGCCGATTATTGCAGGCAACTGGAAAATGCATAAAACGTTAAAAGAGGCGCTTCAGTTTGTGGAAGAAGTAAAACATGAGGTTCCTTCCAACGAGCAAGTGGATGCCGTTGTATGTGCACCAGCCCTCTTTTTAGCGCATTTAGTTGAGGCGACAAAAGGAACAAATGTAAAAATTGGTGCGCAAAACATGCATTTTGAAGATCAAGGGGCATTTACAGGTGAAATTAGCCCCGTTGCGTTAAAAGATCTCGGTGTGGAGTATGTTATCATCGGGCATTCCGAACGCCGTGAAATGTTTGCGGAAACAGATGAAACAGTCAACAAAAAAGTGCTTGCGGCATTTAAGCACGGACTTGTGCCAATCGTTTGTTGCGGGGAGACATTAGAAGAGCGTGAAAGCAACCGTACAAATGAAGTCGTTCGTGTACAAGTTGAAAAAGCGCTTGAAGGCTTAACAGAAGAACAAGTAAAGCAAGTTGTCATCGCCTATGAGCCAATTTGGGCGATCGGAACAGGAAAATCGTCCACGGCAGACGATGCAAACAACGTATGCGGCTACATTCGCCAAGTCATTGCGAACAAATTCTCACAAGAAGCGGCTGATGCGGTACGCATTCAATACGGTGGTAGCGTAAAGCCGGAAAATATCGGTGCATTTTTAGCGCAAGAACATATTGACGGCGCACTAGTCGGTGGCGCCAGCCTAGAACCACAATCGTTTTTACAACTCGTGGAGGCAGGAAAATGAGCAAACAACCAGTAGCACTAATTATTTTAGATGGGTTTGGACTTCGGGAGGAAACGTTCGGAAATGCGGTGGCGCAGGCGAAAAAGCCGAACTTTGACCGCTATTGGAATGAGTTTCCGCATGCGACGTTAACGGCATGCGGCGAAGCGGTTGGACTTCCAGAGGGGCAAATGGGGAACTCGGAAGTCGGTCACCTAAACATCGGTGCTGGTCGCATTGTGTATCAAAGTTTAACGCGTGTCAATATCGCCATTCGCGAAGGTGAGTTTGAGCGCAACGAAACATTTTTAGCAGCGATGGATCATGTGAAAAAACACGGAACAAATTTGCACATTTTCGGTCTTCTTTCTGACGGTGGTGTGCATAGCCATATTAACCATTTATTCGCTTTACTCAAGCTCGCTGCAAAAGAAGGCGTAAAAAACGTGTATATTCACGGCTTTTTAGATGGACGTGACGTCGGTCCGCAAACGGCGAAAACGTACATTCAACAGCTAAATGAGCAAATCGAACAAATTGGTGTCGGTGAAATCGCGACATTATCGGGTCGTTATTACTCGATGGACCGCGATAAACGTTGGGAGCGTGTCGAAAAAGCGTATCGTGCGATGGTGTATGGAGAAGGTCCAGCATATCGCGATGCGCTTGCGTGCGTCGATGATTCATATGCGAACGGCATTTACGACGAATTCGTATTACCGTCTGTGATCGTACGTGAAGATGGAACGCCAGTCGCAACGATTCAAGATAACGATGCGGTTATTTTCTACAATTTCCGTCCAGATCGTGCGATTCAAATTTCAAACACGTTTACAAACGATGATTTCCGTTCATTCGATCGTGGACCGAAACATCCGAAAAACTTGTTTTTCGTATGCTTAACGCACTTTAGTGAAACAGTAAAAGGGTATGTGGCATTTAAGCCGACGAACCTTGACAATACGCTCGGTGAAGTATTGTCACAAAACGGGTTAAAACAATTGCGCATTGCCGAAACAGAAAAATATCCGCACGTTACATTCTTTATGAGCGGCGGACGTGAAGAAAAGTTCCCTGGCGAAGAGCGCATTTTAATTGATTCGCCAAAAGTAGCCACATACGACTTAAAGCCAGAAATGAGCGCATACGAAGTAACAGAAGCGCTATTAAAAGAAATTGAAGCGGATAAATTCGATGCGATTATTTTAAACTACGCCAATCCGGACATGGTCGGTCACTCTGGAAAATTAGAACCAACGATTAAAGCGGTCGAAGCAGTCGATGAATGTTTAGGAAAAGTCGTCGATGCGATTATTGCAAAAGGCGGTATTGCGATTATTACTGCAGACCACGGAAATGCCGACGAAGTGTTAAATCCAGACGGCAGTCCGAATACGGCGCATACGACAAACCCAGTGCCGGTCATTGTCACGAAAAAAGGCATTACACTTCGTCAAGATGGCATTTTAGGCGACTTAGCGCCAACGATGCTTGATTTGCTCGGATTACAACAACCGAAAGAAATGACAGGAAAAACGTTAATTGTGAAATAAGAAAAGGAGTGATGAACGATGCCAACAATTATTGATATTTATGCTCGTGAAGTATTAGACTCTCGCGGCAATCCGACAGTAGAAGTAGAAGTATATACAGAATCAGGTGCGTTCGGACGTGCCCTTGTACCGAGTGGAGCGTCAACAGGTGAGTATGAAGCGGTTGAATTGCGTGATGGCGACAAAGGTCGCTACCTTGGTAAAGGTGTATTACAAGCAGTGAAAAACGTAAACGAAGTCATCGCGCCAGCATTAATTGGTAGCTACGATGTGACAGAGCAAGTTGCTATCGACCGTGCATTAATTGCGTTAGACGGTACAGAAAATAAAGGAAAATTAGGGGCAAACGCAATTTTAGGCGTTTCAATGGCTGTTGCGCGCGCAGCTGCTGACTACTTAGGCATTCCTCTATATCAATATTTAGGCGGATTTAACGCAAAAACATTGCCAGTGCCAATGATGAACATTTTAAATGGCGGTGCGCATGCAGATAACAACGTTGACATTCAAGAATTTATGATTATGCCAGTTGGCGCACCAAACTTCCGTGAAGCGCTCCGTATGGGTGCGGAAATTTTCCATAGCTTAAAATCAGTGTTAAAAGCGAAAGGCTACAACACCGCTGTTGGTGATGAAGGTGGATTCGCTCCAAACTTAAAATCAAACGAAGAAGCGTTGGAAACAATTATCGAAGCGATTGAAAAAGCAGGCTACAAACCAGGCACAGAAGTGATGCTTGCGATGGACGTGGCATCTTCTGAGCTTTACAACAAAGAAACAGGCAAATACCATTTAGAAGGCGAAGGCGTTGTGAAAACGTCAGAAGAAATGGTTGCTTGGTATGAAGAACTTGTCAACAAATATCCGATCATTTCGATCGAAGACGGCTTAGACGAAAACGACTGGGCTGGTCATAAATTATTAACAGAACGCCTTGGCAAAAAAGTACAACTCGTCGGTGACGATTTATTCGTAACAAATACGAAAAAATTAGCACAAGGTATCGAACAAGGTGTCGGCAACTCGATCTTAATTAAAGTAAACCAAATCGGTACATTAACAGAAACATTTGAAGCGATTGAAATGGCGAAACGCGCAGGTTACACAGCGGTTATTTCTCACCGTTCTGGTGAAACAGAAGATAGCACAATCGCCGACATCGCCGTCGCAACAAACGCAGGTCAAATTAAAACAGGTGCACCTTCACGTACAGACCGCGTTGCAAAATACAACCAATTGCTTCGCATTGAAGATCAATTAGGCGAAACAGCGGTATACGATGGAATAAAAACGTTCTACAACTTGAAGAAGTAAGAAATAAGGATGCCTTCGCATGGGGGCATCCTGTTGTTTTTGTACGTTATGTCGATTTTAGAAGAAGTATGTCGAAGAATACATATAGACAAAGAAAAATGAGTGCCGCTATGATTGAATTGTAAAAAAGGGTTAGGAGAGGAGATTTGAATGATAAATAAAATACTGTAGTTGAGCAATTTTCGTTACAATAATTACCATTTAAAAAGAGACAAACAGGGTACCCCTTATGCCACGTGGAGCTGTTTTTTCACGGTATCAATGGGAATATTTTGTTTCGCTGCACGGTAAATGAACTCCACGAGGCTATGTCCTTTTCTCTTGCGCAGGAGATCGAGCCCATCCGAAAAATCACTGTTCGACTCGAACATGCTGTACATATACGCAAGTTGCACCAAGATCCAATACCGTTTCACCGCCCGACGCCCGCGAACGCGGTATCCATCGAGTTTCAGCTGGTCTTTCGCTTGACGGAAAAAACATTCGATCGACCAACGTGCAGCATAGTAGCGCAAGATCTCTTCATCGCTTAGCTCGCGATCGGTGCTCAAGACGCAATGAAGATGTTTCGGCGTCATCGGCTGATCGGCTTTCCATGCGAGCAGCACCACGGCATCCTTGAGACCGTTCAGAGCACCTTCGTAGCGATACACCCGATAACGCTCTTTTCCCACCGTGACGAGGCGGGTATCCCGTGGCTCCATAGATTTGGCAAATTCCTTTGCTTGAATGGCCGTCCCTTTTGGATAGAGAATCCGATTCGTCTTCAGCATCGCGATGACGTGGAACCCTTTTTTCAAGCAGGCTCCCACGAGGGTTTTCGATGGATACCAAGAGTCCATGAGCACATAAACGGGGCGACTCACATCCAACGAAGAAAGCATCTCGATCGCGAGTTCCCCTTTGCTTTTCCCCGCCGTCTTGTCGTAGAGGCGAAAGGCAAAAGGAAACGCTTGGGTCATCGTATGAACCATGAGCCAAACGAGAGAATGTCCCCAGATCGACTTTTTCTCTGCGTGAGAATAGTGCCAATCACACCCTTGAATGGCGTGTGTTGCCCGTGACGAGGGCTTCGTTTTTTGGCAAATCGTATCATCGATCGAAACAAAAATGGGTTGATTCTCTCGTTTCGAGCTGCGTTCGACACGATGAAGCACCCACTGTTGGAGTTTGCGAAGCAGCGTCTCTTCCTCCCATGGGCTTTTCGTGAAAAAATGGCTCAGTGTCGTGCGATGGTTCGGATGAAAACTCCCATGATGTAGATCGGTCAGCGTTCCCGAAAAGCCCTTTGTAATCATCGCATCCACGATATGAACGAGATGCTTCATGACAGGTTTCGAGAAATAAAGGGCCAACCCCAACATCGTCAAAAACTTGTGGATTCCTTGGTGATGTGCTAATCTATTCATGAGACATGAACCTCCTTGTGAATGGTTTGTTGGCACATCTATTCTAACCAAGGAATCGGGTTCATGTCTTCTTTTTTGTTTGGTTGTAAATTTATGTTAGTAAATTTGCTCATCTACAGTAAAATATTTATTGCAATTTTGGCAGGAGTTTTTGGTCTCTCGTCTGTTTTTATGATAGGTGTCAATTTAGCAAGTGCGACTTCAAATAATACACCCATTGTACAAAAAGAAACATCTACCGCTACGTTTTTGACAATTACACCAACTATTCAAAATGCACAAATTACTCAACAACAAGTGCAGCCTTATGGGATAAAAGGATTCCTAGTTAAACAAGCAATTAAAATTATTAAAGCTGCCATTGATAAAGGCGGAGATGTTTTAAACTATATATTGAAATGGTTTGATGAGGATACAGCAAAATATTTTAATAATAATAAAAGCAAAGTTGTAGAAGCATTAGATGATCTAGAAAGTTGGATTGATGATGCGAATGATTTAGCTCAAAGTACAATTAAAACTAAACTAAATTCCTTATTAATCGAAGCGAGAGTACCTGGTACATATTCGTTACTTATCGCTGATGCTATTGCAAGAACGATTACTTGGTTAATCCTTTAATTTTATATTTTATCAAAACTGATATGAGGAGATAACGATGAGAAAAATTTACGAATACTTATCAATCGAAGAGAAAAAAGAAGCAGTTAAAAGACTAAAACGAGATTTAATAAAATTAGAACAGGAGATATCCGAAAATAAAAGCTCTTTTTCAAGTTTTATATGTGAAGTACTGTACAGTACACGTGATAAATGGAGGTTGGAGATTGAGGAACTAGAACACGAAATAAAATGTCAACTAGACAAATGAGTGTTTCTCATGGTCAACAAGTTAAAAAAGCAGCAACATTCGTCACAGTCCTAGCTTCTGAAAGTAGTGAAGCCTTGGGTCGGAGTTCCAAGGCTTCACTTGTTATATAAGGCACCTCTTAGGAAACATGTAGCTGTTTTTTATAACACAGTTGAAGCTCGATTTGCTTTGTAACGAGCTTCAATGGAATCGGGGACATGTCTCCTGTGTTAATAAAATTTTAGATTTTTTAGGGACTCAAAAAATGGTTTCTGTTCATTTGCATCACCCCTCTCTTTATTCGAATTGTAAAACAAAATCAAGGGGGAAAAAGATGTTTTCGACAAATTTTGCAATCTTGCTGTGGCTTTTTATTTGTCTGTTGTTTCGGAAAATCATCATGACTAAAGTTTTATCCCGTATCTTTTCGTCCGTTGTACAAATGAATCGTGTTGTGTTAAAATGAAACTATTGTGATGTGCGTCGTTGGAGGTGTAAAGTATGCATGCGTTTCTTGTTACGTTACTTGTAATTGTTTGTATTGGAATCATTGCGGTTGTTTTATTGCAATCAGGCCGAAGTGCAGGGCTTTCTGGTGCGATTACCGGCGGTGCTGAACAATTGTTTGGTAAACAGAAAGCACGCGGCATTGATGCGGTGTTACACCGTCTGACTGTTGTGCTTGCGGTGTTGTTTTTCGTATTAACAGTAGCTGTCACTTATTTTGAACTGTAACAGCGGTCCAGCAATGTGGATCGCTTTTTTCGTGGAGAAAGGAGGAATCATTTGTGAAACTTGTTGCACCACAACCGTTTACGTTTGAAGCTGGTGAACGTGCTGTTTTATTATTGCATGGATTTACTGGAAATTCGGCGGATGTTCGTATGCTTGGTCGTTTTTTACAGTCAAAAGGATATACGTGCCACGCTCCAATTTATAAAGGACATGGCGTGCCGCCAGAGGAGCTCGTTCATACCGGCCCGGAAGATTGGTGGCAAGATGTGATAAACGCTTACGAATATTTAAAACAAACCCATGAAAAAATCGCTGTTGTTGGATTATCGCTTGGCGGTGTGTTTTCGTTAAAACTTGGCTATACTGTTCCTGTCGTTGGCATCGTACCAATGTGTGCCCCGATGTATATTAAAAGCGAACAGACGATGTATGAAGGAGTTTTAGCATACGCTCGCGAATATAAAAAGCGAGAAGGAAA
This sequence comes from Anoxybacillus sp. FSL W8-0382, assembly GCF_038003845.1. Classification (NCBI taxonomy): domain Bacteria; kingdom Bacillati; phylum Bacillota; class Bacilli; order Caryophanales; family Anoxybacillaceae; genus Anoxybacillus; species Anoxybacillus sp. FSL W8-0382. The sequence continues at coordinate 2,440,965 of NZ_JBBOPX010000001.1, read as the reverse complement.
AAGCGAGGAGCAAATCGAGCGCGAAATGGCGGAGTTTGCGAAAACGCCGATGAAAACATTGAAAGCACTGCAACAACTTATTGCTGATGTGCGCGATCATTTAGATTTCATTTATGCACCTGTTTTTGTTGTACAAGCGCGTCATGATGACATGATTAACCCAGATAGTGCAAATATTATTTATAACGGCGTCGAGTCTCCCGTAAAACAAATAAAATGGTATGAGGAGTCAGGACACGTCATTACGCTTGATAAAGAAAAAGAACAGCTTCATGAAGACATTTATGCATTTTTAGAATCATTAGATTGGTAATCCTCGAAAGGAGGAAGTAAATGAAGGAAAAATTATTATCGTTTATGCGCGATGAAGCGTATAAACCTCTGACTGTTCAAGAGCTAGAAGAAGCGTTTCATATTACAGACGCAGCCGAATTTAAAGAACTTGTCAAAACACTTGTCGCATTAGAAGAAGAAGGACTAATCGTCCGAACGAGAAGCAATCGGTATGGATTGCCGGAGAAAATGAACTTAATTCGCGGCAAAGTGACCGGCCATGCGAAAGGGTTTGCGTTTGTCATTCCAGAAGATCCGACGCTTGATGACATTTTCATTCCACCGTCGGAATTGAAGAATGCGATGCATGGCGACACCGTTCTTGTGCGTGTCAACGGACAAGCAACGGGGGCGCGTCAAGAAGGGACGATCGTCCGCATTATTGAGCGGGGCATTACAGAAGTCGTCGGTACGTATACAGAAAGCAAAAACTTCGGTTTTGTCATTCCAGACGATAAAAAAATCGTCAACGACATTTTTATTCCGAAACATGCTTCAAACGGTGCGGTTGAAGGGCATAAAGTTGTCGTCCGTTTAACGACGTATCCAGAGGGACGTATTAGTGCAGAAGGGGAAGTTATTAAAATTTTAGGGCATAAAAACGATCCGGGGGTCGATATTTTATCGATTATCCATAAACATGGATTGCCGCTCCAATTCCCAGAAGACGTCATTGCCCATGCGAACAGCATTCCGGATACAATTTCGGAAGAAGATTTACAGGGTCGACGGGACTTACGCAACGAAATGATTGTGACGATTGACGGCGAGGACGCAAAAGATTTAGACGATGCGGTGACCGTAACAAAGTTAGCAAACGGAAATTATAAGTTAGGCGTTCATATTGCCGACGTAAGCCACTATGTGACGGAAGGCTCGCCGATTGACCGCGAAGCATATGAGCGCGGAACGAGCGTTTATTTAGTTGACCGCGTCATTCCGATGATTCCGCATCGCTTGTCAAACGGTATTTGTTCATTAAATCCGAAAGTCGATCGCTTGACGTTGTCGTGCGAGATGGAAATAAACGATCGCGGTGAAGTCGTGAGCCATGAAATTTTTCAAAGCGTTATTCGTACGACTGAACGAATGACGTATACCGATGTGAACCGCATTCTTGTCGATAAAGACGAGGCGCTAAGAGAAAAATACGCTCCGCTTGTGCCGATGTTTGAGTTAATGGCGGAATTGGCGGATATTTTACGCGACAAACGCATGAAGCGCGGTGCAATTGACTTTGATTTTAAAGAAGCGAAAGTGCTTGTCGATGAAAATGGAAAACCGTATGATATCATCTTGCGTGAGCGTTCTGTTGCTGAACGATTAATCGAAGAATTTATGTTAGCGGCAAACGAGACGATTGCAGAACATTTTCATTGGATGAACGTTCCATTTATTTATCGTGTGCATGAAGATCCGAAGCCTGAGAAGCTGCAGCGTTTTTTAGAGTTTATTACGAATTTCGGCTATATTGTCAAAGGAACAGGAAACCAAATTCATCCGCGCGCCTTGCAAGAAGTGTTGGAAGCGGTACGTGGCGAGCCAGAAGAAATGGTCGTATCAACCGTCATGCTCCGGTCGATGAAGCAAGCGCGTTATGATGCTGAAAGTCTAGGTCACTACGGGTTATCAACGGAATTTTATACGCATTTTACATCGCCGATTCGTCGCTACCCAGACTTAATTGTGCATCGCCTTATTCGCACGTATTTAATTAACGGGCAAATCGACGAACAAACGCAGCAAAAATGGGCGGAGAAGCTTCCGGAAATTGCCGAACATACGTCGAATATGGAACGTCGTGCAGTCGAGGCAGAGCGCGAAACAGATGATTTGAAGAAAACAGAGTTTATGGAAGATAAAATTGGCATGGAGTTTGACGGCATTATTAGCTCGGTGACAAACTTTGGATTGTTTGTTGAACTGCCGAATACAATCGAAGGGCTTGTACACGTTAGCTATTTAACGGACGATTATTATCATTACGATGAGCAGCATTATGCGATGATCGGCGAACGAACAGGGAAAGTGTACCGCATCGGTGACGAAATTACGGTGCGCGTCATTAATGTCAATAAAGAGGAGCGCATCGTCGATTTTGAAATTGTCGGTATGAAAGGGCGCAAACGTAAACAAGCGAAAGCTGCTCCAGTCGTCATCGAAGGAAAACAGAAAAAGAAAAAAGAAGAGCAATGGCCAACGAAAAAAACGAAGAAAAAGAAAAAGTTTTATGAAGATATACCAAACATGAAAAAGAAGAAAAAGAAAAAACGATAAGGAAAGCCTCCACTGATGAGGCTTTTCCTTTCTTCTTATTTTTGCTAAAATATTCGTTGTCTGAAGGGAGGGAAACAAATGCCAAAAGGGGAAGGAAAGCTGATCGCTCAAAATAAAAAAGCACATCACGATTATTTCATTGAAGAAACGTACGAAGCAGGACTTGTGTTGCAAGGAACGGAAATTAAGTCGATTCGCGCAGGCAAGGTGAACTTAAAAGATTCATTTGCGAAAGTGGAAAAAGGTGAAGTGTTTTTGCATAATATGCATATTAGTCCGTACGAACAAGGCAACCGTTACAATCATGATCCGTTGCGGACGCGCAAACTACTGCTTCATCGTCGCGAAATTAGCAAGCTCATCGGCTATACAAAAGAACAAGGCTATACGCTCGTGCCGCTCAAGCTATACATTAAAAATGGTTTTGCGAAACTGTTGCTAGGCGTCGGAAAAGGAAAGAAAAAATACGACAAACGGGAAGATATGAAAAAGAAAGAAGCCCAACGCGAAGTCGAACGCGCTTTCCGCGAACGGCAGAAATAAACCCAGTATGTTACAATTGCAAAGCACCTGAAATGTGATATAATAAAAAGTGTCAGCCAGTTATAAAAGCTTAAGCTTCCTTCGTACGTTTCTCTTATACGGGGACGTTACGGATTCGACAGGGGTAGATCGAGCTTAAGCTGCGAGCCGAGGGGATCGTCCTCGTAAAAACGTCACTTAAAGATAACTGGCAAAGAAAACTACGCTTTAGCTGCTTAATTAACGCGGCTAACTCCTACCGCCATCGCCCATGTGGCGGCCTAGGGGTTCATAACAAGTGGGCTACGCCCAAGTCCGCCGTCTGAGGACGAGGGAAGAGAATAATCAGACTAGCTGCTCGGATGCCTGTCGGTAGGCGGAAGAAGCAGCGAAACATAAATATACCGACTACGCTCGTAGACGCTTAAGTGGCGATACCTCTGGACGTGGGTTCGACTCCCACCGTCTCCATACGCTAATGAGAAAACGCTAGAGAGTAAATGCCTCTCTAGCGTTTTATATTTAATAATACCATCCGCCACCATATGGATAAAACGGATATGGACGTGGTGGATAATAATATGGGCGTGGCGGATAAAACGGATAAGGCGTTAATGCGCTGCCGAGCAATCCACCTAGAAAGCCCCCAAAAAACGGTGCACCGAAAAAACCGAAAAACGGTCTGCGACCATACATTTGAGCATTCCCTCCTCGCAAATTCATCATTACATTAACACGATATGCAAGGCGTTTGTCCAATGGTTGGGCTCATCATAAGAAAAACCGACTGCATCAGCAGTCGGCTTTTCTTATTGTATCATATTGTTGTACGGGAATTGGCTCGCATATCCTTGAAATTGTTGATATGATTGTTGTAATTTTTGCTGGTCTGCTTGTTCAAGCGCATACCAACCTTTTTTAAACATTAAGTTGTACAATTCACGTTGACAGTTTTGTGTTTCGGTAAATATATGCAATATTTCGTCATACAAATGTTGATGACTTGCTTCATTTAAAAACGTACAATAACTGTCTGTCATATATTTTTCAGTCGATAACATATCATTAATAAAATCGCGATCGTTCATTTGTGGGGTTTTTGGAATTTGTGTTTCTGGATTTTGCACCTTCATGTTATGTCCTCCTTTATTGCACGTGGGCAGATGGTTGCAATTGATGTAAAAGTTGCTGATAATGACGTTGGTGCATTTGTCCAACGCGATCAATCGCTTGTTTAATTTCTTGATCTTGACATTGAGAAGCGAAAAAATGTGCTTTTTTCATCGCAATCAAATTCCATGAGAGCGCATCCGTTAAATAAAGGGCGTCTTTCGTCGAAATCATTTCAGGCGGTTGAGCCATCATCGCTTGTTGTTGCATGTTCATTTGTTGCTGCATCTGGATCCCTCCTAATAAAATCGCATTCGACTGTATATTGCCCACTTGCTGTATAGTTATACGTATGTAGACAAAAAATACGATTATTCGACAAAAGCATATTCAAGCGATTGAAAACGTGTTACAATACGGGTGGATGCGCTTGCAAAAGGGGGTAAACAACAATGGAGCAGTTGATGCGCGACTTTTTCTTATTTTTGTCAAAAAATAAAACGTTAACAAAATTGGCGAAGCGTTACGGTCTTCGTTTCGGTGCGTCGCGTTTTGTAGCGGGAGAAACAATCGAACAGGCAGTAGAAGTTATTCAACAACTGAATCGTAAAGGACTAGCGGTCACGATCGATTATTTAGGTGAATTTGTTGATAACGAGCAAGAAGCGAATGAAATGGCGAACCATTCGATTGAGGCGATTCGTGCAATTGGTGAAAATAAACTAAATTCACAACTATCATTAAAAATGACGTCGATGGGATTAGACATTTCCGATGAGCTTGTGATGAAAAATATGCGCCGTATTTTAGATGAAGCGAAAGCCCACGGCGTATTCGTTACAATTGATATGGAAGACTATTCTCGTTGTCAAAAAACAATCGATATATTTAAGCAGTTAAAGAAAGAGTATGACAATGTTGGAACGGTATTGCAAGCATATTTGTACCGTACGGAAAAAGACATCGAAGATTTAAATGCGTATCATCCGAATTTACGTCTCGTGAAAGGCGCGTATAAAGAGTCACAGGAAGTCGCTTTTCCAGACAAAAAAGATGTAGATGAAAACTTTAAAAAGATTATTAAGATGCATCTATTAAACGGAAACTATACAGCTGTTGCTACGCACGATGATGAGATAATTGAATACACGAAACAACTCGTGAAGGAATATAACATCCCGAACGATCAATTTGAATTCCAAATGTTATACGGCATTCGTCCAGAGAGACAAGAACAATTAGTACGTGAAGGATACACAATGCGCGTCTACGTTCCATATGGAACCGATTGGTACGGCTATTTTATGCGCCGTTTAGCAGAACGCCCAGCCAACGTGGCATTTGTGTTAAAAGGTATATTCAAAAAATAAAGGTGGGGTGTCCCACCTTTATTCATTTCCCATATTTTCTTTTCCATATTGTTGATTTTGGCTTGTTTTCTTTCCGCCTCCATCACGTTCCACCGTCGGACCAGCATTTCCTTTCACACTTGCAGCGCTTACACCTGCTTTAGACGGGTGTTTTTTCATTTTCATTGCCTCATCACCTCCTTTTGTATCATTTCCTAAATCGTTGACAAAATTCGCTACATTTATTTGTTGCGAAAATTTAAAATATAATTTATATTTAAGATAAAGGAAAAATGAATGACCATTCATTCAATTCGGATAAGGGGGAACGAGCATGCGAATTAAAAAAGCAGCGGTTCTCGGTTCCGGAGTTATGGGATCGGGAATTGCGGCGCATTTAGCGAACGTCGGCATTCCGACATTGTTGTTAGATATTGTACCGAAAGAGTTGACAGCTGAAGAACAAGCAAAAGGATGGACGCTTGAACATAAACAAGTGCGCAATCGCATCGTCAATCAAGCGGTTCAACGTTTATTGAAACAAAAACCAGCGCCACTTATGTCGAAAGACAACTTAGCATTGATCGAAGTCGGTAACTTTGAAGATGACTTTCATCGCTTAGCCGAATGCGATTGGATTATTGAAGTCGTTGTTGAACGACTTGATGTGAAAAAAAGTGTGTTTGAAAAAGTGGATGAAGTCAGAAAGCAAGGAAGTATCGTCAGCTCAAACACGTCCGGCATTTCCATCGAAGCGATGGCCGAAGGACGCTCGGACGATTTTAAAAAGCACTTTTTAGGCACGCACTTTTTCAATCCACCGCGCTATTTAAAACTATTAGAAGTCATTCCGACAAAGCACACTGATCCAGCTGTTGTTACGTTTATGAAACAATTTGGTGAAAATGTGCTTGGCAAAGGCGTCGTTCTTGCGAAAGATACGCCAAATTTTATCGCCAATCGGATCGGTACGTACGGTTTGCTTGTGACGGTACGTGAAATGATGAAAGGCGGCTATAGCGTCGGCGAAGTCGATTCTGTGACAGGCCCATTAATCGGTCGTCCGAAAAGTGCGACGTTCCGCACGCTCGATGTCGTCGGTTTAGACACGTTTATTCATGTAGCTAACAACGTATTCGAAAAAGTAGAAGGCGAAGAAAAAGAAGCGTTTACTGTTCCGTCTTTTATGAAAACGATGGTTGAAAAAGGATGGCTTGGCAGTAAGTCAGGGCAAGGATTTTTCTATAAAAAAGGAAAAGACATTTTTGAATTAAATTATGAAACGCTCGAGTATGAACCGACGAAAAAACTAAAGGCACCGTCGATCGAGATGAGCAAACAAGCAAAAGGAACAGCGAACAAATTGAAAGCGCTTGTATATGCGAACGATCGCGCTGGTCAACTGCTGTGGAATATTTTAAGCCCGACGTTATTATATTCCGCTCAGTTGCTCGGTGAAATCGCAGATGACATCGTAGCGATTGACCGTGCAATGAAATGGGGCTTTGGCTGGGAGCTCGGTCCTTTTGAAACATGGGATGCGATCGGTGTGAAGCAGTCTGTTGAAAAAATGAAAGCGGAAGGTCGTCAAGTACCATCGTGGGTTGAAGATATGCTTGCGAGCGGATATGAGGCGTTTTATAAATACGAGCACGGTCGCGTATCATACTACGATCGTGGACAATATAAGCCGGTTGAAGAAAATGAAAAAGTCATTCACATTCAGCGCTTAAAAGAACAAAAAGGGGTCATTAAGAAAAATAGTGGTGCAAGTTTAATTGACCTTGGTGACGATGTAGCATTACTCGAATTTCATTCACCGAACAACGCCATTGGATTTGACATCGTCCAAATGATTAACTACGCGTTAGAAGAAGTTGACCGCAACTATAAAGGACTTGTCATCGGAAATCAAGGAAAAAACTTCTGTGTCGGCGCGAACCTTGCGATGATTTTAATGGAAGCGCAAGATGATAACTATTTTGAAATTGAAATGGTCGTTCGTCAATTCCAACAAGCGATGATGAATATTAAATATAGCACTAAACCGGTCGTTGTCGCACCATTTGCGATGACGTTAGGCGGTGGAACGGAAATTTGCTTGCCAGCTTCACGCATTCAGGCAGCTGCAGAAACATACATGGGGCTTGTTGAGGTAGGTGTAGGTCTCATTCCAGGCGGTGGTGGAAATAAAGAGCTATACATTAAACATTTAAGCGGCATGCCAAACGGTGTGGAATTTGATTTGCAAAAGGTTGCAAATAAAGTGTTTGAAACGATTGCGATGGCGAAAGTATCGACATCGGCAGCAGAAGCGCGTGAGTTAAATTTCTTAAATGCACAAGATGGTATTTCGATCAATGGTGATCATCTCATTCATGACGCAAAACAAGCTGTATTAGCGCTATATGAGAGCGGATACAAACCGCCGGTGCGTAAAAAAATCCCGGTTGTCGGGGAAACAGGGTATGCGGCGTTGTTGCTTGGCGCTCAAGGCATGTATTATTCAGGCTATATTTCGGAGCATGATTTAAAAATTGCGAAAAAGCTTGCATACGTCATCGCTGGTGGAAGCGTACCGTACGGAACAGAAGTGGACGAACAATATTTGCTTGATTTAGAGCGCGAAGCATTTTTAAGTCTTGTCGGTGAGCCGAAAACGCAAGCGCGCATGCAACATATGCTTGTTAAAGGAAAACCGTTAAGAAACTAAGGGGGGATTGACGTGAAAGAAGCGGTCATCGTTGCCGGGGCGCGCACGCCTGTCGGCAAAGCGAAAAAAGGGACGTTAGCAAACGTCCGCCCGGATGATTTAGGGGCGATTGTTGTTAAAGAAACGTTGAAACGAGCAGGAAACTATGAAGGAAACATTGACGATCTCATTATCGGCTGCGCTATGCCAGAGGCAGAACAAGGGTTGAATATTGCGCGCAACATTGGTGCGCTTGCTGGTTTGCCGTATACAGTGCCAGCGATTACAATTAACCGTTATTGTTCATCAGGATTACAAGCGATCGCTTATGCGGCAGAGCGAATTATGCTTGGGCATGCAGATACCGTCATTGCTGGTGGCGTGGAGTCGATGAGCATGGTTCCAATGATGGGTCATGTCGTACGTCCGAACATGAAGCTCGCAGAAAGTGCGCCAGAGTATTACATGTCGATGGGGCATACAGCTGAGCAAGTCGCGATGAAATATGGGGTGACGCGCGAAGAGCAAGATGCGTTTGCTGTTCGCAGCCATCAAAGAGCAGCAAAAGCGATTGCCGAAGGAAAATTTGTCGATGAAATTGTGCCGGTCGAAGTGACAGTCCGTCATATTGAAAACAATAAATTAGTAGAGAAAAAGATGACGTTTAGTCAAGATGAAGGAGTACGCCCAGATACAAATATGGAAACGCTCGCGAAGTTACGCCCTGCGTTTTCGGTAAACGGAACGGTAACAGCAGGAAACGCTTCCCAAACGAGCGACGGAGCAGCTGCGGTGATGGTGATGGATCACGAAAAAGCGAAAGCGCTCGGTTTACAACCGCTTGGTAAATTCCGCTCGTTTGCTGTTGCAGGTGTTCCACCTGAAGTGATGGGTATCGGTCCGATTGCAGCCATTCCAAAGGCGCTTGAGCTTGCGGGTCTTGAGCTTTCTGATATCGGTTTAATTGAACTAAACGAGGCGTTCGCATCACAATCAATTCAAGTCATTCGCGAACTCGGACTAGATGAAGAAAAAGTAAACGTAAACGGAGGAGCGATCGCCCTCGGTCATCCGCTCGGTTGTACAGGTGCAAAGCTAACGTTGACACTTTTATATGAAATGCGTCGTCGCAACGAACAATTTGGTATTGTCACGATGTGCATTGGCGGCGGTATGGGTGCTGCTGGCGTATTTGAATTATTATAAGAGGGGGAAATAATGATGGAAAAAACATTGAAAGTTGCACAAGGCGGTAGCTTTTTAATTGAAGATGTGTCACCAACGCAAGTGTTTACACCAGAAGATTTTACAGACGAACAGAAAATGATTGCGAAAACGACAGAAGAATTTGTCGTGAATGAAGTGTTACCGCAACTTGAACATTTAGAAAATCATGAGTTTGATCGTTCTGTTGCGCTTTTAAAACAAGCAGGTGAACTCGGATTGCTTGGTGCAGATGTGCCTGAAGAATATGGTGGATTAAGTTTAGATAAAATTAGCTCGGCATTAATTGCTGAAAAAATGGCGCGTGCGGGCGGCTTCTCGATTTCACACGGTGCGCACGTCGGGATCGGCTCGCTTCCAATCGTCTTGTTCGGAACAGAGGAGCAAAAACAAAAATATTTACCGGCACTAGCGACAGGTGAGAAAATTGCTGCTTATGCGTTAACAGAGCCAGGCTCTGGCTCAGATGCGCTCGGTGCGAAAACGACAGCCAAACTAAATGCGGAAGGTACGCATTACGTTTTAAATGGGGAAAAACAATGGATTACAAACGCTGGTTTTGCCGACGTATTCGTCGTCTATGCCAAAGTAGACGGTGAGCATTTCACGGCATTTATCGTTGAGCGCGATTTCCCCGGCGTATCGACAGGAGCAGAAGAAAAGAAAATGGGCATTAAAAGCTCATCGACGCGCACATTAATTTTACAAGATGCGCTCGTTCCGAAAGAAAACGTCCTTGGCGAAATCGGCAAAGGCCACATCATCGCCTTTAACATTTTAAACATCGGCCGTTATAAGCTTGGCGTCGGTGCCGTTGGCGGAGCAAAACGTGCCCTAGAAGTGACGATTCAATACGCCAATCAACGTCAACAATTTAAAACACCAATTTCGAAATTTACATTAACACAAGAAAAATTAGCGACGATGGCGTCGAAATTGTATGCGGCAGAAAGCTCCGTTTACCGTACAGTCGGTTTATTTGAAGCGCGCATGGGACAGTTGACAGATGAACAAGCAAAAGACGGAAAAGAAACGGCAAAAGCGATTGCAGAATACGCGATTGAATGCTCTTTAAACAAAGTGTTTGCGACAGAAATGCTTGACTACGTTGTAGATGAAGGTGTACAAATTCATGGCGGTTACGGCTTTATGCAAGAATACGAAATTGAACGCATGTATCGCGATTCACGTATTAACCGTATTTTTGAAGGAACGAACGAAATTAACCGCCTCCTTGTACCAGGAATGTATTTAAGAAAGGCGATGAAAGGTGAATTGCCGCTTTTACAAAAAGCGCAACAATTACAAGAAGAATTAATGATGTTGATGCCGGAAGAAGTTGGCGATGGCGTGCTTGAACAAGAGAAGTACCTTGTCCGCAATGCGAAAAAAATCGCTTTAATGGTCGCGGGACTGGCGGCGCAAAAATTCGGTCCGAAACTTGAAAAAGAGCAAGAAGTGCTTGTGAATATTGCAGACATCGTTAGCAACGTATATGCGATGGAATCTGCGCTTTTACGCACGGAAAAAGCGATTGCCCAATCTGGCGTTGAGAAAAACAAACAAAAAGTATTGTATACACAAATTTTCTGCCAGGAAGCATTTAACGAAATTGAAGCACATGCAAAAGAAACGATCGTCGCTGTCGAACAAGGTGACATGTTGCGTATGATGCTATCAGCATTGCGTAAATTAACACGTCATACGCCAATCAACATCATTGCGAAAAAACGTGAGGCAGCGCAAGCACTAATTGAAGCTGAACGATATGTTGTGTAATAATGGAAGTACCAGACGCATCGTCTGGTACTTTCTGTTTGTTATATTGTGTATAGATGAGGTCAACAACCCAATGACTAAAATCATGGGCTTGTAAGCCCCATGTTGATCAGACCAAGGCTTGAAACAGAGCCTACGTTATAGATGTCATGACACGTTCGGGTGCTTCTCCATCCCGTTCCTCTGTCGTGCAAGGTTAAACAAGCGTGGTGGGTAGCGCTAGTGTCTTGCACATAACAAGCATCTATAACATGGTCGAGGAGAATATGACCTGCTTTATGCAGAGGAAAGGGGAGAACCCTATGGTTTTTGTGTTAGACACAAACAAACGTCCGCTTGCTCCTTGTCACGAAGCAGTTGCAAGAAAGCTGTTGAAACAAGGGAAGGCGGCGATTTACAGGCGATTTCCATTTACCATCATCTTGAAAAAATCAGTAGACGAATCAGAAATTAAAGCAACATATCGGCTAAAAATCGACTATGGAAGCAGGCATACAGGATTAGCGATTTTGCGAGGACAAGAAGTGGTATGGTTAGGGCAACTTGACCATCGCACAGACATCAAGGAAAGAATAGATAAAAGGCGTGCTTTTCGTCGAGCAAGACGAAATCGAAAAACAAGATACAGAAAACCACGCTTTCTGAACCGCAAGCGAAAGGAGGGATGGTTGCCTCCATCACTAGAGAGTCGTGTGCAAAATATCCAAACATGGGTTAGCCGTCTAAAAAAGTTATGCCCCATTGGACATATATCATACGAAAATGCCAAATTCGACACGCAACTCATGCGAAATCCTGAAATCAGTGGCATTGAGTATCAGCAAGGCACGCTTCAAGGATACGAAGTAAGAGAATACTTGCTTGAAAAGTTTGGACGAAAGTGTTGTTATTGCGGAAAAGAAAACGTTCCACTTGAAGTGGAGCATATTATTCCAAAATCGAGAGGCGGGACAGATCGAATAGATAACCTTTGCCTTGCATGTCGAGATTGCAACCAAAGAAAAGGAAACCAAACAGCAGAAGAGTTCGGCTGTCCACACATTCAAAAACAAGTCAAAGAATCATTAAAAGACACAAGTATCATTAACGCAACAAGATGGAAAGTGTACGAAGTATTAAAGCAGGCAAGATTAGATGTTGAGTGCGGAACAGGTGCACGAACAAAAATGAATCGTATTCGTTTAGGTTTGCCGAAAACACACTATTTTGATGCCTGTTGCGTTGGAGAAAGCACACCAAACCACTTGTACTTCAAAACAAAAGAAGTGTTATTCATCAATGCAAAAGGGCGTGGCAGTCGTTCACGCACAAACCTAGATAGATATGGCTTCCCAAGGGGTTATCTTGCAAGACAAAAGTTCTTCTTTGGCTTCCAAACAGGAGACATGGTTAAGGCTATTGTTCCAAGAGGAAAATACAAAGGCGTGTGGTTTGGTGAAGTGGCATGCAGGAAGACTGGAAATTTCGACATCAAAGGAAAAGACGGTAAACGTATCGCACAAGGAATCAGCTATAAATATATTCAAGTCATTCAGCGATTTGATGGATATACTTACAGAAAGGAGGAAGCGGAACTTGCACAAGGCGCAATTCCTCCCCGTGCCTAAAGGCAGGGGCTTCCTTGCGTGAGTTTCGTGAGAAGATGGTAACATTTTATTGGTATCCAAAGTGCGGCACATGTCGCAAAGCAAAAAAATGGCTAGATGACAACAACATTTCTGTGCAAGCGATACATATTGTTGAGCAGCCTCCGTCAAAAGAGCAGTTGCGGACGTTATATGAAAAAAGTGGGCTTGATTTAAAGAAATTTTTTAATACGAGCGGCATGAAGTATCGTGAACTTGGATTAAAAGACAAATTAAAAACGATGACAGAAGAAGACATGCTGCAATTGTTGTCATCAGACGGGATGTTAATCAAGCGTCCAATCATCACAAATGGCGAGCAAGTTATTGTCGGATTTGACGAACAAAAATATCACGAAATGTTTAAATTATCGTGAAATCATGTTGAAAATCGTGTATGATGAAAAAGAAGATGATATGTTGGAGGGAAAACGATGAGCATTCCAAAAGAGCTACGTTATTCACAAGAACATGAATGGGTGCGTGTCGAAGGAAATACAGTTCGCATTGGGATTACGGACTTTGCCCAGTCAGAACTCGGCGATATCGTATTCGTTGAATTGCCAGAAGTGGGGGCGCAACTGACAGCAAATGAGCCATTTGGTAGCGTGGAGTCAGTGAAAACTGTGTCTGAATTATATGCCCCAATTAGCGGAAAAGTCGTAGCTGTGAACGAAGAGTTAAACGACAACCCAGAGTATGTAAACGAATCACCATATGATAAAGCGTGGATGATCGTCATTGAGCCAAGCGATTTAAGTGAAGTGGACAACCTATTAACGGCAGAACAATACGAACAAATGATTAATCAAGAGTAAAACACACATCACAGGGCACCCTATGACACTGGGGTGTCTTTTTTGTTAAAACAAAAAACAATCGATATTACAAAAGATGTTGTTGGGAAATTTAATGAAAACGGCAACTTTGAGCTGTTTTATGACAACGAATGTGTTGGAGGATTTGTTCAAGAAACGAATAAGTTAAAGTTAAAGCATGGATACCAACAACAAAACAGGCGTATTTTGAAAAGCGTAACAGTTACTGAACATCCAAATATGAAATATGTCGATTGTGACATAGAAGGTGGTTGGTGTTAAGGACAGCGCCATCGCTGTCCTTTTGTATTGAATAAAAGGAGAAAAAGTGTACGATCACGAATATAATATACATAAATGAATGTACAAGGTGATGACGATGGCGATTGTTGAGGTAGAAAAAGTGATTATTGTCGAAGGGCGCTCAGATAAACGAAAAGTCGAAAGCATCATTAGTGAGCCAGTTGAAATTATATGTACAAACGGAACGCTTGGCACCGCCAAACTTGATGAATTAATCGATGCTTTGTACGATAAAGAAGTGTACATTTTAGTCGATTCCGATGAAGCGGGGGAGAAATTACGTCGTCAACTCCGTCGAGAGTTTCCGCATGCTGAGCACTTATATATTGATAAAATGTATCGTGAAGTCGCAGCAGCTCCGAAGCATCATATTGCGGTCGTGTTATTAAGTGCAAATATCGATGTACACGCACAATATTTATAGAAAGTTGTGTCAACAACCCAATGACTAAAGTCATGGGCTTGTAAGCCCCATGTTGACCAGACCAAGGCTTGAAACAGAGCCTACGTTATAGATGTCATGACACGTTCGGGTGCTTCTCCATCCCGTTCCTCTGTCGTGCAAGGTTAAACAAGCGTGGTGGGTAGCGCTAGTGTCTTGCACATAACAAGCATCTATAACATGGTCGAGGAGAATATGACCTGCTTTATGCAGAGGAAAGGGGAGAACCCTATGGTTTTTGTGTTAGACACAAACAAACGTCCGCTTGCTCCTTGTCACGAAGCAGTTGCAAGAAAGCTGTTGAAACAAGGGAAGGCGGCGATTTACAGGCGATTTCCATTTACCATCATCTTGAAAAAATCAGTAGACGAATCAGAAATTAAAGCAACATATCGGCTAAAAATCGACTATGGAAGCAGGCATACAGGATTAGCGATTTTGCGAGGACAAGAAGTGGTATGGTTAGGGCAACTTGACCATCGCACAGACATCAAGGAAAGAATAGATAAAAGGCGTGCTTTTCGTCGAGCAAGACGAAATCGAAAAACAAGATACAGAAAACCACGCTTTCTGAACCGCAAGCGAAAGGAGGGGTGGTTGCCGTCATCACTAGAGAGTCGTGTGCAAAATATCCAAACATGGGTTAACCGCCTAAAGAAATTATGCCCCATTGGGTATATATCATACGAAAATGCCAAATTCGACACGCAACTCATGCGAAATCCTGAAATCAATGGTGTAGAGTATCAACAAGGCACGCTACAAGGATATGAAGTACGGGAGTATTTGCTTGAAAAGTTTGGGCGGAAGTGTTGTTATTGCGGAAAAGAAAATGTTCCACTTGAAGTGGAGCATATCATTCCAAAATCGAGAGGTGGAACAGACCGAGTGGATAACCTATGTCTTGCCTGTCATGACTGTAATCAGCGCAAAGGAAGTAAGACAGCAGAAGAATTCGGGTATCCGCACATTCAAAAGCAAGTCAAAGAATCATTAAAGGATACAAGTGCTATCAACTCGACAAGATGGAAAGTGTATGAAGTGTTAAAGCAGACAGGATTAGATGTCGAGTGTGGAACAGGTGCACGAACAAAAATGAATCGTATTCGTTTAGACTTGCCGAAAACACATTATTTTGACGCTTGTTGTGTAGGCGAAAGCACAACAAATCACTTATATTTCAAAACAAAAGAAGTGTTATTTATCAAGGCAAAAGGGCGTGGTAGTCGCTCTCGTACAAACCTAGATAGATATGGCTTCCCAAGAGGTTATCTTGCAAGACAAAAATTCTTCTTTGGTTTTCAAACAGGGGACATGGTTAAGGCTGTTGTCCCAAGAGGGAAATATCAAGGCGTTTGGTTTGGCGAAGTCGCATGTAGAAAGACTGGAAGTTTCGATATTAAAGGCAAGGACGGAAAGCGTATCGCACAAGGAATAAATTATAGATATGTCCAAGTCATTCAGCGATTTGACGGATATGCTTATGGAAAGGGGGTGGCGGAACTTGCGTAAGGTGCAATTCCTCCCCGTGCCTAAAGGCAGGGGCTTCCTTGCGTAGGTTTCGTGATCGTTGTGAAAGTTGTCTATATGTACACGCCATTATGTGGAACATGTCAAGTGGCAAGTCGTATGGTTGATGTACTTGAGCAGTTATTGCCATCTGTTACATTTGAACGTCAAGATTTAAACTACGTGCCGGACAAAGCGGTTGAGTGGTGCATCGAAAGCGTTCCGTGTTTACTTATTTTTCAACATGATAAACTTGTACAAAAAATATATGCTTTTCATTCTGTTCCATATTTATACGAAACGTTGCGAAAGCTGGCTGAATAAAGCCAGCTTTCGACATATTTCTTGGGAAATTGACGAGGAAACGAGACATTTGTCGAGCGTTTATAGCAGGAACTACTCGCATTTATATGGAAACAATGGATATTGAGAAATATGGAACGGGGGCGGTTAAATGAACATGTTAGCGCCGATTTTGCCGAGTGATTGTTTATATATTCAACTACAATGGGAGAGTCGAGAAGTATTATTATGCATATCGAAAGAAGGGATTCGTCGCGTAGAAGAGGTAGATGGCGAGCGAGTCATTACGATTCGTGGTTCGGCACAGGCAATTATGTCGCTATTGCAAGGGTCTTTAAAACTACAGCAACAACTGCGATTAAACGAATTGTCCGTCACAGCATCGTTTCGTCACATTTTATTGTTAGAGTCGATCTTTTTCCTTGCCAAGCCGTATGATGTTGTTCGTTGACGAGCAATATGTATCGTGTTAAAATTCTAAATATTCACAAATTATTACATGTGGGGGAGAAACGATGAAATTTGAAACGATTGCTGTGCACGGTGGCTTGCAAACGGATCCAGTAACGAAAGCGCGTGCAGTGCCAATTTATCAATCGAATGCGTATTTGTTTGATAACACAGAGCATGCGGCCAATTTGTTTGCGTTAAAGGAAGCTGGGTACATTTATACGCGCATTCATAATCCGACGGTAACGGTGTTTGAAGAGCGTGTCGCTCAACTTGAAGGGGGCATTGGTGCTTTAGCGGTAGCGAGCGGCATGGCTGCTATTACGATGGCAATATTAAACGTCGCTCAAGCGGGAGATGATATTGTTTCTGCTTCGACGTTATATGGAGGAACGTACAATTTGTTTGCGAATACGTTGCCGAAATACGGCATTACAACACATTTTGTCGATCCGTCTGATCCAGAAAATTTCCGTGCGGCAATTACACCAAAAACGAAAGCGATTTTTGCTGAAACAATTGGCAACCCAAGCCTGCATGTGTTAGACATTGAGGCAGTTGCGGAAATTGCGCATGAAGCAGGCATTCCGTTGATTATTGACAACACGTTTGCGACGCCATACCTTTGCCGGCCAATCGAACACGGAGCGGATATTGTTATTCATTCGGCAACGAAATGGTTGCTTGGTAACGGAACGACGTTAGGTGGTATCATTGTCGATGGTGGAAAATTTGATTGGCATTCGCCGAAGTTTCCAGCGTTTACGGCGCCAGATCCAAGTTACCATAATCTCGTATACGCAGACATCGGTGCGGCGGCGTATATCGTCAAAGCACGCGTGCAGTTGTTACGTGACTTAGGACCGGCGATTAGCCCGTTCAACGCCTTCCAGTTTAATTTAGGGCTGGAGACGTTGCATGTCCGCATGAAAGAGCATATTGCCAATACGAGAAAAATCGTCGAGTATTTGGACAACCATCCAGCAGTTAATTGGGTGTTGTACCCTGAACATGACAATCATCCAGCAAAAGAGCTAGCGAAAAAATATATGCCAAAAGGGGCAGGAGCAGTCGTTGTCTTCGGCATTCAAGGTGGCCGTGAAGCAGGGGCTACGTTAATTAACAACGTTAAGCTTTGGTCGCATGTTGCCAACGTTGGCGATGCAAAAAGTTTAATTATTCATCCTGCAAGTACAACGCATCAACAATTAAGTGGAGAGGACTTAAAAGCATCCGGTGTGACAGAAGATATGATTCGTTTATCGGTCGGAATTGAAAATGTCGATGATTTAATCGAAGACTTAGAACAAGCGATTGAAGCGGCGACAGGGGTACGGTCGATGTATTCGCGGGTGTAAATATGAAAGGTGCTAGTTAGATTTTTCGACTAGCACCTTTCATTTTATGAGTTGTAACCGCAGCGCTTCGGCAACCGCTCCTGTTCGTGACGAAACTCCTAATTTTTCGAAAATAGAAGAAAGGTGACGTTCCACTGTTCGTTTGCTTATATTTAGCCGTTGGCTGATTTGTACACTTGTTTGATCATCTGCTAACATTTGTAATATATCTATTTCAATTTTTGTTAAACAATGTGTCATGTGACATGTAGCTTCACTGTCAAGTAAAAGAAGTCTCTCTCCTTCATTGCTGTGGCGAATCGCATGTGGCAAATGAGTAGAAACTTTTTCTTTTGATAATGTCACGGATACCCCTGCTTCATATGCACATAGAGCGAATGGTGGATAGTTGCATAGCATAATGACATTTATCGTAGGATATGTTTTCTTTGCACTTTTTATCCACTCTAATACTTTTATTATGTGCATATGCATATTTATCACAATGACATCTGGCACGTGTATATGTATGAGATCTTCTAGTGAATCAATACAAGAACCAGAACCGACAATATGTACACCTCTTTCTTTTTCTAATAATTTTTCCAAACCAAGCAAATAGATAGGATCGGAATCAACAAGCAATGTACGAACAGCCATGCGATTTCCCCTCTACTATTTTTTACTAAATTGTACTTCATTTAATGAACTTTGTCATTTATTTTGAAGAAAATGGCGGATTTTCGCCGAAAAATTGGCGGAAAATACGGATTCTTTTCTTTTCTATTTTTGGTAAATTGAAAATAGCTGATCAGCTAATTTTGGGAGAAGGAGTTTGATAGATACATGAATGCTAAATGGATAAAAATAACCGCATCTATTGCTATAGTTATTTCATTTTTCTATTTTTCTCCAAGCCTAAAGGTATTTGCTATTTCTCAGTCGAAAGACTATCTTATCCCTGGAGGGAAAGGCACTTTAACTTCAAATGTGTGGCGTTCTACTTCAGCGACTTATTCTGGGAATACTATACAGTGGGATTGGCAAGTTTCAGCGGTATATAGTGGGAATGAAGTAGTAGAAACGATTAAAACCGAGTGGTATAGTTCTGCTTCTTTGAGAAGTTCTGCTTCCATTACGATGGGGGTTTCTGGGGACGGAGCTAGCGCAGGAGCATCCTCATCTTGGCAGACTATTCAGACAAAAGTGAAGTATTGGGAAAATAGTAATGGAGCAAACAACTCTTCTTGGCGATCCAACATTATTATTTCGCCTTATAAAGATTATCGTTCTGACACGATCTCTACCATTAACACGGCTTACGTAAAATTGAAGGGAGATCCGAGAACTTTTTATATTTCGGCAGGAGTTTAATCGTTGTTCTTCGTTAACTGCTAACCAGGATCTGACCAAAAATGTCGTGTTTCTTCAAGAGAGATAAAAGTCCTGCGGTAATATGTCAAGGTGAAAAATCATCGAAATTGGAAATTCGATTGTCCGATGACCCGAAAAAAGGCAATACTTAAGAAGCCCAGTCTTGTCTTATGTCATTAACTGGGTTTTAATGCAAAATCAGTTAGATCGATACCCCTATCGATCTTCCCCCTTTCTTGGCGTGTAGATTTGACCGTTGCGTAGCAGCGCATCGATCACACGCACGAGTTTTCGAGCGGTGAGGACGAGGGCTCGTTTGTGTTGGTGCTTTGGTACTTCCTCATACTTCTTCCGGTAATAGGTGCGAAACGACGCATCATGCCGTTGTACCGAGTTGGCAGCCTCCACTAGGTAGTAACGGAGATAGCGATTGCCGGAACGAATGAGGGAAGTCTCCTCGGCTTGGAACCGACCGGACTGGTGCTTAGACCAAGTCAAACCTGCATACTTTGCTAAGGCGGCTTGGTTGTCAAAGCGCTCGATTTGTCCAATTTCGGCTAAGATGCCAGCGGCGTAGACCGGACCAATGCCGGGAATCGTTTGTAACGTATTTGGGATGCCTTCCAAATGGCGAGTAATCGCTTTATCTAGCTCTTTAATTTGCGCTTGAAGGCTACGGATGGATTGAATCGATAGCCCTAAAAGCAAGTCGATGGAATCCTCGACACATTTGGAAAGCCGATACGACGAACGAGCCGCCTTTTGAATGGACTTGGCGATGCATTCCGGATCGGCAAAGCGATTGCGTCCTTTTTGGCGCAAGAAGTCAGCGAGCTGTTGCACGTCCATCTGACTGATTTCGTCTAAGCTAAACGACTCGAGAAGAAGCTCTAAGATGGCATGTCCGAACACGGAGCTGTCCACCTCTTGGGTAAAGGAACTGCACTTGTAAAACAAGTGTTGGAGGAAGTACTGCTTTTCCCGAGTCAGCTGATGGACGAGATGATAGCGCATGCGCGTGAGCCGTTGAAGGGCGATAAACTGTTCTTGCATGACAGCTGTCACTTTCAAACGGCCAAAGCGAAGCCGATCGGCGATGATCCACGCATCGATGCCGTCCGTTTTATCCAAGTCAGTGTACGCTTCTTTAAATTTGCGAATGAGCTTTGGATTGATGGTAAACACCTTGACATTCCAAGACTTCAGCTCCTCCTGTTGGTGGAAAAACATCGCTGGATGCCAGCTGTAGACCGAAGTGGCTTCCATCCCGATGAGAATTTCGGATGGTTGGAGCTTGTTGGCCCACAGGAGGATTTGATCGCGAAGGAAGGTCGCGCCAAGGAGATGATTGTCCACCTTGAATTGGGCGCACGTGTTTCCTTCTTGATCCATGATACACGTGTATAAGTCCGTTGAGCTCACGTCAATCCCGACGTAGAGTTTCATGAGATCACCTCCAATCGTAGTAGGATCGTGGGGTTGGGACTCTTCGGGATGCCCCCGGACCGCGCCTGTTGACCAGTCACCCTCGCATATGAGAACTCACGTTGGGCCATGGGCTGCCTGGAAGCTGCTCCTTCCAGCATGGGAAACCAACGGGAACAGCCTGCGGGTTAGAAGTCCGAACAGGAGCCGGGGAGACAGACTTTCTAAGTAGTCAAAGCTACAGGAGAGAGAAGAGTGTCCCCGATGATCCTAAGACCATTATCCAAGAACATCGCGAAAAGTCCAACCCCGATGTAGTGCCATCCACGGGGGAGGGGCGCGCCCCTCCCCCGTGGGCAAATCACTTACACATATGCGATTGTCAAGGAGCATATCCAACTGGAAATTCGATTTAAAAATCTTTCTAAACATACTATACGAGGATATAGTTTCATGAAAGTGTTTCGTGCGTATATATGCTGATGAAAAAGGGTGTCCTGTTAATTTTGGGACACCCCCAATATAAATTCTAAATTATTAGGATGAGAGTGATGAAAAGGGTCTTTCTTTTCTTTATTGTTTTTTCTTTACTTTGTGGATGCGATGAAACAAGTATCCAACAAAAAAAATATGTCGCAATCCCCATATGTTCTGAGAGTGAAGAATGTAAAATTTTGTATAATCGATTCACGCAGAAGTTGGTTGCTTATGATTTTGCAACGAATACAATCAAGCAGCAAACGAATCAGCCAAACTATATTGTTTATGCATTTTCGACAAAAAGTCCTTATTATACGGCTGGAGATAGCACAGGAAGAGATTTTAGTCTTTTTACGATTAAAGGAAATGAGATTGAGAAGGTGTATGCTGGAAGAAAAGGGGAGGCTATTTTCCCGCTAGCCGATGATGGAAACTATCATGTTTTTATTAGAATGTATTTGGATAATGATGGGGAAGAAGTAAGCCGATCGATTATTCGCTGGGATGAGAGAGAGAAAAGTTTTATTAAGTATTCGCATGTAAAAGGGCTTGTGTCTTACGGCGTGATTATGCATGGGAAACTTTATTACACGGTTTACGAACCTTACAAGGACTACTACACAATGTATGTTTTAGATTTGTCTAATGAAAATAACCGACCACGGTTAGTTGAAAATGGCTTAAAAGCAGGGGAGCTTTATGTAATTGATGGGGTGTTATATCGTTCGGATGAGGAAAAAATATATGCGGATAATGGTAGAACCTTTAAAAAGAAATTAATAAATTATATTGATAAAGAAAATCGATTGCTTATACAAATGTATCCGAATAGTGATGGAGATTTGTTGCTAGATATTATACAAGTTGAAACAAATAAAAAAATTGTTTCTGTAAAGGATGTTATTGATTTTTCTACAGAGCGTGGGAAAGTCGTTGTTTACAGTCAAGAAGGAAGGAAAGAGATTATTGTCCGATAGAAAAAGGTGATATAAAAATGATTACGTTAAAACATGTAACGAAACGTTTTTATGAAAAGAAAGTGCTTGATAATGTAACATTTCGGTTTGAAAATGGACGAACATATGTAATTAGTGGACAAAGTGGTTGTGGGAAAACAACGTTGTTGAATATTCTTGCAGGATATATAAATGTGGATGAAGGAAAAGTAGAAAAAAAAGAAAGTATAAAAATTGAATATCTTTTTCAAGATGACATGTTATTTTCTAAATTAACTGTAAAAGAGCACATGTATATAAAATATGTTGCTGTTTATAAACATAATCGATATTTTGAACAAAAATCAGTAGAAGCCCTAGCGCTATTCCGTATTGAGAATTTGATTGATCGGAAAATCGCTGTGTTATCTGGTGGTGAAAGGCGTCGTGTACAATTAGCCCTTTTATTTATGAATGACCCAGATGTCGTTTTGTTTGACGAACCTTTATCAAGGTTAGATCAACAAAATCAATACCTTATTGCAGAGATGATTTCAACTATTTTTACAAATAAATTATGTATTATCGTGACCCATGAGTGTGTAGAACTTTTTTCAAATGCTATTCGACTAGCAATGGCAGGAGGAAAATTACGTAATGGATAAAAAAATAAAAAAGCAAGTAGCGGAACTTATATTAAAAAAATCAAATTCATATTTAAAGATATCTATCGTGATGTTTCTGCTATCTCTTTTTCTAGTTTCGACATCGTTTCTTTTTCTATTCAAACAATATATACAAGTAGATGAAGATTTTATAAGCAATGAAAATGTGCGGATGATCGAAATTACAGGAAAAACTGAAGAGAATGATCACGCACGTTTACTAAAGTTTAATGACGAAAATGAAATTAGATCAGTTCTTTCTGAATATAAAGGCATACATATATATAAAATGTATCAATTGAACTTCGGTGTCCAAGATGAAAGAGGAAACACGTATTTTATTTATGCATTAGATGAAGAAGCTGCCCGTTTTTTAGGGGATTGCCCCTTAAATATTGGGTATGCTTGTTCAAAATCAAAGGAGTCAGAAATCAATCTAAAAATTCCTATTGTTCAGATGGAGGAGGGGGGACTGAGTAGTCGCTATATCTCTAATTTCCTTATAAAGAATAAACAGGGGATTATCGAAAAAAATCCTTTCGTTTTATATAGTGAAGATCAAAATATGTTAAGTAGTAGTGCATTATATGTTGGGAATCAAACATTTCAAAAAATAATCGAAACGTCCTTCCGTACAAATTGGATCGAGTTTAAAAGAGAATATGATAACAATAATCCTTTTGGTGTCCAAGCTTTAAAAAGTATGTACGTTTATGTAGATAAAATATCGGATATTGACCGCATCGCCGAAAACCTTGGACAGTACGGATATCACGTTCGCTATGTATTTAAAGCGTTCGATGATTTTACATTGTCAATGCGAAATACAGCTGTTATTGCTTCTTTACTATCGGGAGCGATCGTTCTTGTTGCAGCCTTATACCTTATTTTTTCTTTTCGGGCTTATTTGCAAATACAACAAAAAGATATGGGGATACTAAAACAATATGGATATAGTTCAGAGGAAGTTCACTCAATATATTCATATAATATTTCAACTGTTTTTAAAAAAGTAACTATTTTTATATTTATATACTCTATTTTTATCAGCATATGGCTTATTCCTGTTTACCACTTTCTATATGTTGCATATGTATTGGTCATTTTATTAATCATTATATTGGTAGTTTATCGCATCATTGTGAAAAATATTTTGCAGTCATATTGTTTTAAAAATATTATCGACTTATTAAAGCTAAGTAAGGAGTTTGAGTAAACGGTCAGTTAAGCTTTCTTGTTGTAACTGTAGTTGAGTAATTTTCGGGACAATAATTAACTGTAGATGAGCAAAATCGATAACATAAATTTACATTGAGACAAAAAAGAAGACATGAACCCGATTCCTTGGTTAGAATAGATGTGCCACCAACCATTCACACAAGGAGGTTCATGTTTCATGAATAGACTAGCACATCACCAAGGAATTCTCAAGTTTTTCACGACGTTAGGTTCGACGCTTTATTTTTCAAAACCTGTGATGAAACATCTCGTTCATATCGTGGATGCGATGGTGACGAAAGGTTTTTCGGGAACGTTGACCGATCTACATCATGGGAGTTTTCATCCGAACCATCGCACGACACTCAGCCATTTTTTCACGAAAAGCCCTTGGGATGAAGAAGCGCTGCTTCGCAAACTCCAGCAGTGGATGCTGCATCGTGTCGAACGCAACGCGAAACGAGAGAATCAACCCATTTTTGTTTCGATCGATGATACGATTTGCCAAAAAACGAAGCCTTCGTCACAGGCAACGAACGCCATTCAAGGATGTGATTGGCACTATTCTCACACAGAGAAAAAATCAATTTGGGGGCATTCTCTTGTTTGGCTCATGGTTCATACTGCAACCCAAGCGTTTCCTTTTGCCTTTCGCCTCTACGACAAGGCGGCTGGGAAAAGCAAGGGGGAACTGGCGATCGAGATGCTTTCTTCTTTGGATGTGAGTCGTCCTGTTTATGTGCTCATGGATTCGTGGTATCCATCACAATCGCTCGTGAAAGCTTGTCTGAAAAAAGGATTTCACGTCATCGCCATGCTCAAAACGAACCGGATTCTCTATCCGAACGGCATCGCCATCCAAGCGAAGCAGTTGGCTCGCTCGATCGAACTAGACGACACTCACCTCGTCACGGTGGGAGAAGATCACTATCGCGTCTATCGTTACGAAGGAACGCTCAACGGTCTCGACCATGCGGCGGTGCTACTTGTTTGGAAAGCCGATCAACCGATGACATCGGAACATCTTCACTGCGTCTTGAGCACCGACCAAGAGCTAAGCGACGAAGACATCTTGCGCTACTATGCCCAGCGTTGGTCGATCGAATGCTTTTTTCGACAAGCGAAAGACCAGTTGAAGCTCGATGGATACCGCGTTCGTCATCATCGAGCGGTGAAACGTTACTGGATCTTGGTGCAGCTCGCTTATGTGTACAGCCTATTCGAGTCGAACAGCGATTTTTCCGATGGGCTCGATCTCCTGCGTAAGCGAAAAGGACATAGCCTCGTGGAGTTCATTTACAGCGCAGCAAAACAAAATATTCCTATTGATACCATCAAAAAACAGCTCCATGTGGCATAAGGGATACCCTGTTTGTCTCTTTTTACATGGTAATTATTGTTATAAAAATTACTCACCTGAATCCGTGACAAACCATCTTTACAATGGATGCAAACCGTTGATACGATAAGGGAAAACGACATTGACGATTCTTCATCAAGTAGGTGAATGTGATGAAAGATTTCCCGATTCGGTTTGTATTGACAGATGAAGCGATTACTCCAAGTGCTGGGCTTGCCCTCGTTGGCTACTTACTACACCAAACGAAAATGGATAAACGGGTAAACGCGCTTCGGCTTCCAAGCGTTCGTCGAGACGTGCACATTTCCCATAGCGATGTCATTCGCTCGATGATCGGCTTGCTTGCCACAGGAAAAACGGACTTTGATCATATTGAAGCGTATCGTCAGGACGATATGTTTTCGACATCGATGGGGATTCAGCACGTGCCTTCCTCCCCAACGTTAAGACAGCGACTCGATCAGCTCGCTTGTCTTCCGATGACCGAAACGATTCTTTGGGAGGAGTCCATGCGTCTATTGATTCAACGACATGCCACTTTGTCCCCTTGTTGGACGAAAGGGAAGGCGACATGGCTCCCTCTTGATCTCGATGGCTCCCCATTTGACAACTCCGATACGAAAAAAGAAGGAGTGAGTCGAACGTATAAAGGATTTGACGGTTTTACACCATTGTTTGCGTATGCAGGGAAGGAAGGGTATATCGTTCATGCCGAGTTGCGTCCCGGAAAACAACATGTGCAAGACAACATGCCTTCGTTTTTAACGACCGCCATCCGTCGAGCTCGTCCACTTACTGCGTCTCGTCTGCTTGTTCGCATGGATGCAGGAAACGACGCGGAAGCGAATGTGCACGTATGCCTAAAGGAAGACGTGGACTTTGTCATCAAGCGAAACTTACGCCGAGAATCGAAAGCGCTTTGGTTTCAGATCGCTTCGCAAAAGGGCAAACGCGTCGACGATGGACAAACCGAAGGAGTACAAACGTATGAGCTATGCCTTCCACAGACGGTAGCGATCGATGGAAACACGTATACGTACGTTCAAGTCACCCAAGTGACGGAACGAACGATGGAACGCAATGGACAGCTGATGCTCGTTCCTGATTATGAAGTGGAAAGCTATTGGGTGCGGCTCAAAGGAAACGAGCATGTTCGAATGAGCGATGTGCTCGCGTTGTATCATGATCATGCGACATGCGAACAGTTTCATAGCGAACTCAAGAGCGACTTAGATTTAGAGCGACTTCCATCTGGGAAGATGAAAACGAATGCGCTCGTGTTGGTCATGGGAGCATTCGTGTACAACCTTCTTCGCCTGATTGGACAAGATCTATTAAGCGATCCGAGACATCCATTGCATCATAAAGTGAAACGCCGTCGCATCAAGACGATCATTCAGACGGTGATCACGATGGCGGGACGACTCGTTCGCCGATCACGGCAGCTATGGATGAAACTGACACGAAGGAGTGGCTATAGCGAGCCCCTTCTGAACCTGTACATCAAATGGAGAGAAGGAGGATAACGAACGATTGTTCGTGATTCTGTACTCATCTTATCCCTCTGTCCTTTTTTTGTTTTTCATTTGGTTTACATACCCAAAAAAGATAGTTGTTTCATTTTCGAGAGTGAAGATGACATCTGTTTTAAACATAAAAAGGGAGGGATGGATCACGCATCCATAAATCCAGCAACAAAATCAAAGTTGATGTCATCTTATCACGGATTCAGGTACTCAACTACAGTAATTAAATATAAATTGAAATTTTGTTTTACATCCAGCCGATCACTCGCAATGTTATAGCATAGTCGAATTGTATGGGAGCAAAATAGAAACGAGAAATCGGAAATTCTTTATTGCAACTTATGTATATAGCTACAATTGATAAGTTTAACTTCATTTTTTGGACTGAAGTGGCTGATCTAAAACGTATTAGCGTTTTGGATCAGCCCTTTACGCTTTCGTGTGAGCGGTTGTTGCTCGATCGCCCGACATTAGCAATATAATGATTTCTCATATTAAAGTCAAAAAATTTTTATTGACATCGTCCTTTTTTCGATGATATACTCACATTCGTAGTTCAACATCATTCTTGAATACATTAAAACGTTAACTGAATAAAGCGTTTAAAAGCGCTCTTATCAAGAGAGGTGGAGGGATGTGCCCGATGAAACCCGGCAACCGTCAGCGCTGCTGAAATGGTGCCAATTCACACAAAGCGTTTGCTTTGAGAGATAAGAGACAGAATGGACGATTCGCGCCTTTCTGTTCTCTTGAGCAGAAAGGTTTTTTTCATGGAAGGAAGGTGACAGCAACGTGATCACATTATCGAATGTAACAAAAGTGTATAAAGCAGCAAGTGGGAATGTAACGGCAGTCGATCATGTGAATTTGCATATCGAACAAGGAGAAATTTTTGGTATTATCGGCTATAGCGGCGCAGGGAAAAGCTCGCTCATTCGGTTATTGAACGGATTAGAAAAGCCGACGAGCGGTGAAGTCATTGTTGATGGGAAAGATATGGGGAAAATTAGCGGGAAGCAGTTACGCCAAGCGCGCCAACAAATCGGTATGATTTTTCAACATTTTAATTTACTTTGGTCGCGAACAGTGCGCGAAAATATTGCTTTTCCGTTAGAAATTGCTGGCGTGCCGAAAGAAGAACGGATGAAGCGCGTCGATGAACTCATTCAGCTCGTCGGTTTGCAAGGGAGAGAAAATGCGTATCCGTCACAACTGAGCGGCGGACAAAAGCAACGCGTTGGTATTGCACGCGCATTAGCGAACAATCCGAAAGTGTTGTTGTGCGATGAAGCAACATCGGCGCTTGATCCGCAAACGACCGACTCAATTTTAGACTTGCTTGTTGACATTAATAAACGTCTTGGTTTAACGATCGTATTAATTACACACGAAATGCATGTTATTCGTAAAATTTGTGATCGTGTAGCGGTCATGGAAAACGGAAAAATTGTCGAGATGGGCGAAGTGCTTCACGTGTTCCGCAAGCCAGAGCAGCCGATTACGAAACGATTTGTTCAGCAAGTCACAGAGCCGGAAGAAACGAAAGAGGCGATGTTGCATCTTCTTGAGCGATATCCAAATGGAAAAGTTGTACAGCTTACATTTGTTGGCGAAGAAGCTGAGCAACCACTCATCACGCACATCATTCGACAATTTGATTTGAACGTGAACATTTTGCAAGGGAAAATTTCGCAAACGCATCACGGTTCATACGGGGTGTTGTTCGTTCATTTAGACGGTGCGAATGACGAGATTGAGCGAGCGCTCGATTTCATTCGCCAGCAAGAAGTTGAAGTGGAGGTGTTGGCGAATGTTCAATGAACTATTTCCGAACGTCGTTTGGGATAAAATATGGGCGGCCACGACGGAAACGTTGTATATGACCGCCGTCTCCGTTGTCGCAACGTTTGTGCTCGGTATTTTACTCGGATTGTTGCTGTTTTTAACGTCTAAGGGAAACATATGGGAAAATCGTTTTATTAACGGTGTGATCGCATCGTTCGTCAACATTTTTCGTTCCATCCCGTTTATTATTTTAATTATTTTGCTCATCCCGTTTACAAAGCTTGTTGTCGGTAAGATTCTTGGGGCAAATGCCGCGTTGCCTGCACTAATTATTGGTGCCGCGCCGTTTTATGCACGCATGGTCGAAATTGCGCTTCGTGAAATTGATAAAGGTGTTATTGAAGCGGCAAAAGCGATGGGGGCGACGACAGCAACAATTATTTGGAAAGTGCTTCTCCCTGAAGCGTTGCCAGCACTTGTATCTGGTATTACAGTTACAGCGATCGCGCTCGTTGGTTATACAGCGATGGCAGGAGTTGTCGGTGCTGGAGGGCTTGGAAACTTAGCGTATTTAGAAGGGTTTCAACGTAACAATAACGACGTCACGTTCGTTGCAACAGTGCTCATTTTAATCATCGTCTTTATCATTCAGTTTATTGGTGACCTTGTCACTTCTAAAATAGATAAACGATAAAAGGGGGAAAAAACAAATGAAAAAATGGTTCTCTTTACTTGTTGCTGCAGTTGTTGTATTAGCGCTCGCTGCTTGCGGAAAAAGCGAAAGTGCCGAAGAAAAGACGAATAAGCTTGTCGTTGGTGCATCAAACGTGCCACATGCCGAAATTTTAGAAAAAGCAAAACCGATTTTAAAAGAAAAGGGTATTGAATTAGAAATTGTTACATTCCAAGATTTCGTATTACCAAACAAAGCATTAGCAGATAAAGAGTTAGATGCAAACTATTTCCAACACATTCCTTATTTAGAAGCACAAATGAAAGAACATGGCTATGACTTTGTAAATGCTGGCGGTATTCATATTGAACCAATCGGTGTATACTCTAAAAAATATAAAAGCCTTGAAGAGCTACCAAACGGTGCAAAAATCATTATGAGTAACTCTGTTGCTGATCACGGTCGTATTTTATCGATGCTTGAAGAAAAAGGACTAATTAAATTAAAAGATGGTGTCGATAAGACGAAAGCAACAATTGATGACATTGTTGAAAATCCGAAAAATTTAGTATTTGAAGCAGATATCGAAGCAGGATTGCTTCCGCAAGTGTATAAAAATGATGAAGGAGATGCGGTATTAATTAACGCAAACTATGCGTTAGATGCCGGATTAGATCCAGCAAAAGATCCGATTGCGGTTGAATCGCCAGAAAACAACCCATACGTGAACATTATCGCGGTTCGTAAAGGTGACGAAAAACGTAAAGAAATTCAAACGCTTGTTGAAGTGTTGCAATCAAAGGAAATTCAAGACTTCATTTTACAAAAATATAACGGTGCTGTTATTCCAGCAACGAAATAAGGATGCCCATTCGGGCGTCCTTTTATATTTTCTCGAAAACGACGCATGATAAAAAGGAAGGAGGAGTACATATGTCGATAGAACAAGGTTTACGCAACACATGCCTCATGTTGGACGAGCGTTTAACGCGTTTACTCACGTGCATTAAAAGGATAGGGCTCTCCTATCCTTTTTTACATACGTGATAAATTAAACCAACTTTAGAAACAGAAAAGTATCAAAATGCTTGCAATAAGGTTGCTAATACTTTTCATCTGTTATAAAATTGTAATGAGAATAAAGTGAGAATTACGTTTCATGAACATAAGCGAAACTGGAGGTATTTTTTTATGGCAACATTAACGATTAAAGATCTTCACGTTGCAATTGATGGAAAAGAAATTTTAAAAGGGGTTAACCTTGAAATTAAAGGTGGCGAGTTCCATGCGATCATGGGGCCGAACGGAACAGGGAAATCGACGTTATCCGCTGCCATTATGGGGCATCCAAAATATGAAGTAACAAAAGGAAGCATTACATTAGATGGGCAAGATGTATTAGAAATGGAAGTAGATGAGCGCGCTCGTGCTGGGCTATTTTTAGCGATGCAATATCCGAGCGAAATTAGCGGTGTAACAAATGCGGATTTCCTTCGTTCTGCTATTAACGCACGTCGTGGAGAAGGAAACGAAATTTCATTAATGAAATTCATTCGCCAATTAGACGAAAAAATGGCGTTTTTAGAAATGAATCCAGATATGGCGCATCGTTATTTAAACGAAGGATTTTCAGGTGGAGAGAAAAAGAGAAACGAAATTTTACAATTAATGATGTTACAACCGAAAATTGCTATTTTAGATGAAATTGACTCAGGCCTTGACATTGACGCATTAAAAGTTGTTGCAAAAGGTGTAAACGAAATGCGTAATAGCGACTTTGGCTGTTTAATCATTACGCACTATCAGCGTTTATTAAACTACATTACGCCAGATTACGTGCATGTTATGATGCAAGGACGCATCGTGAAATCTGGTGGTCCAGAATTAGCACAACGTCTTGAAGCTGAAGGATACGACTGGATTAAAAAAGAATTAGGCATTGAA
The DNA here is from genome assembly GCF_038003845.1 of Anoxybacillus sp. FSL W8-0382. Taxonomy (NCBI): domain Bacteria; kingdom Bacillati; phylum Bacillota; class Bacilli; order Caryophanales; family Anoxybacillaceae; genus Anoxybacillus; species Anoxybacillus sp. FSL W8-0382. The sequence goes on along the minus strand of NZ_JBBOPX010000001.1, from coordinate 2,409,507 downwards.
GATGAAGTCGTTGAGCAAGAAGCGTAAGCGTTAGGAGGATTTATGATGATCGAGACGAAACTACCATTCGACCAACAGTATGTGCGCTCTTTTTCTGAAGGGCGTGGAGAACCGGACTGGCTTTTAAACGTTCGCTTACAAGCTCTTGCGCAAGCGGAACAACTTCCTTTACCGAAGCCAGATAAAACAAAAATTGATCGTTGGAACTTTACACAATTTTCTACTCATCTCGTTGAAAGCGCACCGCTTTCGTCGTTAGAAGAGTTGCCAGAAGAAGTGAAAGTGCTTATTGATATCGATGAGGAACAAAAAAATGTATATGTGCAACGCGATCATACATGTGCATACGTATCGCTTGCAGATGAACTAAAAGAAAAAGGTGTTATTTTCACCGACTTAGCGACAGCTGTCCGCGAACATGGTGAGCTTGTGCAAAAATATTTTATGGACGGCGTCAAAGTAAATGAACATCGTCTGACAGCGCTTCATGCAGCGCTTGTGAACGGCGGGGTGTTTGTATACGTACCAAAGCATGTCCAAGTCGATGTGCCATTGCAAGCGGTATATGTACATGAAAAAGCGGAAGCGTTATTTAACCATGTCATTATCGTTGCGGACGTCGGTAGCAAAGTGACGTATGTTGAAAACTATATTTCAACACGTGAACGTTCCGAAGCGATCGTGAACATCATTGCTGAAGTGTTTGCATTAGACGATGCGCAAGTATTTTTTGGCGCTGTGGACAGTTTAGCTAAAGGAACGACGACATATGTGAACCGTCGTGGAATTACAGGCCGCCATGCGCGCATTGAATGGGCGCTCGGTTTAATGAACGACGGAAATACAATTTCAGAAAACATTACGCGCTTGATCGGCGATGGGTCTTTTGGTGATACAAAGACAGTTGTTGTGAGTCGCGGTGAGCAAGTCCAAAACTTTACGACAAGTGTTATTCATTACGGCAAGCATACGGAAGGATACATTTTAAAACATGGCGTAGTCAAAGATGAAGCGACATCCATTTTTAACGGGATTGGTAAAATTGAGCACGGGGCATCAAAATCAAACGCAGAGCAAGAGTCGCGTGTGCTTATGTTAAGCCCGAAAGCGCGCGGCGATGCAAACCCGATTTTGTTAATTGATGAAGATGATGTGACAGCAGGCCATGCGGCATCGGTCGGCCGTGTCGATCCGACGCAACTATATTATTTAATGAGCCGCGGTATTCCGAAAACGGAAGCGGAACGATTAATTATTCATGGCTTTTTAGCACCAGTCGTCAATGAAATTCCGATTGAGCGTGTGAAAAAACAATTAATTGAAGTGATCGAAAGGAAAGTTAAATGATGAACGTAAAAGAACTTCGTCAACTATTCCCGATTTTAGATCAACAAGTAAACGGCAAACCGCTCGTTTATTTAGACAGTGCAGCAACGTCGCAAAAACCGTTGCCGGTCATTGAGGCGATTGACAATTATTATCGACAATATAATTCAAACGTTCATCGTGGCGTGCATACGCTCGGGACGAAGGCAACTGACGCATATGAAGGGGCGCGTGAAAAAGTGCGCCGCTTCATCGGTGCCGCTTCGACGGAAGAAATTATTTTTACGCGCGGGACGACAACGGCCATTAACTTAGTGGCGGCAAGTTACGGTCGCGCAAACGTGCGCGAAGGCGATGAAATCGTTATTACGTATATGGAGCATCATAGCAATATCATCCCATGGCAACAAGTTGCTAAACAAACAGGGGCAACGTTAAAATACATTCCGCTTCAACCAGACGGCACGATCCGGTTAGAAGATGTGGAACAAACAGTCACGCCAAACACGAAAATTGTTGCGATCATGTACGTATCGAACGTCCTAGGTACGATCAATCCTGTAAAAGAAATTGCGCAAATTGCCCATAAGAACGGTGCCGTCGTTGTTGTTGACGGGGCACAAAGCACGCCGCATATGAAAGTAGATGTGCAAGATATTGACTGCGATTTTTATGCGTTTTCGGGACATAAAATGTGCGGGCCGACAGGTATCGGTGTGTTATATGGCAAAAAACATTTGCTTGAGCAAATGGAGCCTGTTGAATTTGGTGGCGAAATGATTGATTTTGTTGGGTTGTACGAGTCAACGTGGAAAGAGCTTCCGTGGAAATTTGAGGGTGGTACACCAATTATCGCAGGAGCGATTGGCTTAGGAGCGGCGATTGATTTTCTTGAGCAAGTCGGGTTAGATCATATCGCTGAGCATGAACATCGTTTAGCGCAATATGCGCTCGAACAGCTTGCGACGATTGACGGATTGACGATTTACGGCCCGAAAGCGCGCGCAGGGCTTGTGACATTTAATATTGACGGTGTGCATCCGCACGATGTTGCGACCGTCTTAGATGCGGAAGGTATTGCTGTTCGTGCTGGTCACCATTGTGCGCAACCACTTATGAAGTGGTTAAACGTGACGGCAACTGCACGTGCAAGCTTTTATTTATACAATACCGAAGAAGAAATTGATGCACTCGTTTCAGCATTAAAGAAAACGAAGGAGTATTTCAGCTATGTCTTTTAATAGCCATTTAGATACGTTGTATCGACAAGTTATTATGGATCATTATAAAAACCCGAGAAATCGTGGTGTGTTAGAAGGGGAGCACGTCGATATAAACATGAACAACCCGACGTGTGGTGATCGCATTCACTTAACATTAAAAGTAGAAGATAGGAAAATTGTCGATGCGAAGTTTGAAGGAGAAGGTTGTTCTATTTCGATGTCCTCTGCATCGATGATGACAGAGGCGATCAAGGGAAAAACAATTGAAGAAGCGCTTAAGCTATCAACGATTTTTTCAGACATGATGCAAGGAAAAGATTATGACGACTCAATTGATTTAGGCGATATTGAAGCACTTCAAGGCGTATCAAAATTCCCTGCCCGCATTAAATGCGCTACATTAGCGTGGAAAGCGATGGAAAAAGGATTGCATGAGCAACAAGGCTAGTCATAAAAAAGGAGGCGAAAGAGATGGCGAAAAAAATGCCAGAAATCGGTGAATATAAGTACGGTTTCGCCGATAAAGACGTATCTGTATTCCGTGCTGAGCGCGGCTTAACGCGCGAAATTGTAGAAGAAATTTCGCGAATGAAAAATGAACCAAAGTGGATGCTCGACTTCCGCTTAAAAGCGTTAGACATTTTTTACAGCATGCCGATGCCACAATGGGGCGGCGATTTATCAAGTTTAGATTTCGATGAAATTACTTATTACGTCAAACCATCGGAAAAATCCGGTCGTTCTTGGGATGAGGTGCCGGAAGAAATTAAAGCAACGTTCGATAAGCTCGGTATTCCAGAAGCAGAACAAAAATATTTAGCTGGGGTATCGGCGCAATACGAGTCGGAAGTTGTATACCATAACATGAAAGAAGATCTAGAGAAATTAGGGGTCATTTTTAAAGATACAGACTCGGCGTTAAAAGAAAATGAAGATTTATTTCGCCAGCATTGGGCAAAAGTTGTTCCGCCGACAGATAATAAATTTGCAGCGCTCAACTCCGCTGTTTGGTCTGGTGGTTCATTCATTTACGTACCAAAAGGTGTAAAAGTTGATACGCCGTTGCAAGCGTATTTCCGAATTAACTCGGAAAATATGGGCCAATTTGAGCGGACGTTAATTATCGTCGACGAAGGGGCACACGTTCATTACGTTGAAGGCTGTACGGCGCCTGTCTATACGACAAACTCGCTTCATAGCGCCGTCGTTGAAATTATCGTGAAAAAGGGCGCGTATTGCCGTTATACAACGATTCAAAACTGGGCAAACAACGTCTTCAACCTCGTGACAAAACGTGCAGTTTGCGAAGAAAATGCGACGATGGAATGGATCGATGGAAATATCGGTTCAAAATTAACGATGAAATACCCAGCTGTCATTTTAAAAGGAGAAGGCGCGCGTGGCTTGACGCTTTCGATTGCGATTGCTGGCAAAGGGCAACATCAAGATGCTGGCGCGAAAATGATTCATTTAGCGCCAAATACGTCATCAACGATCGTCTCAAAATCGATTTCGAAACAAGGTGGAAAAGTCACATATCGCGGTATCGTTCATTTCGGACGGAAAGCGGACGGTTCTCGTTCAAATATTGAGTGTGACACGCTCATTATGGATAATCAATCGACATCTGATACGATTCCATACAACGAAATTTTAAACGACAACATTTCGCTTGAGCATGAAGCAAAAGTGTCGAAAGTATCAGAAGAACAACTATTTTATTTAATGAGCCGCGGCATCTCTGAACAAGAAGCGACAGAAATGATCGTTATGGGCTTTATTGAGCCGTTTACGAGAGAATTGCCGATGGAATACGCCGTTGAAATGAACCGACTCATTAAGTTTGAAATGGAAGGTAGTATTGGGTAATAAACGAGCTGATGATCTGCGTGATGCAGGTCATCGGCTTTTTTTGTATGTTATGGTAAGATAAATGTAGGTGATGAATATGATTTATGTCGGATTAACGGGATGGGGCGACCACGATCGTCTATATCCGTCACGTCTTGCCGCAAAAGATAAGTTAACAGCATATGCGGCCCATTTTCCAACTGTCGAGGTCGATGCGTATTTTTATGCGATTCAGCCGCGTCAAAACGTTGAAAAATGGACGATGGAAACGCCGGAATGTTTTCAATTTATCGTTAAAGCGTATCAAGGGATGACGGGTCATCAACGTGGAGATATTCCGTATGCGAGCAAAGAGGAGATGTTTACAGCATTTTTGCAATCCATTGAGCCGTTTCAGCAAGCAAATAAGCTTGCGATGGTGTTGTTTCAATTTCCACCGTGGTTTGACTGCCAAAAAAAGCATGTCCATTATTTACGTTGGTGTCGGGAACGAATGGGGAATGTTCCTGTGGCACTTGAATTTCGTCATCAATCTTGGTTTTCCCCTCCGTTTTACGAAAAGACGTTGCGTTTTATGGAAGAAGAGCGCTGGATCCATAGCATTTGCGATGAACCGCAAGCGGGGGAAGGATCGGTACCGACTGTTTTGCATCCAACAGATCCAAATAAAACGCTCATTCGTCTACACGGACGCAACGTAGCTGGTTGGAATAAACGAGATGACGAAAATTGGCGTGCCGTTCGTTATTTATATCGATACAACGAGCAAGAGTTACAAGAATGGGTAAAACATATTCGTCTGTTACAAACGAAATGTGAACATATTTACGTGTTGTTTAACAACAATTCGGGCGGTGATGCCGCCCATAATGCAAAACAGCTCTTGCAGATGTTAAGTATTGAGTATACGGACTTAGCGCCACGGCAATTAGATTTGTTTTCGTAATGGGGGATGAAAATGGAATATATACTCCTTTTAGTGGTCGGTTTTTTAGCAGGAACGATCGGCAGTCTTGTCGGTTTAGGGGGAGGGGTCATTATCGTTCCCGCGCTTCTTTTTTTAAGCACCGCACATGTATTGCCAGCGATTTCACCACAAATGGCGGTTGGTACATCGCTTGTCGTCATTATTTTTAATGGATTGTCGTCGACTTTAACATATATGAAGCATAAAATGGTGGACTATAAAAGCGGCTTGTTTTTTTTCATCGGTAGTGGACCGGGGGCAATGCTTGGTGCATGGGTAAATCAACATGTGCATATGCAACATTTTTCGCTTTACTTTGGACTGTTTTTAATTGCTGTTTCATTTTTGCTTATGTTTCAATCGCGTTTTTCACCGCGTGCAACACGAACGTTTCCTATTATGCGCACATATGTCACGAACGAAGGAGAGGAAGTGACATATGGCTATAATCCGTTCATCGCTACGCTCATTGCGTTTATTGTTGGCTTTGTCGGCGGGTTTTTTGGCATTGGTGGCGGTTCGCTCATGGTGCCTGCGATGATGTTATTGTTTTTGTTTCCTCCCCACGTAGCCGTTGCTACATCGATGTTTATCGTTTTTTTATCATCCATTGTTAGTTCACTAACTCATGTGTTTATAGGAAATGTTGCATGGGCGTTTGCGCTTTCGCTTATTCCGGGCGTATGGGTCGGTGCAAAATGTGGCGCATGGCTTAATCGGAGACTAAAAGGAAAAACAGTTGTGACGCTATTGCGGATCGTACTCATTTTACTTGGGGTTCGTTTAATCGTGCAAGGACTTGGCTGGTAAAGGGAAAGGTGTGTTGCAAACATTGAAAGAGACGATACATATTTATCATACAAACGATGTGCATAGCCATTTTGAACATTGGCCAAAAGTAGTGCATTATTTACGAAAAAAAAGAAGCGAGCATAAAAAACAAAATGAACATATGGTTTTGCTCGATATTGGTGACTTTATTGATCGATTTCATCCATTGACAGAAGCGTCGGATGGAAAAGCTAATATCACCCTTTTAAACGATGCAGCATACGATGCGGTCACAATTGGAAATAATGAAGGAATTACACTGAGTCATAAACAGCTCGATACGTTATATGCACATGCTAAATTCCCTGTGATTGTTGCGAACGTTTTTTATGAAAACGGAGAGCGCCCACATTGGATGAAGCCGTATGTTATCATGACGTTCGGGTGTGTTCGCGTGGCGTTCATTGGGGTGACCGTTCCGTTTCAGACGTTTTATGAGCTGCTTGGATGGCGTGTTGCGGATCCATTTGAGACGGTCGCTCAGCTTGTGGAAGAGCTTTCGGAAAAAGTGGATGCGATCGTTTTATTATCTCACTTAGGCGTAAATGATGACGAAAAAATGGCAGAAATGTTCCCACAATTGACAGCGATTTTAGGTGGTCATACCCATCATGTATTTGAGCAAGGAAAATGGGTGAATGAAACGTTGCTCTGTGGAGCGGGGAAATTCGGTCATTATGTTGGGCATGTCACGTTGACGATCGATCAAAAAAGTCGAAAAGTAGATATGAAGGCGCATGTACAACATACGGAAGCGTTAGAATATGAATGCGAAGAAACAAAACAAAAATTAAATGATATGATTGCACAATCTGCTCGTGCGTTGGCTCAGCCGATTGTACAATTGCCAGAGACGCTACATATTGATTGGTTTGCCCCGTCTCCATTGGCAACCATTCTTGCGCAAGCGTTAAATGAATGGTGTGAGGGCGATGTAGCGATGGTGAATGCCGGGGTGCTACTGTCTTCTCTCGAAAAAGGTGTTGTGACGAAAGGAGACATTCACCGCATTTGTCCACATCCGATTAATCCATGCAAAGTATATTTGCGAGGGAGCGAGTTAAAAGAAGTCATTTTACAAGCGGAAACTGAACAAATGAAACAGTTACGTCTGAAAGGATTTGGATTTCGTGGAGAAGTAATGGGACAAATGGTGTATGACCGCATTACTGTTGAAAAAGAACAACTGATAGATGGTCAAGCACATGTGCGCCGCATTTTTATTCATGATCAGCCAATCGATGAGCAAAAAACGTATGCGGTGGCGACAATTGATATGTTTACGTTCGGACATTTATATCCAGAAATATATCGGGCGAAAAAACAATATTATATGCCAGAAATGTTGCGTGATGTGCTTGCGTGGAAGCTAAAAAACATGTATCAATCGTAGGCACCCTTCGTTCCTTTATTCATACATTGAATAAAGGAAAGGAGCGTGAACATATGATTGAGGTAAAACCGTTATGGATTAACGGAGAACCGTTTACAGCGATTTCTGTTCAGTTGCCTAAAACAACGTTATTAGCTGTTGCAAATGATAAAGGATACATTATGTGCGGGGCGTTAGATGTAGCGCTGTTAAACGAAAAATTGCGTGATCGCGGTATTGTCGCAGGAAGGGCGGTAGGGGTGCGAACAATTGACCAACTGTTAGAAGCACCGCTTGAGTCTGTCACTTTTGCGGCTGAACAATTAGGGATCTCACGTGGAATGAAAGGAAAAGACGCTTTGCTTCTCATGAAATAAAATAATAATCCCCTGCTTGATCGCATACATATAGCGTGAGAGGGGGGATTTTTGTTGTATCAACAATTGCGCAAAAGAAGAAAACCGCTACCCGTCCGTTATATTTTTTTAATCACGTTCGTTTTTTTTATTGTTTCGACTGTTGCGAGCCTTTGGTTCATTAATAGAGGGATTGAACCGACGCTTATGGCGATCGCCGAGAAAGAAACGCGCCGCCTAGCGAACTTAGTGATAAACAATGCGATTAGTCAACAAATTGCTGAGGACGATTTCAACGTCGAAAACTTTATTAAAATTGAAAAAGATGGGCAAGGAAAAATTTCGGCTATTGACTTTAATGCAACAGTAGTCAATCGTGTATTAGCAAAAACGACAAACCGCGTACAGCGAAATTTAAAAGCAGCATCGGAAGGAAAACTATCCGCGCTTGAGTTTCCAGACGTGCAAGTTGAAACGGAAATGGAAAAAGGGATTATTTATTATATCCCGCTCGGACAAGCAACAAACAACGTCTTATTAGGGAATTTAGGTCCGCGTATACCGGTTCGCTTTTACGTCATTGGGGACGTTCATTCGGATGTCAACAAAAATATTCGTCCATTTGGAATTAACAATGCTTTAATAGAAATAGCAATTCATATCGAAGTGAACGTGCAAATTATTATTCCATTTGCAACAAAAACAGCAACGATTCAAAACGACATTCCTGTCGCTATCCAAATTATTCAAGGCGAAGTTCCGCAATTTTACAATCAGGGAGGGGAAGGAAATACGTCGATTCAAATTCCTGTTAAATAATGAAAGCAATTAAAATGTACATGATGATCGGTATAGCTATGATTTAGAGGGTATCGCTCATGCAGTAAAGAAAAGCCGTCAGTCATAAAAAAAAGATGGGGCAAAATGCCTCATCTTTTTTTCATTCGTTCTTGTCTTTCCCACTGTTTTAAATAAGGATATGGATCGAACGACCATTCTGTATAGCCATTATCTTTATACATCCCATAATGAAGATGAGGTGGAAACTTACCTGACGTTCCGGGTGGCCCATAACCAGAGCTTCCGACTGAACCGATGAGCATGCCAGGTTCCACAATAGATCCTTCTTCTAAATTGTTGGCGAATCCGTTTAAATGTGCAAAGTAGTGGTACGTATTGTTGATGTCACGAATACCGATGCGCCAACCACCGTATTTGTTCCAACCTTTTAATTCAACGATGCCATAACATGTAGAACGAACCGGCGTGCCATAGTGAGCAAAAATGTCTGTTCCTTCATGAATGCGGCGCCCTCCCCACCCGCGTGCATCTCCCCATGTACTCCGATAGCTATATTCAAAGCGGCGCGGAATTGGGAAGGCATATTGATCGAGTTGTATTGTCCCAAAATGTTTATATAGCTTCACTTTTCCTAAAATGATATCGACGGTTTTGTTTCGCTCATAATAATCCCATAGCGCCATTTTTATATGCGTATGATCCGTGCCATATGATCGTAAAAAGCGAGCGAATGCAAATAATACGTCTTCATCGTTTGTCCGATCAGCGATACCGTCTCCATTTCCATCTATCCCTATGCCACCGAATTGGCTAATGGTAAACGGGTTTTGATCTTCTTGATTTTTGTTGAGTGGACCCGCCCAGCGTTCCGGGGGAATATAAATGCTAATTACTCCTGTTGGTTTCGGTAGATCTCTACGTGCTTGGCGAACACTTCGTTCATATTGATCAACAGCGGCGAAATAGTACCATGGAATGAAAGAAATCGCTTCGGCCTTTTTATAAAGTTCCATTCGCTTGTCATATAAATCATTTGGTGCAGCTGCAAATGCTTGAAACGGCACGAAAAGAAGAAAGATGATGCACCATAATGTTCTCACGCACTCTTGCTCCTTTCTCCGAAGTTCATATCATTAGTTTGGGGTAATCGACTGTTTTCATAAATAAAAAATGTTGGAAAAACAAACTGTTTTGTATTGTAAGGCAATAACTCGTATAATGGGTAATGTACATTAACGAGTGGAGCGTGAAAAACATGTCAACAAAAGAACAGCACCTTCGCAAACCAGAATGGTTAAAAATAAAGTTAAATACGAACGAACATTATACAGGCTTAAAAAAAATGATGCGTGAAAAACAGTTGCATACTGTATGCGAAGAAGCACGTTGCCCAAATATTCATGAATGTTGGGCGGTTCGTCGAACAGCAACGTTTATGATTTTAGGGGACGTATGTACGCGTGCTTGCCGCTTTTGTGCCGTCAAAACAGGATTGCCTACTGAGTTAGACTGGCAAGAACCAGAGCGTGTTGCTGAATCCGTTCGTCTAATGAATTTAAAACATGTCGTTGTGACTGCTGTAGCGCGCGATGATTTAAAAGATGGTGGGGCAGCTGTATTTGCGGAGACAGTTCGCGCCATTCGTCGTAAAAATCCATTGACGACGATCGAAGTATTGCCGTCTGACATGGGTGGCGTGTATGAAAACTTAAAAACGTTAATGGACGCGCGGCCAGATATTTTGAACCATAATATTGAGACGGTTCGTCGCCTTACTCCACGTGTGCGTGCGCGTGCCACGTATGAACGTTCGCTCGAATTTTTACGCCGTGCAAAAGAAATGCAGCCGGACATTCCAACGAAATCTAGTTTAATGGTTGGACTTGGTGAAACAAAAGAAGAAATTTTAGAAGCTATGGACGATTTACGAGCCGTAGGAGTCAACATTTTAACGATTGGACAATATTTACAACCAACGAAAAAACATTTGAAAGTGGAGAAATATTATCATCCGCATGAGTTTATGGAATTAAAAGAGATTGCACTAGCGAAAGGATTTAGCCATTGTGAGTCCGGTCCGCTCGTTCGCTCTTCTTATCATGCGGATGAACAAGTACAATCAGCAAAGGCGGCGGAGTGAATGATGAAGGATGTCCCACTTCATTTGAGCGGGACATCCTTTTTTCTTATTGCATCATGTTCATTTCTTCGCGTTGCACGCCATTTTCGTTTTCCCCGCTACTTACTTTTCTTCCTTGTGGTGATTTAAGCATTTCTTTAATTGTCTGTTGTAAAATTTGATCGATATTTCGGCTATTAGCGTCTAAACGTCCGAAGCGCTCAATATCTTGAAACATGCGCGGATTGTCTGAAACATATACGTGATAATAACGTGGAACGACAGAAATCGCTGTTTTTTTCACTTGATCGGCTGTTTCAAAGCGATTTGTACTATCTGTTTTGTAAACGACGAACACTGTATCGTCTGTGACGAGCGTTCCAACGTCATAAACGTTCGGAAGCTGTGTACATAATTTGCTAATTAAGTCCGCAACGTTTTCACGGTTTAATACTGGAATGGTCGCATATTGTGTCGTGTCCCCTGGAATAGGACTTTTTTGATGACGGACGTAACCGAAATTAGTTAACCGTGAATCCATCCCATTTTTTACGCCATGTTCGTTATATAAATCGTTTCGTGAACGGACGTTAATGGTGGTTCCGCTTTTTTCATACAAAGATGTGGATTCATTCATTTGAGCACAGCCAGATAATAAAACGATAGTGCTAATCCCTGTCCATAACCATGTATTACGCAAAGTAACTCCCCCCTTCTTTTTTATTATTCGCTTTATGGAAAGGATCATAACGGTGATTGCCTGGGAGAAAGACATGTTTTATGATAGAAATGGGAAGAAGAGGTGAGAACTATGATTTGCGTTCATAATACATGTTACGAGCTCGTGGAAAATGTGCGTAACGGGTTCAATGAAGAAGCGTTTCGTGCTCGCTACACAGACATTTTAAATAAATATGACTACATTGTCGGTGATTGGGGATATAACCAACTTCGTTTGCGAGGCTTTTTTGATGACCATAATCAAAAGGCGACATATGATACGAAAATAAGTACGTTATCGGAATATTTGTTTGAATATTGTAATTTTGGATGTGCATATTTTGTGTTGCGGAAAGTGAAAAAATAGGTCAGAACACCTGACCTATTTTTTGTCAACTACCCCCACTTAGCTAACGCTTGAAGTGAGGGCTTGCAACTCCCCAGAAGTGCAAACGGACTTCTTCCTCCTTCCTTGACTTGGGGTTGCATCAGGGGCAGGTTGACGACTACCCAACGACGCAGGTCATGCCTGCATCGTTACCGATTCTCTCGGTGTGTCTGTTGGCAGTACTTGGCTTCCACACACAACAGACGGACCTACGCTCGATGTTTTACGGTTACAACGTTTCCTGTAACCAACTCCATACATCGAGTAGCAGTTATTGGAGTGCCTTTATTGAACGGTTTTCTCCACGCCTTTATTATATCATACACAAAAGAAAGGGGGAACGCGCATTCCTCTCCCACTTACTCCCTTTGGTCGTTGAAGTGGGAGTCTCCTGCGCGAAATAGGATGAATATGGTTGTTGTCCGTTCTCGTCTGGATCGTCATGAACGGGATGTGCCCCTGGATCTTGGCGTGGAATATTTTGATGAAGCGATTTGTACTCGTAATTAAATGCACTATAATATCGCTGTCCTTCTTGCCACGGGGTACTTTTATTTTGTACCGGCTCATGTTCACCACGCGGCGCGCCATATGGACCTTCAGGCAATGTCTCTGGAACGAGAAAATTTTTTCTTGCTTCTACCGTTGAAAAATCATGATATGTTTCATCGGTCATATGAACGCTTCCTTTCGTTTTTTACATAGCGTATCCTTTAACCGACGATTTCATGTAAAAAGTTTCGTAATTCGTTTGCTTCCTCTTCATTGATATTGTATGCATGTTCAATATATCCTGGTTCTTGTAAGTCGTCTGAACCGATAATGGCAAACCGGTTACTTTGTAAATCAAGGACAAGCACTTTCCCATAAAAACGGTCTGTTTGGACGATCGCTAAATCAAACCGTTCATTTTTTCCAACGAAGCTAACAAAACGTGTTTTCGTATCGACTGTGTCATCATATAAAAAGAAACGCTCCATATTCAAACCTCCGTATGTTTTTGTTTGCTTCTTCATCTTAACAAATTTCTGATAGATGTGTAAAAGAAAGCGCTATGATACAATAAAATAAAACACTGAGGGGAAGATGGATGATGTATTTTGTTGATCGTCAAAAAATCGAAAAAACATTGCAATATATGGAGCAAATCGTTCGTTATGTGGAACAACCGTTTCATACACCGATCGAGAAACTCGCGCTTGAGCGCATTGCACATGTCATTATTGAATCTATTATTGATGTAGGAAATGCCATGATTGATGGTTTTATTATGCGCGATCCAGGGAGTTATGAGGACATTATTGATATTTTAGTCGATGAACGTGTCCTTTCAGCTGAAGATGGAGAAGCGCTAAAACAAATCATTCATTTCCGTAAAAAGCTCGTTCAACAATACATCGATGTGCCGCATGACGAATTGTTGGAAGTGTTGCAACGTCATAAGCATGTTCTTCATTCTTTTCCGCATGCTATTCGCACATACTTACATGATGAACTAGGCCCAGTGTCTGCCTTTTTAAACGAAAATGTGTATGAGTAAAATGTTTGTGGGAGAAAAAAAGACAGGTTCCTGATTTGGTATAATAAGGAACCTGTCAGATATGTAAGCAAAATAGATGAAAAACGGGCTCTCCTCCTGGTAAGGTAGTAAGTGTGAAAAAAAAATACAACCAAAGAAAGGAGTGGAGCCCATGCAGGATTATATCACAAACGGCTTGACATTAAAAGAGATCGAACAGTCTTTATTTAGACATATGCAAAAACAATATGGTCATCTCCTTCAACAGGTGTTGGAGGAGATCGACCGCACATTGGCAGAACAGCGGGACAAGAAACGATATGCGCTCAAAGATAAGCGGACGATCCGACTCCAAACGCTATTTGGAGAGGTGGAAGTGAAGCGAAACTACTACTTTGACCGTGAAAAAAAGGTGTATACGTCTTTACTCGATGTCTTTCTTCAGTTCGATGGGGCGCATGGAGTGAGTCCGCTATTAGAGGAGACAGCGATTCATCTCGCCGTGACGGGTTCTTCGTATCGACAGGCTGCGCAGTCGCTTGAAAAGCTGGTGGGGTATGCATGTATGAGTCACGAAACGATTCGCCAGTCCATCATCGAGGCAGAGGTGGAAGGGCACCGTGCGATGGAGAAAAAAGGGCGCGTGTTTTTTATCGAAGCAGACGGGTTGTACGTGAAACGTCAACGAAGCCGCATCAAAGGAAAAGAAGAAAAGATCATCACGATTCACCAAGGATGGGAGAAAAACGGGAAACGCGTATCCTTAGTGAATCGACGGTATATGGTTCATCAAACGAATGAACCGATTTGGGAAGCTGTAGAGAATTTTCTGATGAAGGAATACAGCTATGATCCGTTTGAGGATTGGGTGGTCATCAATGGAGATGGAGCCCCATGGATTACAGCGTGTCGAGAATATTTCGGGGACAGGGGGTACTTTCAGCTTGATCGGTTCCATGTGGCAAGAGAGATTCGTCAATTGTTCCGAGGTCATGCGAGATATCGGGTGATTCGAAAGAAGTTAGCATCATGGGATGAAGAAGGTGTGTTACGAGAACTCACAAGTGCCATCGGTACGTTAGAACATGAGGAGAAGGAAAAGCAACTCGAGGCGCTTGTTCGTCGAATCGAGGAGATACCAGGATGTTTACGTGACTATCGCGTATGGTTGAAGGAAAAAGGGATTGACACGACAAACATGAGGGCGATGGGGAGTGCGGAAGGAACGATGCATGTGTTTGCGAAACGAAGTAAAAACGGTCGAAGTTGGAGGGATGCAGGGATTGAAGCGATGTTGCGAGCGATCGTCGCGATAAAAGATACGTTACTCATTCGGACACGCGATGGAGTGATGTATGGCGTGGAAGAACGAGAAGAAACGAAACGAGAAACGATCGTGAAAAAGGCACTGAAGCGCGTGCAAACGCAAATGACAGAAGTGGTACGAGATAACATCCCATACCTTCGCCAATCTTCAGGGACACCGATTTACGAGGCATTGCAAGCATTGAAAGGTTTTTAAAACGAGAGAAAACGCACATACCTACAGGATGAGAGTAAGTAAAAGCGCTTACATATAACGATTTTATAAAACCATATATAACCAAAAAAATCGGTCGAGAAAAAAATCTCCCACAAAGTCTTGACTCAAACCGAAAATGTTTAAAAATTGTGCGTATAGGGAAAATCGTTTAAAATGGAAGAGGGTGAAACATGATGCGAAAAAAAACCTCTTCTACAAAAGAGCAAATTTTAAAAATGTTAAAAGTGCAGAAACGGTTGACTGTCGGTGAAATGGCGGAACAATTGCAAATTACAGAAATGGCTGTCCGCCGTCATTTAAGTGCATTAGAGCGTGAAGAATTGATTGAATCGACGCTTGTTCGTCAGCCGATGGGAAGGCCGACGAACGTATATGAGTTGAGCGCAAAAGGACATCAGCGTTTCCCGCGTCATTATCAACAAACGATGCTTGATTTTTTAGCTGATTTAGAACAGATGGGCGGGAAACAAATTGTAGCAGATTTGTTTCAAAATCGACAAGAGCGAATGAGAAAACTATACGAACAACAATTTGGTGATAAATCGTTTGATGAAAAAATAAAAGAACTTGTGGCGGTACAAAATGAGCACGGATATATGTCAGAGTTGTTACAGTACGATGACGGTTCATTCGAGTTAGTGGAACATAACTGTCCGATTGCAGAGGTTGCCCAAGCGTATCCGATTGCTTGTGAGTGCGAACGAAAGTTGTTTGAGATGCTTATTCACGAGGCGGACATTGTGCCAAAAACATGTTTAGCTGATGGGGATGATGCGTGTCGTTACCATATTAAGCGAAAAAAATGAACAATCGTTGACAGTTGCTGCTCCCTTTTTGACAAAAATAGTTGTTTTGCGTTAAAGTTTGAACGTGCAAGTTGTCAAAAGGAGTGGCAAAAGTGAAAACGTATAAAGGATATTTAATTGATTTAGATGGTACGATGTATCGCGGGACCGAACGAATTGAAGAGGCGTGTGCGTTTGTGCATCGTCTTCATGAAAAGGGTATTCCGTATTTGTTTGTCACGAATAATTCTTCACGCACGCCAGAACAAGTAGCTGAAAAGCTACGGAATTTTGGCATCCCTGCAACGAAAGAGCAAGTATTTACAACAAGTCAAGCAACGGCCAATTACATTTATGAAAAGAAGCCGAATGCTTCTGTGTATGTGATTGGAGAAGATGGCATTCGTCGAGCGCTTGAAGAAAAAGGGTTTACATTTGCGAATGAAGATGCAGAAGTTGTTGTAATGGGCATTGATCGCAGCATTAATTATGAAAAATTAGCGATCGCTTGCTTAGCTGTTCGCAACGGAGCGATGTTTATTTCGACAAATGGAGACATCGCGATTCCGACAGAGCGTGGACTGTTACCAGGAAACGGTTCACTTACATCTGTTGTCGCTGTATCGACACAGACGAAACCGATTTTTATTGGGAAGCCAGAAAAAATTATTATGGAACAGGCGCTTGACGTGCTCGGTGTGCCAAAAGAAGAAACGTTAATGATCGGGGATAACTATGATACAGATATTATGGCGGGAATGAATGCCGGAATAGATACGCTCCTCGTTCATACAGGCGTGACGACGAAAGAAATGTTACAAACGTATGACCGACAACCGACATATGTCGTCGATTCGTTAAAGGAATGGATGGAACGTATATGAAAGAGGCTAACCCTAAAACGCAAATGCGTCTCGGGGTTAGCCTTGCTTTTTTAGTATTACAGTTTATATTGGCTATCGCTGAAGGAAAAACAATCGTTTATTCAACGTGGGCGGCGCGATGTGCTAAACGACTTGAAGCGGCAGCAGCAATCGCTCCAACGATATCATCTAAAAATGTATGACAGTAACCTGAAGATTTATCATTTAATTGTTTTAAAATACCCGGTTTTTGTTTATCGATGTAACCGTAATTCGTAAAACCAATGGAACCATATACGTTAACGATGGACAGAGCTAAAATTTCATCGACGCCATACAGTCCTTCGTCTTTTGCGATAAACGATTGAAGAGGTTCTTCCAACAATCCTTTTTCCGCTAAAATATCGAGCTGAATGCCGGTAAATAGCGCATTTTGCACTTCGCGTTTTGCGATGACTCGATTGACGTTATGAATACATTCGTCCATTTGTAAGTCAGGATGATATTTAGATTGTAAATAATAAACGAGTTCCGCAATATGTTCGATGGTTACCCCGCGATCTGCAAGCCATTGTCGTGCAATTTGCTCCATTTTTCCTATTTTCTTTTCCTCCATCCAACTTCACCTATTTCATTTTTTGTTTTTTACAATGTATGTGTTTTTTTATGAAACGTGCGTTTATTTCCTCTCTCATATGAAGTTTATACGTATTTTTTAAACATATACATGAAAGAAGGAGGGATGTGCATGGATTATTATTTTCGTGTCGATCATATGGAAACAAAAAATGATCGTCTTCTCGTTCGAAGTGGAAATGACATATATGTTGCGATACCGACGAATGAGAGAGAAAGCGACATACAGCAGTTGTATTATATGGCGATGTATATGCGAGCACAAGGTGATGAAACGATTGCAACGTTGCTTCCGACGAAGACAGGTCGATTTGTTGGGCAGTTGCAAGGGATGCGAGTGAGTGTATGGAAGATGGGAAAGCGAAATGAAACAGACGATTTAGCACAACAGATGGCATTATTTCATCAGCGCGGGCGCACATATCCGTATGATGTTTCCACAAGAAACCGATTCGGTCAATGGAACGAGCTATGGGGGCAACGCATTGATCAATTAGAACAGTTTTGGCAATGGCAAGTGAGATCGTCTGAAAAAAATGAAATGGACGAATTGTTTATTGAGACATTTCCGTATTACTTAGGCTTAGCCGAAAATGCGATTCAGTATGTCGTAGATACCCAATTAGATGAAGTTCCAATGCGTAGCGATATGCGAACCATTTGTCATGAACAATTTGCGCCTGAAGCATGGGAGATGGGGAAAATACCGACGGATTGGGTGTGTGATCATGCAGGTCGCGATATAGCAGAATGGATAAGAAAGCAATGGCTTATGAAACAAGTAGACGGAACGATTACGCATTTTTTACGGACGTATGAACGGGTGCAAACACTTAGTCGCTTTTCTTGGCGGATGATTTATGCTCGCTTACTATTCCCGCTTCATTATTTTCAAGCAATTGAAAACTATTACGGAACAGCAGGAGACATAAGACAAGGCTATGAACAGCAATTGAGACAAGTGTTTGAAGAGAGTGATATGTATGAACAAAAACTTCGCCATTTTCATGACATGACTACTGTTTCCATTCCTCGTCTTGACTGGTTATAAATGTGCTACAATAAAACGGAGGACAATGTGCGAAAGGGGTTAAAAAGATGGGAAGACCGTATGTGTTTATTACAAGAAAATTACCGGACGATATTGTTGCTCCGTTATGTGACAAATATGATGTAAACATGTGGCCACATGAGCATCTTGTTGTTCCACGCGACATATTGCTTCAAGAAGCAAGCAGGGCGGAAGCGTTAATTACAATGCTATCTGATCGCATTGATGAGGAGCTGTTGAAGCAAAGTCCGAAGCTTCGCGTGGTGGCAAATGTGGCGGTCGGCTACGACAATATCGACGTAGAGGCAGCGAAAACATATGGAGTTATCGTTTGTAACACGCCCGATGTGTTAACAGAAACGACAGCGGATTTAACATTTGCTTTACTGCTAGCAACAGCGAGACGATTAATTGAAGCAGCCGAGTTTGTTAAAGGAAGGAAATGGAAAAGTTGGAGCCCGCTGTTACTTGCCGGGACAGATGTTCACCATAAAACGATTGGAATTGTCGGTATGGGGAAAATCGGGCAAGCTGTTGCGCATCGAGCGAAAGGGTTTTATATGCGCGTGTTATACTATAATCGTTCACGAAATATTGAGGCAGAAAAGACGCTTGATGCGACGTATTGTTCGTTTGATGAATTGCTGAGGCGATCTGATTTTGTCGTCTGTTTAACTCCTTTAACGAATGAAACGTATCAATTGTTTAATCGTGCCGCGTTTGCGAAAATGAAATCATCAGCCATTTTTATTAATGCAGGACGCGGGGCGATCGTTGATGAAGAGGCGCTATATGATGCGTTAATTCATCGACGCATTGCCGGAGCAGGGTTAGATGTGTTCGCACAAGAGCCGATTCGTTCTGATCATCCGCTTCTGCAACTACCAAATGTTGTTGCACTCCCCCACATAGGAAGTGCGACGAAAGAAACGAGATATGCAATGATGCATGTATGTTGCCGCAATGTGATGGCCGTCTTAGAAGGAAAAGAACCATATACACCTGTGCGTTAGAGCCAATAGGCTCTTTTTTTATTTTTTTAGAAAATTTTTAAACATAAAACGTTTTCATATGATACGATAGTGAAAATAAGGATTGTAAATGAAGCGGAGATGTCCTATAATGTCTACTATATAAAAACAAATGTTCACTACAGGAAAACAAGAGGTGGGGAAGATGGTAAAAAGCGTGTCAGTCGGATTATTAGGATTAGGAACGGTTGGTAGTGGTGTTGTCAAAATCATTGAAAACCATCAAGATAAATTGATGCATCAAGTCGGTTGCCCTGTAGAAATTAAAAAGGTTGCCGTTCGCGACCGCGATAAAAAGCGAGATGTCGCTTTGCCGGAGGCGGTATTAACAACACATGTAGAAGAAGTGATTAACGACCCGGACATTGATGTTGTCATTGAAGTCATGGGAGGCATTGAAGAAACGCGCCAATATATATTACAAGCATTAAAAAATGGAAAGCATGTCGTTACAGCGAATAAAGATTTAATGGCATTATACGGTACAGAGTTGCTCTCCATTGCGTCTGAGTACGGTTGTGACTTATTTTATGAAGCAAGTGTAGCAGGAGGCATTCCAATTTTACGCAGCCTTGTGGACGGATTAGCTTCTGACCGTATTACGAAAATGATGGGGATTGTCAACGGAACGACAAATTACATTTTAACAAAAATGAGCAAATTTAATCGGCCGTATGAAGAAGTATTAGCGGAGGCGCAAGCGCTTGGTTATGCGGAAGCAGATCCGACGTCAGATGTGGAAGGATTAGATGCAGCACGGAAAATGGCAATTTTAGCTCGGCTTGGCTTTTCGATGAATATTGATTTACAAGATGTGTACGTAAAAGGGATTACTGGGATTACGGAAGAAGATTTAAACTATAGCAAACGACTCGGTTATACAATGAAATTAATCGGTATTGCCCATCGAGACGGCGATAAAGTTGAAGTGAGTGTACAACCGACGTTGTTGCCAGAGACGCATCCACTTGCGTCTGTAAACGATGAATATAATGCAGTTTACGTTTATGGAGAAGCGGTCGGAGAGACGATGTTTTACGGTCCGGGGGCAGGAAGTTTGCCGACAGCAACGTCTGTTGTGTCCGATTTAGTTGCCGTCATGAAAAATATGCGTCTTGGGGTGAATGGAAGAAGTGCAGTTACTCCGCAATACGATAAGCAGTTAAAAGACGATAGCGAAATATACTCGAAATATTTTTTACGCATTCATGTGAAAGATCAAGTGGGAGCGTTTGCGAAAATTACATCGCTCTTTTCAGAACGGGGAGTAAGTTTCGAGAAAATTTTACAACTTCCTTTAAAACAAAAAGATTTAGCTGAAATTGTACTCGTTACACATCAAGCGTCCTTAAAAGATTATCGTGATGTATTGCAGCAATTGCGTGATTTAGAAGTCGTCGAAAAAGTGAAAAGCTCGTATCGCGTAGAAGGGGAAGGTGCATTGTAATGTGGAAAGGGTTGTTACATCATTATCGTGACTATTTGCCAGTGACCGATCAAACGCCGCTGTTATCGTTAAATGAAGGAAATACGCCACTTATTCCGCTTGTTCACTTATCAGAAAAACTCGGTGTGGAATTATACGTTAAAACAGAGGGGGCAAACCCAACAGGATCGTTTAAAGATCGCGGAATGGTGATGGCTGTCGCTAAGGCAAAGGAAGAAGGAAGCGATACGATCATTTGTGCTTCGACAGGTAACACGTCCGCTGCTGCTGCGGCGTATGCTGCGAGGGCGAATATGCGTTGCATCATCGTCATTCCTGATGGGAAAATTGCGCTTGGGAAGTTGGCACAAGCGGTTATGTATGGAGCGGAAATTGTTGCAATTCAAGGAAATTTCGATCATGCATTAAAAATGGTACGCCGTTTGAGTGAGATGGCTCCGGTTACGCTCGTTAATTCAGTAAACCCGTATCGGATCGAAGGACAAAAAACAGCCGCTTTTGAAATTTGCGAACAACTCGGGGAGGCGCCAGATATTCTTGCTATACCAGTTGGAAATGCAGGAAATATTACAGCTTATTGGAAAGGGTTTAAGCAATTTCATGAAAAGCATGGCACAAAATTACCAGAAATGCGCGGATCTGAAGCGGAAGGGGCGGCAGCGATTGTACGTAATAAAGTGATCGAAAATCCTGAAACGATTGCGACAGCGATTCGCATTGGTAATCCAGCTAGTTGGGAATACGCTGTTCAAGCTGCCAACGAATCAGGTGGAAAAATCGATGAGGTAACAGATGAACAAATTTTGGAGGCGTACCGTTTGCTTGCGCGCGAAGAAGGAATTTTTGCAGAGCCTGCTTCGTGTGCATCGATAGCTGGTGTGATGAAGCAAGTGGCAAGTGGTGAAATTAAAAAAGGCAGCCGTATTGTTGCGGTGCTAACTGGAAACGGATTGAAAGATCCGAATGTAGCGATGGAAGCGATGAAAGTTCACCCGATCGTCTTGCCGAATGATGAGGAAGCGGTGTTTGCGCATATTCAAGGAGCTGTTCTTCAATGAATGATGGGGAGATGTTAAAAATTGTCGTTCCAGGAAGCACAGCCAACCTCGGTCCTGGCTTTGACTCGATCGGATTAGCGGTATCGTTACATTTAACATTGGAAGTCGTGCGTGCAGAATCGTGGGGATTTATCCCAAAAACAGATGAAGTAAAAAGCATTCCAACCGATGAAAGTAATCTAATTTATCAAGTAGCAAGTAAATTAGCAGGCGAGTATGGTGTAACGTTGCCGCCTTGTCATGTATTTGTCTCAAGCAATATTCCGTTTACTCGTGGACTTGGTAGCAGTGCTGCGGCGATTGTGGCGGCTATTGAGTTGGCAAATGAAATTGGACGTCTCCGTTTGTCGCAAGAAGAGAAAATGAGGATAGCGAGTGTATACGAAGGGCATCCTGATAATGTTGGCGCCTCTTTGTATGGGGGGTTAGTAATTGGTAGCTATGTAAAAGAACGTACGCATGTTGTGCACGTACCGCACATCCCGATAGATCTCATTGCGGTCATTCCGACGTATGAACTGGAGACGAAAAAATCTCGTACCGTTCTTCCGAGTGAGTTCACACGTGCGCAGGCAGTAGAGGCGAGTGCGGTTGGAAATGTGCTCGTTGCCGCATTGCTTACACAAAACTGGTCACTGGCAGGTGAGATGATGGATGCGGATCTTTTTCACCAGCCATATCGGGAGCGTCTCGTACCTGAATTGAAACGAGTGCGTGTCGTGGCGAAGCGGAGTGGAGCATTCGGTGTCGCATTAAGTGGTGCTGGTCCGACGGTGCTATGTTTTGCGGAACGAGGGCAAGGAGAGAAAGTATATCATGCGTTGAAAGTGGCGTTTCCGTATAGCGATGTTCGGATGTTGTCAGTAGAGGAGACAGGTAGCTCTGTATATAAAATGGCGTTAGAGAAATGAAAAGGGTGCCCAATCATTTTTTGGACACCCTTTTTGCTGTTAGAACACTTGTTCAACTTCAACAACGCCAGGAACTTCTTCAAGCAATGCCCGCTCAATACCAGCTTTTAACGTAATCGTTGAGCTTGGGCAGCTTCCGCAAGCGCCGAGAAGGCGAAGTTTAACAACGCCATCTTCCACATCAACTAATTCGCAATCTCCGCCATCGCGAAGTAAAAATGGACGAAGTTTATCTAATACTTCTTGCACTTGTTGTTTAATATCTTGATCTGTCATTTTCATCGACTCCTTTCACTAATTTTATTATAATCATCATGATGAAAAAAATCTATTCACGTTACTTAACTTTTTTCCGTGGGAGAGAGTCAACTACCCCCACTTAGCTAACGCTTGAAGTGAGGGCTTGCAACTCCCCAGAAGTGCAAACGGACTTCTTCCTCCTTCCTTGACTTGGGGTTGCATCAGGGGCAGGTTGACGACTACCCAACGACGCAGGTCATGCCTGCATCGTTACCGATTCTCTCGGTGTGTCTGTTGGCAGTACTTGGCTTCCACACACAACAGACGGACCTACGCTCGATGTTTTACGGTTACAACGTTTCCTGTAACCAACTCCATACATCGAGTAGCAGTTATTGGAGTGCCTTTATTGAACGGTTTTCTCCACGCCTTTATTATATCATACACAAAAGAAAGGGGGAACGCGCATTCCTCTCCCACTTACTCCCTTTGGTCGTTGAAGTGGGAGTCTCCTGCGCGAAATAGGATGAATATGATTGAAATATGTGTGTACGGAGCAGATACAGTTTGTGCTTCTTGTGTCGGTGCCCCGTCATCAAAAGATACGTATGAATGGATTCAAGCTGCAGTTTCACGAAAATATCCGAATCATGCGTTTCAGTTCGTTTATGTTGATATTTTTTCGCCACCGGAAGATGATGAAAAGCGTCAGTTTGCGCAAAAGATCATCGATGAAGATTTATTTTATCCGGTTGTCGTTATTGATGGTGAGATTGTTGACGAAGGAAATCCGAAATTAAAAAACATTTATGAAGCGATTGAAAAAAGGGCGGAGTAATTCGCCCTTCATCTCAATATCCGTTATGGTACTTATACATCCATAAAACACCTGATTTTAGAAGGCGTGGGACGCGACCGGTTAGTGGACGATCAGCAACGAGACCAAATCCATGCTTTTTGCCTAATGATCCTAAAACGCCTTTTAATTTAATTGGTGGAAATTCGCTTGGTGGTTCTTCACCTTTCCACCGCTTTTGCAACACTTGGGCGATTTGTTCTGCCTGACCTTCAGCAAGTTGAGCGCTTGGGGCATGCGGTAAGCTTGCACAGTCCCCAACGACGTATACATTTTCTATATTCGGTATGTGATGTTGTGGTGTTAACACAACACGTCCTTGATTGTCTTTTTCAACATTCAGTTCGCGAACGACGCGATTCGGTTGAATGCCGGCAGTCCACACAATCGCATCACAGTGGATAGCTTCATCGTGGTTATATAACGTATGTTCTTCGACTTTTGTAATATTGGATTGGCGAATAAGCTCAACACCATGTGAATGAAACCATTGTTCTACGTAATGACTTAGCCGTTCAGGGAACATAGACAAAATACGTGTGCCGCGATCAAACAGTTTCACGTGTAAATCTGGACGACTCTCTACTAGTTCGCTTGCCAATTCCACACCGCTTAATCCAGCTCCAACGACGCCGACAATGCTATGCGGTGGGAGATTGCTTAGCTTTTGGTACGTTTCTCTTGCTTTGTCGATAGTTTGAATGCTATAAGTAAAAATGTCTGCACCGGGGACACCGTGATATTTGTCTTCACAACCTAATCCGATGACTAAGTCATCGTACGGAATACACGTTCCATCTTGAAGGTGAACGACTTCGTGATGAAGATCAATTTTTTGAACCTCACCGAACACATAAGAGAGGTGAGGATGTTCTGGGAACGGGACGCGAATATGCTGGTCACTAATTGTCCCGGCAGCCAAAGCGTAATATTCGGTTTTTAAGCAATGGTATGGAATGCGATCAATTAATGTAATATAAATATGTTCTGGTAAATTTGGAAGGATGCGGAGTAAAATGCGCATATTTCCGTATCCGCCGCCAAGTAGCACGAGGTTTCTCATGGAAGCTTTCCCCTTTTGATAAAATTCGACCATTAAAAGTATAACGAAATTGTGACAAAATAACAACATTTTTTCGAGAAACATGAATGATTAAGGTGTTTTTTTGACAGTAATATTACATCATTTTTTATGAAAGTGTTATAATAATAAGGTTGGGGTGAATATAGTGTTAAGACCGATTGTTGAATTTTGTATAAGCAATTTAGCAAATGGTTCCCAACGTGCCCTAGAGCAATTAGAGAAAGATCCTAACTTAGATATTATTGAATATGGCTGTTTAGGGTATTGTGGGAAATGTGCCAATACGTTGTTTGCGATGGTAAATGGGGATATTGTCACAGCAGAAAATGCGGATCAACTTGTCGAACGAGTTTATGCATATATTGAGGAAAATCCAATGTTTTAGGGGGCTATTGTGCCCCCTTTTTTTCTTCACGAATTTCTTGCCAACGGTCGTAAGCCATGTTGACGATTCCTTTTTCAATTGTTTCTTTTTTTCGTGCAATCACACGTGAAAAGTAAATAACCGCTTGTTTTTCTTTTCCTAGCCTGCGGTACAATTCGCCGATTAAATACAATAAACGGACTTCCGACATATGTGTATGAATAAAAGCATCCGTTTCTGTTGAAAATTCCTCTGTTGCCGCAAATCCACAGTGTGGACAAACATGGACGTAATATAAAAGCGGATTCGCTTCTTCGCTAGCATAATATGAACAAAAGTCCGTATCGTGTTGGACCGGGCGGATGAAACGTGAACGAACTTTTTTCGTTGTATATGTTTGTTTGCAAACAAGACATGTAACGGTACGATCGTATAAGACATCCATTATGTTCCCTACCTCGTATAGTTGATAGTCATATTATACTATACGCTGTTCGTGTTGCCTGTGACTTTTTATGTATTTGTAAAAAAGTTGTCACGGTTATGATGACGATGTATAGTGTTATTAAAGATGTATGCGGAGGGGAAGTAATGAGAAGTTTTTCATTTACGAAAATGCACGGTCTGGGAAATAGTTACATTTACGTAAATATGTTTAAAGAGTGTTTAGCAGAAGAAGAATTATCATATATCGCAAAACGTGTGTCAAATGTGCACACAGGAATCGGTTCGGATGGGCTTATTTTAATTTGTCCATCCGATGTAGCTCCAGTGAAAATGCGTATTTTTAATAGCGATGGATCGGAAGGAAAAAACTGTGGCAACGGGTTGAGGTGTGTAGCGAAATATGCATATGAACACGGAATTGTTCAGGAGGAACAGTTTCTCATTGAAACGTTATCAGGTCTTGTAGAAGCTCGTGTGTTTGTTGAAGATGGGAAGGTCAATAGTGTAGAAGTAAATATGGGAAAACCTCGTTTATCCCGCGCTGAAATACCGATGATAGGAAAAGAGGATGATATTGTCGTTAGTGAACCGATCGAATTTGAAGGGCATACGTATTATATGACAGGTGTATCGATGGGGAATCCTCATGCTGTGTTTTATGTGGATCAAATCGAAGATGCCCCCGTCACTTCTCTTGGACCGATTGTTGAAAAAGATGAGCGTTTTCCAGAAGGAATTAATGTAGAGTTTGTAGAAGTGGTGAACGACCGCGAACTTCATTTTCGTGTGTGGGAGAGAGGTTCCGGTGTGACGCAAGCGTGCGGAACAGGGGCTTGTGCAGCGGTTGTGGCATCCGTATTAAACGGAAAAACGAAGCGAAACGAAGAAACGGTTGTTCATTTAGCTGGTGGAGATTTGTACATTACGTGGAAAGAAAATGGTGATGTGTTGATGCGTGGAGCAGCCGAAACTATTTGTATAGGTGTATACTACTATTAAAAAGGAGTGAGATCGAATGGAACAAATCGTTTTGTTAACAGAAAAAGCCGTAGAACAAGTAAAACAGATGATGAAAGAAAGCGGAGAAGAACACGCTTATTTTCGTGTCGGTGTGTACGGTGGAGGGTGTAGCGGATTATCTTATGCGATGGGATTTGAACACAATAAACGTGAGGACGATCATGAGTTTGAACAAAACGGTTTGCGCATATTAATCGATAAAGAAAGTGCACTTGTATTAAAAGGAACGACGATTGATTATGAACAAGGAGCGATGGGTGGCGGATTTACGATTCATAATCCGAACGCTATTGCTTCATGTGGTTGCGGTTCATCGTTCCGCACAGCAACTCATGCTGGTACGCCGGAGGAATGTTAAATATGAAAGGGCAGAGGAATATCATCTTCGCTCTTGGGTTTGCACTAATTGTAGCGTTATTTTCTATTGCGAATATCCAAAACGTGAAAGTGAACTATATTGTCGGTTATTTTGAAACACCATTAGTGATTGTTATTTTAGGTTCTGTTACAGTTGGTGCATGCATCGTTTTTCTCGTTGGTGGATGGAAGTTTGTAAAGATGCGAAATTATACAAAAAAGTTAGAAAAAGAAATGGAGCAGTTGCGATCCTCTCTACCGAATGAGGAAGTAGCTGCCACGATTGAAAATGTGGTGAATGAAAATGATCATTCGAAGCCCCTCTCTTAAGAGAGGGGCTTCGAATTATTCAAACATCGATGTAGAATGAAGTGGTTGTACTTTTGCGTTTGGATCGATGTATGATTTCGCATTGTTGACCGCTGTTGGTGCTTCACCAAATCCGCAAGCAATTAATTTCACTTTTCCTTCGTATGTGCAAATATCGCCTGCTGCATACACACCTGGAATGTTTGTTTCCATTTTAGAGTTTACTTTAATGCAGTTTTTCTCAATTTCTAACCCCCACTCTTTAATTGGGCCAAGGGAAGAAATGAAGCCATAGTTAACAATGACTGCGTCAACATCAATCGTTTCGCGCGTTTTTGTTTTGACTTCTTCTAGAACAACCTGTTTGATACCGTTTTCATCCCCGATCAATTCGACAGGAACGAACGGTGTTTTTACATCAACAGATGAGTTCATTAAATTTTCGACGCTATGTTCATGGGCACGGAATTTATCACGGCGATGCACAATCGTTACTTTTTTAGCGATTGGCTCAAGCATAAGCGCCCAGTCAACTGCAGAGTCACCACCACCGCATACGAGCACATTTTGACCGGCAAATTTATTCAAATCATCAACGAAGTAATGTAAGTTTTTACCTTCGTATTGTGTCGCGCTTTCGAGCTCTAACCGCCGAGGCTGAAATGCACCGTTTCCAGCAGTAATGATGACCGCTTTTGAATAATGAATTTCCTTATTTGTCGTTAGTTTAAATGTCCCATCTTCCAATTTTTCTAACTTTTCGACAGACTGTTCTAAGCAAACGGTTGGGTTAAATTTGCTCATTTGTTCTTTCAAGTTGTCAATGAGTTGTTGGGCGCGAATTTTCGGGAAGCCCGCTACGTCATATATGTATTTTTCTGGGTAAAGCGCGGAAAGTTGTCCACCGAGTTGCGGAAGACTTTCGATAATTTTGACGCTCGCTTGACGCATGCCGCCGTAAAACGCTGTAAACATGCCGACAGGACCACCACCAATAATGGTAATATCGTATAATTTTTGATCTTCTTTCACGTTCTTTCCTCCTAAAACGCAAATTTTCATGTATTATCATACCATAAAAAATGGATAAACGCTTTTGTTGTTTTGAAAATTTCGACATGAACTCGATAAAAATTATGACTAAAAATTGAACAAATAACTCTTGAAAAAGAGAGAAAAAAAGAATAAGATGTTAACGTAGAAATGACAACTTTGTTACAAAACGTTGTATTTTTTTGGTCTATTTCGTGAATAAATTCACAAACTTTCTAAGCGATAAAAATCGTTCAAAAAGCGCAAGCTAAAAAAATAAGAAAAGGTGGAAGTGATTCGTTTGAAGAAGCCAAATGTTGTTGTATTAGGTGCAGGTTATGGTGGATTGATGACAGTAACGCGTTTACAAAAAATGATTGGCGTCAACGAAGCAAGCATTACGCTTGTCAACAAACATGATTATCATTACGAGTCAACTTGGTTGCATGAGGCGGCAGCAGGAACGTTACATCATGAGCGCGTTCGCTATGCGATTGCTGACGTCATCGACCAAAGTAAAGTAAAATTCATTCAAGATACGGTTGAAAAAATCAACCTCGAAGAAAAACAAGTGTTGCTTCAAAATCATGAACCATTAACGTATGATTATTTAGTTGTTGCGCTTGGATTTGAATCTGAAACGTTTGGCATTAAAGGACTAAAAGAGTATGCTTTTTCAATTGCCAACGTTAACGCAGCTCGTCAAATTCGCGAGCACATTGAGTACCAATTTGCGACATATAGCACAGAAGAAGAAAAACGTGATGAGCGCTTGACTATTGTAGTTGGCGGCGCAGGATTTACAGGAATCGAATTTTTAGGTGAGCTAGTTAACCGTGTTCCTGAACTTTGCCGTGAGTATGATGTTGATCCAAATAGAGTGCGTATCATTTGCGTGGAGGCAGCGCCTACAGTTCTTCCGGGCTTTGACCCAGAACTTGTTGAATATGCGGTAAATGTTCTTGAGAAAAAAGGTGTTGAGTTTAAAATCGGCACAGCGATTAAAGAATGCACACCAGAAGGTATTATCGTTAGCAAAGATGACCAAGTTGAAGAAATTAAAGCGGGAACAGTTGTATGGGCGGCTGGAGTACGTGGAAGCCGCGTTATTGATGAATCTGGCTTTGAAGCGATGCGCGGTCGCGTGAAAGTTGATCCGTTCTTGCGTGCGCCAGGCCATGAAGATGTGTTTGTTGTTGGGGACTGTGCGTTAATCATTAACGAAGAAACGAATCGTCCGTATCCTCCAACAGCGCAAATTGCGATGCAACAAGGAGAAGTTTGTGCGAAAAACTTAGCTGTATTAATTCGTGGGCAGGGTGAACTACAGCCGTTTAAACCAGACTTAAAAGGAACAGTATGTTCGCTTGGTCACGATGATGCCATCGGGGTTGTGTTCGGTAAGAAAATTTGGGGCACAAAGGCAAGTGTGATGAAAAAAGTGATTGACAACCGTGCGCTTTACTTAATCGGTGGCCCAACACTCGTTGCGAAAAAGGGAAAATTTAAATTACTATAAAAACGAGCGAAGCAATTTTTCGCTCGTTTTTTCTTTACAAATCATTTGTTTTTATGTATAATTATCTGAAAATTAAGAAAAAGGAGAGGTAGTTATGAATAAAACAACGTGTCAATATTGTGCAGGGAACGGTTATGTTCATGTAGCGGTCGGTGGCTCGGAAACATGCCATTATTGTGAAGGGACAGGAGTAGAAAAAGATGAAATGGTGATCAAGCAATAATTGACTGATGTTTTCGCTTTCAGTACACTTAAAATGGTGTATTGGAGGTGAAAATGTATGGAGATGAGCATTCCGGTTCTACTCATTTCTGTTTTATTATTTTTCGTTTTATTTTTTGGTATTGGTTTTTTATTAAATATGATTTTGCGGACGACGTGGACGATGGCGATATTAAGTCCATTTGTTTTGTTATTGTGGATTGATAAAATTTCTGTAATGGACTACGTGACAAGTCCATCCGCTTCGCTCGCTCATGTGAAAGAGCGAATCGAATCATTAGCAAGCGCCGATTTAATTATTTTAAGTAGCGGTATTGTTGGTGCTATTGTCTCAGGTGTCGTTATCCAGACGCTGAGAAAAAAAGGATATCGAATGTTTTAAGCCTTCACAATCGTGGAGGTTTTTTTTGTAGCTAATGTATATTTTTTTGAATGTTGGAAAGAAATACAACCGTGGGAGGAGTGAATAAATGGGTATAAAATGGTTAAGAAGAACGACCATGGTTGTATTGTTTCTATGTGCGTTCATGACGACATTTCAATCGATATCGGGCGTTGAAGCGAAAATGCTGTCTGATTGGTTTTCACCTTCACGTTTTTCTTTTTTCTCGTTTAAATCATTATTTTCATCAGATACGTATGAGTACGTAGCTGATCGTTTTCGTAAACACGAAAAACAAGTGACTCAACTCTCGTCACAGCAGACGACAAACGAATCGTTGACGCTAGAAGAAGCGTTTGACTGGTCACGATATCCTTCTGTCACAGTTGTAGCGACAGGATATACAGCGGGAGTGGAGTCAACAGGAAAAACGCCCGATCACCCGAGTTATGGCATTACATATTCGGGTGTACGTGTAAAACGTGATTTGTACTCAACGATCGCAGCAGATTTGAAAGTTTTTCCGATTGGAACGATTTTATTTATCCCAGGATACGGATATGGTGTTGTTGCAGATACAGGATCAGCGATTAAAGGTCATAAAATTGATTTATACTATGAAACAGTAGATGATGTGTATAAACATTGGGGGAAGAAAAAAGTGAATGTATATGTCGTCAAACGCGGAGATGGGACATTATCGGAGCAAGAGATGATCGCACTGAACGAAAACGAATCGATGCAAGTGTTTCGACAACAATATATAAAGAAAAAGGAAGTCGGGCTATAACCGAACTTCCTTTTTCTTTGTTATGCAACGTTTTCGTTATATGTTTGGTGTTCGTTTAGCGCTTTGTAAATGCGTGGTGCGATGACACCAGCAACAACTGATAAAATGATATCTTTTGGAAGTGGAACGAGCATCCAGCTCCAAGCCATTGTGTATGAAAAGCCTTCTGGTGCTTCAGCCCATAACTTATATGCCATGTACATCCAATTCGTTCCTACAACATAGTTAATGATCATACCGACGATTGTTGCGGTGATAAAACGCGCTATCGAACGGTTTGCGCTTTTTTCAACCAATAAGCCAGTAACGTAAGCAGCAAGAATAAAAGAAAGAATAAAGCCAAATGTTGGAGCAACGACTATCGAGAACCCTCCGTTAAAACGGGCGAAAACAGGCGCACCGAACAGTCCAATGAGCATATACACTGTCATTGCCATCGCGCCGCGTTTTGCTCCGAGAATGGCGCCGGCTAATACGCAAAAAAACGTTTGTAGCGTAATAGGAACCCCTCCGATGACAAGAAAAGGTGCCCACGATGTAATGTTTGCTCCAATCGCCATAAGCGCGGCAAACATGGCGATAAATGTTAAATCTTTCGCTTTCATTTGTTAACCTACTTATTTTGATAGTTAACAAAATCGTAGCTGATAAAACAAAAAACGTCAATACATAAGTGACATGTACTTGTACAATATAACGGTATGGAGGGATGACAATGAAGGAAGAAGAACAATTGCTTCGCGCAAATCGATTAGGGGTGAAAGAAGATATCATTCATGTGAGTGAAACAGATGATGGATATGATTTGCGCGACGCAGCCCATATTGGTGAGAAACAAATGGCGGCACCGAATTATCGCCAGTAAAGAAGAAAGGTGAGTTGGCAACAAGGCGACTCGCCTTTTTTTGGAGAAAGCGTTATATGAATCGTATTTGGATTAAAAGAAATGTTTATTTCAGACCCAATACCAATCGATTGGAGTTGTTTTTGTACTTCTTCTTGTTTCGATTGTTGAGCTTTCTCCATCAATTGTTTCGCAAAAACAGGATCGTTCGCAATTTTTGAGGAAATAGCTGTTGCGTCTTTAAAAAGTTTTTGGATCGCTTTTGCCGATTGTGTAAATTGTGTAATATCGACGTTTGGATACATCGTTCTCCCTCCTTGCAAGCAGTATATGATGGAAAGAAAAAAACGCTCAAAGTTCGCCTTTGAGCGTTTTTATAAGTAACGAATGAAAATATATGCGTGTGAAATAAGTAAGGAAATAAGCGTAAGTGGCGCTCCAATTTTCAGAAAATCAAAGTAGCTAAACCCGTGTCCTTCACGTGAGGCAATTCCTGCCACGATCACGTTTGCTGATGCTCCGATTAACGTTCCGTTTCCACCTAAGCAAGCGCCAAGGGATAATGACCACCATAATACATCAATTTGTGCTGAATCAGGAGATAGTCCCATTCCAACAGCCATATCTTGAATGAGCGGGATCATCGTCGCAACAAAAGGGATGTTGTCAATGGTTGCTGATGTGATTCCAGATACCCAAAGAATTAAGTAAGACGCGGCGTGAATATCGCCACCGGTAATTTCTAATGCTTTTTCTGCCAAACTTTTGATTAGTCCGATATCAACGAGACCGCCGACGAGCGTAAATAATCCGGCGAAAAAGAAAATGGTTGTCCATTCGACAGAAGCAAATACTTCTTCCAAATCGTGCTCTTTTACACCGATTAACATTAAAATAACTGCGCCTGTCATCGCGATGACCGCCGCATCGACGTGAATGACAGAATGCAACGTAAATCCTAAAATCGTTAATGCGAGAACAGAAACAGACTTTTTCAATAGTACCGCATCTTTAATGTATTGTTTTTTATCGACTTTCATAAGCCGTTCGATGAGCGCAGCGTTCGCTTGAAGACGTTTGCGATAAAAGACGTACAAAATCGCGATAATGACGAGCATAATAATTAAAACGACAGGGCCTAAATTAAATAAAAAGTCGTTAAACGTTAAATGTTTATTGGCAGAGCCAATCATAATGTTCGGTGGATCTCCGATTAACGTCGCTGTTCCGCCAATGTTAGAAAATAGTACTTCAGAAATTAAAAATGGAATAGGATCTACCTCTAACATGCGTGTAATGGAAAATGTCACCGGGACAACGAGTAATACCGTTGTGACATTGTCGAGAAAGGCGGAAAGGGTAGCTGTCAGTAATGATAAAATGACTAAAATGTTAATCGGACTCCCTTTCGCCATTTTTGCGGCTTTGACTGCTACATATTGAAAAAAACCTGACTTACTCGTAATATTAACAAGAATCATCATGCCGATTAAAAGCGTAATTGTCCCCCATTCGATATGATGGGTATACGCTGCGTTCAAGTCAACAATGCCAAAAATGATCATAAAAGCAGCACCTAATAAAGCGATCACAGCACGATTAACTTTTTCTGAAATGATTATGGCGTATGTAATCAAAAAGATAGCAATAGCCGCATAATATTGAAAGTTGCTTACTTCATGAGTTATTGTCTCATGCACGTCTGTCATTCCTTTCTTTTTGCAGTTTTTCAGTGGCTGAATTGTTTACGAATCCAATTATATTCCTGTATGAGTAAAATGTTTGTGGGAGAAAAAAAGACAGGTTCCTGATTTGGTATAATAAGGAACCTGTCAGATATGTAAGCAAAATAGATGAAAAACGGGCTCTCCTCCTGGTAAGGTAGTAAGTGCGAAAAAAATACAACCAAAGAAAGGAGTGGAGCCCATGCAGGATTATATCACAAACGGCTTGACATTAAAAGAGATCGAACAGTCTTTATTTAGACATATGCAAAAACAATATGGTCATCTCCTTCAACAGGTGTTGGAGGAGATCGACCGCACATTGGCAGAACAGCGGGACAAGAAACGATATGCGCTCAAAGATAAGCGGACGATCCGACTCCAAACGCTATTTGGAGAGGTGGAAGTGAAGCGAAACTACTACTTTGACCGTGAAAAAAAGGTGTATACGTCTTTACTCGATGTCTTTCTCCAGTTCGATGGGGCGCATGGAGTGAGTCCGCTATTAGAGGAGACAGCGATTCATCTCGCCGTGACGGGTTCTTCGTATCGACAGGCTGCGCAGTCGCTTGAAAAGCTGGTGGGGTATGCATGTATGAGTCACGAAACGATTCGCCAGTCCATCATCGAGGCAGAGGTGGAAGGGCACCGTGCGATGGAGAAAAAAGGGCGCGTGTTTTTTATCGAAGCAGACGGGTTGTACGTGAAACGTCAACGAAGCCGCATCAAAGGAAAAGAAGAAAAGATCATCACGATTCACCAAGGATGGGAGAAAAACGGGAAACGCGTATCCTTAGTGAATCGACGGTATATGGTTCATCAAACGAATGAACCGATTTGGGAAGCTGTAGAGAATTTTCTGATGAAGGAATACAGCTATGATCCGTTTGAGGATTGGGTGGTCATCAATGGAGATGGAGCCCCATGGATTACAGCGTGTCGAGAATATTTCGGGGACAGGGGGTACTTTCAGCTTGATCGGTTCCATGTGGCAAGAGAGATTCGTCAATTGTTCCGAGGTCATGCGAGATATCGGGTGATTCGAAAGAAGTTAGCATCATGGGATGAAGAAGGTGTGTTACGAGAACTCACAAGTGCCATCGGTACGTTAGAACATGAGGAGAAGGAAAAGCAACTCGAGGCGCTTGTTCGTCGAATCGAGGAGATGCCAGGATGTTTGCGTGACTATCGCGTATGGTTGAAGGAAAAAGGGATTGACACGACAAACATGAGGGCGATGGGGAGTGCGGAAGGAACGATGCATGTGTTTGCGAAACGAAGTAAAAACGGTCGAAGTTGGAGGGATGCAGGGATTGAAGCGATGTTGCGAGCGATCGTCGCGATAAAAGATACGTTACTCATTCGGACACGCGATGGAGTGATGTATGGCGTGGAAGAACGAGAAGAAACGAAACGAGAAACGATCGTGAAAAAGGCACTGAAGCGCGTGCAAACGCAAATGACAGAAGTGGTACGAGATAACATCCCATACCTTCGCCAATCTTCAGGGACACCGATTTACGAGGCATTGCAAGCATTGAAAGGTTTTTAAAACGAGAGAAAACGCACATACCTACAGGATGAGAGTAAGTAAAAGCGCTTACATATAACGATTTTATAAAACCATATATAACCAAAAAAATCGGTCGAGAAAAAAATCTCCCACAAAGTCTTGACTCAAACTATATTCCTTTTTACAAAGTGAAACAATTGCCTTTATGGTATAATCGATTGATGAGACGATATACGGAAAGGTTGATTGTATGACTAACATCATATTTGGACTGTTTTTGTACTTTCCAGAAGATAAAACCGAATACATTCCTGCTGCCATTTCGTTTATGGCATTTTTCATCGCTGCGGTGTTGACGATGCGGTTGATTATAAAAATTTCAAAGCGTCAAGAAGAAAAAGCAAAGCAATTTGAAGAGCAGCTGAAAAAACAACAAGCGAAAGATTAAATAAATGAAAATAGGGCATAATAAGCCGTAAATATGTAGTTGGAGGGCTTGTTGTGCGTCGAGTAATTGTTTGTTTCTTTTTATTGCTTGTAAGCGGATGCGTGGAAGAGAAAGTGAAAAGCGTCGATGTCAATGTAATTAATGAAGATGGAGACTCGCTTGGAACGATTAAAATGTCTCAACAACCTAAAGGAGTAAAACTGGACATTAACCTCAAAGGGCTGCCACCAGGGGAGCATGCGATGCATATTCACGACAAAGGAACATGCGAACCGCCTGAATTTAAATCAGCAGGGGAACATTTTAATCCAGAAGGAAAGGAGCACGGGCTTCTTCATCCGGAGGGGGCGCATGCGGGTGATTTACCGAATTTAATCGTGAAAGAAGACGGAACAGTTAAAGTACAATTGATGGCTCCGAATGTCAATTTATCAGAAGAGAAAAACGGTTTGTTTACAAAAAACGGAACGTCGATTGTAATCCATGAAGAAAAAGATGATGGCATGTCTCAGCCAGCGGGAAATGCAGGCAAGCGAATCGCATGTGGTGTCATAAAAAAGAAGTAGCAGCAAGCGATCAGCAAGCGATGTCGTCTTGCTTCTTTTTTTGAAAAAATACGTGCATTTTTTTCTAAATTATGTGAAAATTTATAACAGGGGGGATTCATGATGAAGTTAACTGAAAAAGAAATCGAAATCGTTGAACTGTTAGAAAAAAACGCGCGATTGCCGATTGAGACAATGGCGAAAATGCTTTCTCTTCCTGTTTCGGAAGTGGAGCATATGATAAAAAAGTTAGAGGAAGCAAAAGTCATTGTACAATATGCAACCATTGTGGACTGGCGGAAAGTTGATGGGCATGAAGGTGTGACAGCGATGATTGATGTAAAAGTGACACCAAAGCGAGGCGTTGGATTCGACGAGGTAGCAGAACGTATTTATCGTTTCCCGGAGGTCAAATCTGTTTATTTAATGTCGGGAGCATATGATTTATCTGTTGTTATTGAAGGACGTTCCATGTCTGAGATTGCCCATTTTGTTTCTGAAAAATTGTCAACGCTTGACTCTGTTATTTCAACGACAACTCACTTTATTTTGAAGAAATATAAACATGACGGCACTGTATTTGAACAAGGTGATCAAGATCGAAGAATCGTGGTGGCACCGTGATGCAAAAGACGAAAACGTACGTATCTGATACTGTATCGCGTTTACAACCATCTGGTATTCGGAGATTTTTTGATTTAGCAGCGAGCATGGAAGGGGTCATTTCATTAGGGGTTGGTGAGCCGGATTTTATTACCCCTTGGAGTGTGCGTGAAGCTTGCATTCTATCGTTAGAACAAGGATATACGTCATATACAGCAAATGCTGGTTTGTGGGAGTTACGAAAAGCAATTAGCGATTATTTAGCGCGCCGTTTCGAAGTGCTATACGACCCAGCAAATGAAATTATTGTCACGGTTGGAGCAAGTCAAGCGCTTGATGTTTCTCTTAGAGCGATTTTGAATCCGGGTGATGAAGTCATTGTTGTAGAACCAAGTTTCGTCTCATATGCACCGCTCGTTTCGCTAGCTGGCGGCGTGCCGATTCCAATTCAAACGAGCGGAAAACATCACTTTAAGTTACAGCCCGAACAAATTGAACAAGTTGTGACACCGAAAACGAAAGCATTAATTATTTGTTCACCGAACAACCCGACAGGAACGGTATTAAATAGAGGAGAACTGGAACAAATCGCACGCATCGTAGCAAAGCATGATTTGCTTGTTATCTCAGATGAAATTTACGCGGAGTTATGTTACGAGGAACAATATATAAGTTTTCCGGCCATTGCCCATATGCGAGAGCGAACGGTTTTAATTAACGGATTTTCAAAAGGATTTGCGATGACGGGATGGCGATTAGGCTTTGTTGCAGCACCGAAAGATTTGGCGGCGGCGATGTTAAAAATTCATCAATATACGATGATGTGTGCACCAACGATGGCACAATATGCAGCTATTGAAGCGTTGCAAAACGGGGCGGATGACGTCGAACAAATGAGAAAAAGTTACCGGCAACGGCGCAACTTTTTTGTGCAATCATTAAATGAAATCGGTCTTACTTGCCATATGCCGGGAGGAGCATTTTATGCATTCCCTTCCATTCAATCAACAGGCATGACTTCAGAGCAGTTTGCGGAACGTCTATTGTTAGAAGAAAAAGTTGCCGTTGTTCCTGGGCATGTGTTTGGAGCAAGTGGAGAAGGATATATTCGTTGTTCGTATGCTTCATCGCTTGAACAATTACAAGAGGCGATTCGACGCATGAAGCGGTTTCTTGAACGACTATAAAAAAAGCTGACGGCCGTCAGCTTTCTTTGTTGTATTTGAGTTCATATAACATTTGCATGACGCGTAGAAAATCTTCTTCGCTAAATTCTTTTGCTTTTCGTAAAATAAGTTTTGCCCGTTTAAGTCCAATTTCTTTAATTAAGTATTCGATTTCTGGATCGAGGCTGGATGAATTGGATACATCTGCTCGTTCTAACAATTCTGATGCTGGAACATCAAGAGCGGTACAAAGTTTTAAAATTGTTGGTGTATCAGGCACTTGTTCACCTGATTCGTATTTTTGGATCGTTGCTACCCCTACACGAACTTTCATCGCCAATTCTTGTTGTGACATATTTCGCTGCTCTCGGTACATGCGAATATTTTCACCAATTGTGCTCATTTATTCTCCCACCTCTCCAAAATTCGTTTACAACTTTATCATACCATGTTCTCATTTATACTCGTGCACAAAATTAACACTTTTTAAGCGAATTATGTTACAATTTTTCAAAAAACGAGGAGTGTTTCATTTGGAGTGGAAGGAAGGTGCGATCGTTACGGGTATTGTGACGGGAATACAGCCGTACGGCATATTTGTATCGCTTGATGAACGAACACAAGGACTCATCCATATTTCAGAAATCACAGATGGATATGTAAGAAATATTTACGATTATGTGGATGTCGGGCAGTCCGTTCGGGTAAAAATTATTGCGATTGATGAAAAAACGAAGCGAATTAGCTTATCTTTACGAGATGTTGATCATGAAACAATGAATATCGAAACCCCTTTAGGATTTCAACCATTGAAAATGCAACTAGAAAAGTGGATTGCAGAAGCGAAAAAACAATACAACTCACCGAATGATCGGTGAGTTGTTCGTTTATGTCCTTGACATTTTTGGTTCTGTACGTCCGAGCTCTTCCGTTGGTTTAAACAGAAGTACGAGATTAATGAGCCCTGCAATTCCAACAAGAGCATAAACAATGCGAGCAAATGCCGATGCTTGTCCGCCGAAAATGGCTGCCACAAGATCGAAACGAAAAAAGCCAATGAGCCCCCAGTTAAGCGCTCCAATAACAGTAAGCAATAGTGCGATTCGTTGTAACGTACTCATGTTCATCCTCCTTGGTAAAGTAGTGTATTCATTTATAGAATGGATAATTATTTTTGAAATATGCACAACGAAAAAGAAAAAAATGCAAGTTTCTTTACTTATTTGTTTATTTTAGAAATAATGGAGAAAAAGTCCTGCGGTAATATGTCAAGGTGAAAAATCATCGAAATTGGAAATTCGATTGTCCGATGACCCGAAAAAAGGCAATACTTAAGAAGCCCAGTCTTGTCTTATGTCATTAACTGGGTTTTAATGCAAAATCAGTTAGATCGATACCCCTATCGATCTTCCCCCTTTCTTGGCGTGTAGATTTGACCGTTGCGTAGCAGCGCATCGATCACACGCACGAGTTTTCGAGCGGTGAGGACGAGGGCTCGTTTGTGTTGGTGCTTTGGTACTTCCTCATACTTCTTCCGGTAATAGGTGCGAAACGACGCATCATGCCGTTGTACCGAGTTGGCAGCCTCCACTAGGTAGTAACGGAGATAGCGATTGCCGGAACGAATGAGGGAAGTCTCCTCGGCTTGGAACCGACCGGACTGGTGCTTAGACCAAGTCAAACCTGCATACTTTGCTAAGGCGGCTTGGTTGTCAAAGCGCTCGATTTGTCCAATTTCGGCTAAGATGCCAGCGGCGTAGACCGGACCAATGCCGGGAATCGTTTGTAACGTATTTGGGATGCCTTCCAAATGGCGAGTAATCGCTTTATCTAGCTCTTTAATTTGCGCTTGAAGGCTACGGATGGATTGAATCGATAGCCCTAAAAGCAAGTCGATGGAATCCTCGACACATTTGGAAAGCCGATACGACGAACGAGCCGCCTTTTGAATGGACTTGGCGATGCATTCCGGATCGGCAAAGCGATTGCGTCCTTTTTGGCGCAAGAAGTCAGCGAGCTGTTGCACGTCCATCTGACTGATTTCGTCTAAGCTAAACGACTCGAGAAGAAGCTCTAAGATGGCATGTCCGAACACGGAGCTGTCCACCTCTTGGGTAAAGGAACTGCACTTGTAAAACAAGTGTTGGAGGAAGTACTGCTTTTCCCGAGTCAGCTGATGGACGAGATGATAGCGCATGCGCGTGAGCCGTTGAAGGGCGATAAACTGTTCTTGCATGACAGCTGTCACTTTCAAACGGCCAAAGCGAAGCCGATCGGCGATGATCCACGCATCGATGCCGTCCGTTTTATCCAAGTCAGTGTACGCTTCTTTAAATTTGCGAATGAGCTTTGGATTGATGGTAAACACCTTGACATTCCAAGACTTCAGCTCCTCCTGTTGGTGGAAAAACATCGCTGGATGCCAGCTGTAGACCGAAGTGGCTTCCATCCCGATGAGAATTTCGGATGGTTGGAGCTTGTTGGCCCACAGGAGGATTTGATCGCGAAGGAAGGTCGCGCCAAGGAGATGATTGTCCACCTTGAATTGGGCGCACGTGTTTCCTTCTTGATCCATGATACACGTGTATAAGTCCGTTGAGCTCACGTCAATCCCGACGTAGAGTTTCATGAGATCACCTCCAATCGTAGTAGGATCGTGGGGTTGGGACTCTTCGGGATGCCCCCGGACCGCGCCTGTTGACCAGTCACCCTCGCATATGAGAACTCACGTTGGGCCATGGGCTGCCTGGAAGCTGCTCCTTCCAGCATGGGAAACCAACGGGAACAGCCTGCGGGTTAGAAGTCCGAACAGGAGCCGGGGAGACAGACTTTCTAAGTAGTCAAAGCTACAGGAGAGAGAAGAGTGTCCCCGATGATCCTAAGACCATTATCCAAGAACATCGCGAAAAGTCCAACCCCGATGTAGTGCCATCCACGGGGGAGGGGCGCGCCCCTCCCCCGTGGGCAAATCACTTACACATATGCGATTGTCAAGGAGCATATCCAACTGGAAATTCGATTTAAAAATCTTTCTAAACATACTATACGAGGAGGAAATTTAATGGAACAGTTTATTTTTCACAACCCAACAAAATTAATTTTTGGAAGAGGACAAATTGAACAACTAAAGAAAGAGCTTGCTCCGTATGAACGTATTTTAATGGTGTATGGTGGGGGCAGTATTAAGAAAAACGGTGTGTATGATGATGTCGTTTCTGTTTTTCGCTCATTGAATAAATGGTGGACGGAGTTATCAGGTGTCGAGCCGAATCCACGGTTATCTACTGTTCAAAAAGGGATTGACATATGTCGTGCAGAAAAAGTTGATTTTATTTTAGCTGTTGGTGGCGGAAGTGTTATTGATTGTGCAAAGGCAATTGCTGCAGGCATTCTATACGATGGAGATGCATGGGATTTCATTTCACGAAAAACAACCGTTCAGCGGGCGCTTCCACTTGGAACTGTATTAACACTAGCAGCCACAGGATCAGAAATGAATGCAAATTCTGTTATTACAAATTGGGAAACGAAGGAAAAATACGGTTGGAGTAGCCCGGTTGTTTTTCCTAAATTTTCGATTTTGGATCCTGTTTATACAACAACTGTTCCGAAAGATCATACAGTGTATGGTATTGTTGACATCATGTCGCACGTGTTAGAACAATATTTTCATCATGCCCCAAATACGCCACTGCAAGATCGGATGTGTGAGTCGATTTTGAAAACGGTGATCGAAACGGCGCCAAAACTTGTAGACGACCTGCAAAATATCGACTATCGTGAAACGATTTTATATTGTGGAACGATGGCTTTAAACGGAATTTTACGCATGGGGCTGCGTGGTGATTGGGCAACACATAATATTGAGCATGCTGTATCAGCGGTGCATGATATTCCGCACGCAGGGGGGTTAGCTATTTTATTCCCGAACTGGATGAAACATGTGCTTGATGAACATATAGAGCGGTTTAAGCAACTAGCCGTTCGTGTGTTTCATGTTTATCCAGAAGGGAAAGGAGATCGTGAAATCGCGTTAGAAGGAATTGAAAAGCTTCGGGCATTTTGGAATAGCTTAGGCGCTCCAAGTCGATTAGCTGATTATGACATTGGCGAAGAATCATTGCCACTCATAGTGGAAAAAGCGATGGCGTTCGGCCCGTTTGGTAATTTTAAAAAGCTACAACACGATGATGTTATGGCGATTTTAAAAGCTTCGTTATAAAGTGCGAAAAATGTCATAATGAATCCGTTTACATGGTTTTTGCTAACTTGATTCTCTTTGTTTGTTTCGCTAAAGTGAAAGAGGATACAATCATTGAGGAGGAAACGTACATGACGCATATTCAGTTTGACTACTCAAAAGCGTTGTCGTTTTTTGGTGAACATGAACTAACGTATTTGCGCGATGCTGTAAAAGTAGCACATCAT
The DNA here is from genome assembly GCF_038003845.1 of Anoxybacillus sp. FSL W8-0382. NCBI lineage: Bacteria > Bacillati > Bacillota > Bacilli > Caryophanales > Anoxybacillaceae > Anoxybacillus > Anoxybacillus sp. FSL W8-0382. Next base: position 2,366,816 of record NZ_JBBOPX010000001.1, on the reverse strand, counting down.
GCACTTCATGAAAAAACAGGGCAAGGAAACGACTTTTTAGGATGGATTGATCTTCCTGTCGCATATGACAAAGAAGAGTTTGCTCGCATTCAACAAGCAGCGAAAAAAATTCAACAAGACTCTGATGTGTTATTAGTGATCGGTATTGGTGGTTCTTATCTCGGGGCTCGTGCAGCGATTGAAATGTTGCAACACTCGTTTTACAATGTGCTTCCGACAGAAAAGCGGAAGACACCACAAATTATTTTCGTCGGTAACAACATTAGTTCTACATACATGCGTGATGTGATGGATTTACTCGAAGGAAAAGATTTTTCGATCAATGTCATTTCAAAATCAGGAACGACGACAGAACCTGCGATTGCCTTCCGTATTTTCCGTAAGCTTCTTGAAGAAAAATACGGAAAAGAAGAAGCTCGTAAACGCATTTACGCAACAACAGACCGTGCGCGCGGAGCGTTAAAAACGTTAGCAACGGAAGAAGGATATGAAACGTTTGTTATTCCAGATGATGTTGGAGGACGCTACTCTGTTTTAACAGCTGTCGGTTTATTACCGATTGCAGTAAGCGGAGCGAATATTGAAGCGATGATGAAAGGCGCTGCACAAGCGCGTGAAGATTTCAGTAAATCAGAGTTAGAAGAAAATATCGCTTACCAATACGCTGCGGTGCGAAATGTGCTTTACAATAAAGGGAAAACAATTGAAATGCTCATTAACTACGAGCCAGCATTGCAATATTTTGCAGAATGGTGGAAACAGTTATTTGGCGAAAGTGAAGGAAAAGATCAGAAAGGGATTTTCCCAGCTTCAGCAAACTTTTCAACTGATCTTCACTCTTTAGGACAATATGTGCAAGAAGGTCGTCGCGATTTGTTTGAAACAGTGTTAAAAGTGGAAACGCCGCGTCATGAGTTGACGATTGAGGCGGAAGATAACGATTTAGACGGCTTAAACTATTTAGCAGGAAAAACAGTCGACTTTGTCAACACAAAAGCGTTTGAAGGTACATTGTTGGCGCATACCGACGGGGGCGTGCCAAACTTAGTTGTCACACTACCGCGATTAGATGAATATACATTCGGTTATCTCGTTTACTTCTTTGAAAAAGCGTGCGCCATGAGCGGATATTTACTTGGTGTGAATCCGTTTGACCAACCGGGGGTAGAAGCATACAAAGTAAATATGTTTGCCTTGCTTGGTAAACCAGGATACGAAGAGAAAAAGGCAGAACTTGAGAAGCGATTGAAATAATTAAATTTAAAAGAGCTTTCCCTGCGCGCAGGGAAAGCTCTTTTTTTTGGACATAATAATGAACAGAGGAGGCGTGATCAATATGATTGAAATTCCATCTAGACTAGAAGGAAAAACGTTTTTGTTAAACGTGTTAGAACAACAATTAAAACCGCTTGGTTACGTAATCGGTGGAAATTGGGATTATGATCACGGTTCGTTTGATTATAAAATGGCAGATGATGTCGGCTATCAATTTTTGCGTCTTCCATTTGTTGCTGTAGATGGACAGCTTGATTCGTATGGGGCAACGGTTGAATTGAAACGCCCATACGTCCTATGTCATAAATATCAGCGCGGATTAGACGACAACGTGCATGTTGGAAACGTAAGCGCTTCGTTTAATCAGTTTTCCGAACCAGAAGACTCCGATGCAACTGTACCAGACAAATATGTATCGACGGCAAAGATGCTTGTCAAAGATGTAGAAGATCTGTTATTACACTAATACAATGAGCTCATCTGTTTTTTGAATGGCTGTATGGCCTTGTGGATTGATCGTTACTTGTTGCTCGTTTGCAATGCCGATGAGCAATAGTCCTTCCTTGTTTAACTCGGTAAGCAATGTATGAAACGACATGCCGATCCATTCATCGTGAACAGTTAAACGCTTGATCGGATGTTTTTTCAATTGTTCCATGTCGTTTAATATATTTGGGGCTGAAAGACAATTTGTCATTAAAAAACTGATCCATTTATTCGTTTCAATAACTGCATCGGCTCCCGCTCGTTTTGCATTATCGACTTGCGGTGTTGTTAATACTTCCACAACAGTATATACATCGGGGTGGAGTGCTTTAATTGTCAAAAGAGTGACAATAGATGCTAAGTCCGCTTCTGTTTCATTTTTATGTTGGTTCGCAGTAATGATGACGGCATGAGCGTCGAAAACGTTCGCTTTTTTCCATACATCATCGTGGGTCGGATTTCCTTTAATAAAATGAATGTGCTTCGGCATATCCCAACGTTGCAATGTTTCGTCGATGACAAGGCACGGCACATGGGGAGGTAGAAGTGTGAGCAGTTGGCGAATCCGTTCATTCCAACCAACTAAAATAACATGTTGACCTTTTGTATAAGGAAGCTCCCCAGCTGATAAAGCGTTTTCTTTTGAAATGGCCTTCGCAGATAGTGTAACAAAATAAGCTGAGACGAACGCGGTGCCGAGCGAAATGAGAGCGATGGCGACAACTTTACCAACGACAGTTTTTGGAACGAGGTCTCCATAACCGATAGTTGTAGTTGTGATGAGCGCCCACCATATTCCGTCAAATGTTGTTGAAAATGTTTGTGGCTCCACGATATGAATGACAATCCCAAATAAACAAATGATCGTTGTAATTGTTAGTATGATGCGTGCGAGCGGAGAAAGCCGCCAATATGAAGCGAGAAACTCGTACCATCTCATGTATTTTCCCTCCTTTTTTATCATTGTAGACGAGAAAATCTCGTTTCTTACATATTTTTTCTACAAAAACAAACGATATAAACGAAAGGAGGGAATGAAATTGGATATAAATCGCATCAAGCAAATCGTTTCTTCCCCAGATGATATTCGTGTATGTTATCACGGTCAGTCTGTTTGGATTGATGGGTACGATGAAGCAAACCGAACAGCCACCGTACATATGCGTGGGAGGGAACATGAACGCCATACCGTTCCAGTGGAAGAATTGACGGAAGAGTAAAAGAAAAAACCCTTGCATGGCAGGGGTTTTTTCTATGGAGCATATCGGGATCCCTTCGCACTGCCAGCACGACGCTCTTCCAAGCTTGTCAGTTACACTACCCAAAATCCTTGAAAAACAGCTTCGTGTTTTATTCAAGTAAAAGTGTAGAAAATAGCATTTATTACGTGAATATGACGGATGGGTGTGCATTGCAGTATTCGAAGTGTGATTTACACGACCAATGCCATCGAACGAACGATCAAGGAGATTCGGAAACGTCTCAAGCCGATGAACAGTTTGAGTAGTTTAGAAGCAGCTGAAAAAGTCGTGTATTTGACCATCCAAGATTTTAATGAGAAATGGGCAGGACGAAAGTTACGAGGATTTTCCGAAGCGCATGAAGCCCTTCAACGAATGTTTGAAGAATGTTACAATTAACTTAATGTAAATAAATGAGATAAGGGGATTCTCCCTTCCTACACAAGAGACTGAATATTCAGTCTATTGTGTGGAGGAAACCAGTCTCCCCTCTATTCTAAATCTATTTCAGAGATACCCTATCTATTTTACATTACACAAAATTCTTGACGGTACCTAGGAACAGATTTGTAATAAAAAAATTAACACTATAACGTTTGACTGTATATTTTTTTGCTATATAATTTCATTAAACATACCGAATAATAATAGATGGGGAGTGAGTTCGTTGGGAAGTTGCTTAAAATTGGTGAACTTGCAGAATTAGCTGGTGTTTCCAAACGAACCATTGATTATTATACGCAGTTAGGATTGCTTGAGCCCGTTCGTTCTGAGACCAATTATCGCTATTATCCTGAAGAGAGTATTGAGCATTTACAGTTAATCCATGCATTAAAGAAACAGCATTTAACTCTCGAGGAAATAAGAGAGCGCCTGCAGCTTATGAAAAAACAGCCTGCTCCGATGAATGAAATTATCGATAAAATTGAGCATCTTCAAGAACAAATGCAGCATATTCAAGAAGAAGTGCTGGAATTAAAGCCGTTGCTCAAACAATTAAATGAACAACAGATCAAGATGATGACAAAACCATTGACCCAGCAAGGTTACGCATTGCTACATTCATTAGGGATATTGCTTGGTGGAAATCCTTTTATATATGATTTTCTTTCAAGGAAATAGTGAAGAACAAGAAAAACATATTATACAATTAGCAGGAGGTGGATTCTCTAGCTGTTTGCATGCAGTTAGAGAGCTTAATTGGAGATAGTTAATTTACTGATGGTTGGCATTTTAATTGCCTTGACGGCGTTTTTTGTTGCATCAGAATTTGCCATTGTCAAAGTGCGCCGTACACGGATTGATCAGCTCGTGGCCGAAGGAAATCGAAGCGCCATGGCTGCAAAAAGAGTCATCAGCAATTTAGATGAATATTTATCAGCTTGCCAGCTTGGTATCACCATCACTGCACTAGGGCTTGGTTGGCTTGGGGAACCAACGGTGGAACATTTGCTTCGTCCTGTATTTGAGCAAATGAATTTGAATGAGTCTGTAGCATCTCTTCTTTCTTTTGCGATTGCGTTTGTGGCGATTACCTATTTGCACGTAGTTGTCGGTGAATTAGCGCCTAAAACATTGGCGATTCAAAAAGCGGAAACCATTACGTTGTTATGTTCAAGACCTTTAATCTTTTTCTACAAAATCATGTATCCGTTTATTTGGGTATTGAACGGATCAGCACGTGTCATCATCGGATTATTTGGACTAAGACCGGCATCCGAACACGAAGTCGCCCATTCTGAGGAAGAGTTGCGGCTTATTTTATCTGAAAGTTATAAGAGCGGAGAAATTAATCCGTCGGAGTATAAATACGTAAACAATATTTTTGAGTTTGACAATCGGATTGCCAAAGAAATTATGGTGCCGCGCACAGAAATTGTCGCATTAGATAAAAACGATTCAATCGCGGACATTTTGGAAATTATGAGGAAAGAAAAATATACACGCTATCCTGTTATAGACGGCGATAAAGACCATATTGTTGGGATGGTGAACATAAAGGAAATATTAACGGATTGTATTCGAAATCCACAAGCGATTGAAAAGAAGTTAGATGATTATATTCGTCCAATCATACAAGTAATTGAATCGATCCCTATTCATGACTTGTTCGTAAAAATGCAGCGAGAACGAGTCCATATGGCGATTTTAGTTGACGAATATGGCGGAACAGCTGGACTTGTGACGGTTGAAGATATATTGGAGGAAATCGTCGGTGAAATTCAAGATGAGTTTGATATTGATGAAGTTCCGATGATTCGCAAAGTGAACGAGCATACTACCATTGTTGATGGAAAAGTGTTGATTGAAGAGGTAAACGATTTACTTGGAACGGATATCGATGATACCGATGTCGATACGATTGGCGGTTGGATTTTAACGGAGAAATTTGATATTCAACAAGGTGAGATTCTCTCCTACGGTGATTATGAATTTAAGGTATTAAAAATGGAAGGTCGCCATGTCCAATTGGTTGAAATCACGAAGCGTGTAAAAACTCCTTTACTTACCGTACAAGAAGAAGCGGAAACAAAATAACAGTTAATATTAAAGAGAGGCTGTCTCATAAGGGTCTGACCTCACGCGAGCTTCACAATATATCGTTCATTTATCCAACGTGATGTCCTATATATTGTGTTGCGGGGTCTGACCCTGTGGTTTTTTGGGCAGCCCCTTCGTTTTTCTAAAAAGACAAGTCATTATTTTATAACACCGTTTCGATTTTTAAAACTATTGGGAGACAAAACAAGACTAACAATCATGGGACTAGTAAATAATCAAGATTGTTGCGTGTGTGAATTATACTAATATAAATGATAATCATTTTCGAGTTAAATATTCTCAATATCGACGCTCCGAATAGAAGGAATTTGATGGATAAATTCGTATACATCTGTCGTTGCCTGCTTTTGATCAACGGATACCTTTAGCTCAACAAAGTGGTTTCCGTTGTCTAAATCTTTAATGCGGACAGTTTTGATGCGAATATTTTTTTGTTTAATAGCGTCGATTACTTCTGAAATTTTTGTTGCATCTAATACAATCAGTTTGACAGAAAGTTCTTTTTCTCTCAGTTGTTTTGGTCCGAAGACGGTTGTTACAAGAGGGATGAGCTCAACGCTAGCGATCAGAAAAGCTACGCACAAAATGGCTTCGATATAAAAATTTGCACCAACAGCAATTCCAACGCCGGCTGCTCCCCAAATAAGCGCGGCAGTTGTTAAACCTGAAATGCTGTCGTTTCCGCGTCGGAGGATAACACCTGCACCAAGAAAACCGATGCCAGATACAATTTGTGCAGCGAGGCGAAGCGGATCCATATTTATATGATCGCTTTTTGGAAACGTATATGCTGATTCAATCGAAACGATCGTTAACAAACAACTTACAATCGAAATGACAAGACATGTTTTAAGGCCGACCGGCTTTCGTTTTAATTCTCGTTCTAGGCCAATGATGAGCCCTAGAACAGCAGAGATTCCGAGTTTCATGAGCACATGAGCGTCCATAAGACATTCCCCCTTTTCTTCATAAGTATATTCGAAAGGATGACGAACATGAAGGCGTATATCGCACTAATTATTGGGGCGCTTTCTATTTCTACATCAGCTATTTTTGTTAAATTTACAGATGCCCCGTCGTCTGTCATTGCATTTTATCGTCTCTTTTTTGCGGTCGTTTTCATGACCCCATTGTTTGCTGTAAGACATGTAAAGGAAATGAAGTTAATGAATAAAAAGGACTGGGCTTTCGCGGTGTTGTCTGGTGCGTTACTTGCCTTCCATTTTATTCTTTGGTTTGAATCGCTTCGTTA